>JBHLKN010000081.1:2658-6783 GCA_048886645.1 Candidatus Hodarchaeota archaeon | reverse complement strand
AGGAAGAGGAAGAAGAAGAGGCGTTAGTGGTAGAAGAGGAAGAGGAAGAAGAAGAGGCGTTAGTGGTAGAAGAGGAAGAGGAAGAAGAAGAGGCGTTAGTGGTAGAAGAGGAAGAGGAAGAAGAAGAGGCGTTAGTGGTAGAAGAGGAATTAAAGGAAGCAGCAGAGCTTGTTGAATTGGGTAGTGTGAAAGGTGTGGGAAAAGTCAGGCTTGAGAAGCTTAACAATGCGGGTATTACCTCTACAAAAGACCTTTTAGAAGGGGACTTGGACAAGATAGCGGAGAAAAGCGGTATTTCCCGTAGTCGGTTACAAAAAATCAGAAAAGCTGCTCAAAAGGCTGTTGAAGAAGCGTTAAAAGAAACGAAAGAAAGCTAATTTAGGTTTTAAGACATATCTTTATACCATTAAAGAGAAGAAGAGTATAAGCAGATAAAACGACTGAAAACGGTTAAAAAAACGATTAAGGGTTCGTATAGTAGCAAAAAGAAATCAGTCAACTGATTTCATTAGTGTTTAATACTTATTTTTTATCTCCTTCTTTTTTCTTCATTTTTATAAAAACTCCTTTTTTCCTTTTTTTGAAAATTAAAATTAATTTTTAATTCAAGTCCATCAAAAAAAGAAAGAAAAAGGAAGGGAAGACTAAAATAACTCCCTTAATTAATAATTAAAATTAATAAAAAGAAGAATGGCAGTTTAGGATATTTTAATACAACGTTTAACTTTACTTTAATTTTCCGAACTCTTTTACAGCGTCCACAAAGGCACATACATGTTCTGTGGGTGTTTGTAGCCAGAAGTCACACCCTGGTGCCACGATGTCAATCCCTGTATTAATAACCATCTGCACTGCTTGTTGTATCTTCTCAACGGGGCCTTTCCACAAGATCGTTTGGGCAGGTAAGTTACCCATTATCGGGATATTCGGATTCACTGCATCGCGTTCCTCTATAGCACCTGTAATCTTCGTCCTCTCATCGATAGCCACAGCGGTAGCACCTGTCTCAACCATAGCTCCTACGATGCCCGCGGCAAGACCGCAAACATTCATAATAACAGGTACCTTAATATCCTTGACTATTTCTTGGTTGTAAGGTAATATGAATTCTCTAAAGTATTTTGGTGAAATGTTATCTGCTGAAGCGCCCATCTCGTGGAAAGTTATTAGATCAGCCCCTGCTTCTTCGTAGATTTTACAAAGTTCTTTGTAAAACGGAACCGATCCCTTCATCCATTCATGATCTACTTCTGGTGCTTTTTTCATGTTTATAAGAAACTCTATCGAGTCTACAACATAACTGCTTATCGCGGTAAATGGTGGATCAATATAGGCGTTGATAGGCAAAACGCCTTCATATTTTTCCTTCAATTTCTTCATAGCTTCCACAACTACAGGAACCCTGCCAGCATGGGCTATATCATCAGGTAATGATACGTCTTCGAATCGATGGAATAAATAATCCGTTACAGACGGCCATAGTATCTTTCCTTCGTGGTAATCTATTGGCGTGCCGAAAATCTCTGGTTCAACTAGCATGTCAAAGGGGACACTAGCATTGTCCAAACCGCATTCTTCATAAGCTGCTGCTGCAAGCCTAACCATTTTATCTGCGTCAAAGTGGGCTTCAGGCCAGGTAGCATCATATTTAACCATAAAATCTTGGGTGTATGTTGCTACCGAGTTCATGACGGGATATCTGTCTAACTCATTTCTTTCATTTTTTAAAGCTGCCATAACTCTGTCAAATGATTCCATAAATTGTCACCTTTTTTTTAAATTAAAGAACTTATTTCTATTTTTTAAGATGAACCTCTTTAAAAGTTTATTGAATAAAACTATCACATTTACTAGGGATAAAAGTTAAAAATATTACATAAAAATAACCTTTTGTTTTCCTTTTTCTCTGCAAAATTATTAATAGAATAGGTTAAAAAAAGAGAAATAATTATTTTATTCCTTTTTTAAAATCGTCGGGGAGAATTCCTTGTTTTTCAGTGTTATAATCAGGTTTGAGGGGTGTTGCTAGTTAAAAATCCTTCTTAGCTTCTCCTATCTCTATAAGGATTTTTTCTATCATCCAGTGAATCTTCCAGCGATTTTTGTCCTTCAAGATTTTGATGAGGGATTCTACCCCAGCTTCTCCCTCCCTCCGACATATTCTTTTAATAGCTCTTGCTTCTGCAACCTCCCGTACTTTCATGTCTGTATCTATTTCTTTATAGCATGAAGAATTTTTTAAATCAACTTCTAGGGCTTGGATTAGGGGTTCTACGGCTATCTCATCCATTTTCATAAGACTAAAATACGCTTCATCTTCAATTTAAATTAAAGATTTATCTAGGAGTACTTTTGTGAGAGCTTCTGCTGCTCTTACATCTTTTATCTTTCCTAATTCTACTACCGCGTTCCATCGAACATCTTCATCTTCATCTTCTATGTCTTTAATGAGCTGTGTTAGTTTTTCTTGAGTTTTTCTTGCTGAGATTTCTTCACTGTTTTTAAATGAGTTATCGTTTTTTTCCAAATTCCCATCTCCTTTTGATAGTAAAGCGTATAATTATATAAGCTCATCCATCAAAAAAACACTGATAAACTTAGGAATTCAAATCCTAATCATATCATAAAAGTTTATTGAATTAACCTAGCGCGTTTTCTAAACTTTTTTATTAGATTTATGTGAGATATAAAAAAACGGAGTGTTTTAAAAAGATCAGGCATAAAAACTTTGGAGACTGATTCTCCTTAAAAAATCATACTTGGCTAAAAACGCATTTATTATCGAATTCATGAATTTTTTTCTGTTCAGCGGCTTTAAGGAAAATCTTAATTGGGATTTTACGTTATAGGAGGTTTTTTTTTGGTAAGCGCGGGCGATGTCTTAACGATATTCCTACTATTCTGGTTATGGATATTGATTCTAGATGGAATGTTAAAGCTTCACGAGAAAGGTGTTACTGTAGGTCCAGGTTTCCTTATGATACGCACACAACGTGTAAATCAATTTCTTGATCGTTGTGCTGAAAAGTTAAGAGGAACTTGGAAAAAAATATGGGATCTTGCCATAATTTTAGGGTTTTTATTCATGTTTTTGGCTTTTTTCGTTTTCTTTTCAAATCTTTTCGCTTTCATCTATACTCCAAAACAGGCTGCACCAGTCGCTCCAATAATCCCGGGAATAACAATATCCATAGCATCTCTCCCTTACTTCTTTATAGCTGTTGCTGTTGTTGTCATAGTCCACGAACTAGCCCACGGAGTAGCTGCTCGAACAGAAGATGTGGAAGTAAAATCAGCAGGATTCCTCCTCTTCCTCTTCATCCCGGGGGGATTTGTTGAGCCTGAAGAAGAGTCGTTAAACAAAGCGCCATTACGTTCCCGAGCAAGGATCTATGCTGCAGGCACTATGCCTAATATCACAATGAGTTTCGCTCTTATCGTAGTTTTGTTAAACTTCAGCCTCTTTATCGCCCCTATGTGGGGTGGACCTCAAGGCGTCATGTTAACGGGAGTGAGGGATGACAGTCCTGCAGAAATCGGGGGATTAGAAAATGGTGATATTATAGAAAATGTGACAGTCTACAACAACTACTCCCAATATGTTTCTGGGGTTGATGGGAACTACTCAAAAGTAAAAGATATGGCTGATCTTTTTGACGCTTTAGAAGATATCAAACCAAATAATACAGTAGTATTCGCTATAAAAGATCGAGGTGCTATCCCTGTTAATGTTTCAGAACCCCCTGAAGAATTAGAAGAGTCTTTTGAAGCCCGCGACTTAGAAGGATACATCGGTATAAGTTACTCAACCTACTATCCTCCAAGAGGCTTTACCGAAACAATTTTTGGGAACCAGAGTAAATGGTTACCCTTCCATCTCACACAACTAATCGTCTGGCTTTGGTTACTATCCTTTGTAATAGCTTTGGTAAACCTTCTCCCAATCCCTCCATTTGACGGTTACAAACTCTTGGGAGCCGCTGTTGAATGGAAGTTTGGCGATGTGCCGAAAACTCGAACAATAACAAGAATCATCGGAGTAATAGCCGCCTTACTTCTAATACTTAATTTAACTCTAAGCTACATCATAACAGGATGGACTATTCTCTTCTAACAAGGAAAAAA
>JBHLKN010000081.1:0-2558 GCA_048886645.1 Candidatus Hodarchaeota archaeon | reverse complement strand
AACCTTTGTAGGAGATGTTTCCTTAAAACCTTTACTAAAAAAGTTGTAAGAACAATTTCTAGGTATGAGATGTTTGAGAGGGATGATCGTATAGCTGTTGCTTTTTCTGGGGGAAGAGATAGTGCCACATTACTTCATGTTCTTGTAAAAATTGAGGAAAAGTTTCCAGAAGCAGAAATAATAGCTCTGTTTATCGATGAAGGGATAGAAAAATACAGGGAAAATTGTTACGAAATAGTGAGAGAAACCTGTGAAAAATTAGGAGTTGAGCTAGTCACATCTTCTTTAAAAGAACTTTTTGGAATAACAATTGATGAAATTATTAACCAAAGAGAAAATCTCCTATCAAAAACACCAAAAAAAAATCTAACTGTGCATAGTGCTTGCTCCTACTGCGGGATCCTTAGAAGGAAGGCGATAAACTTTGTAGCAAGGGAGAAAATAAAAGCCGATAAAATCGCCCTAGCCCACAACCTAGACGACGAAGCTCAAACAATCCTCTTAAACATACTCCGGGCAGATGTTGAAAGAATAGCAAGAGAATACCGCCACCCAGAAAGAACACATCCCTTGCTTGTACCGCGGGTAAAACCTTTCAGAGAAACGCCAGGAAGAGAAATCGCCCTATACGCCTACTATAAAGAAATAAATTACCACTACACAGAATGCCCATACGCTCAAGAAGCCATGCGAGAAGACATAAAAAACTACCTCGCAGAAATGGAACAAAAAAGACCAGAAACCCTCTACAACATAATACGAAGCAACGAAGCAATGGCAAAAGCCCTACAAAAACACCCAAAAACAACAAAAACATTAACAACATGTCAAAAATGCGGAGAACCAAGCGCTAAAAAAACATGCAAAGCCTGCCAAACAATACAACAATACACCACCACCACAACCAACACTCAACAGCAACAACAGAAACAAATACAAACCGAAATTAAACTTCCAAAAAAAGAAGAAACCTAAAACTCCCCAACACTCCACCAAAATTTTTACCAGCTACACCTCTACCCTTAAAGAAAATTTTAATACTGCTAGATCAATATTATTATCGCGATGCTGGGTAGGACTGGAGGGTTAGGCCCCCTCTGTAACCGGCAGGATGGTCTATAGCCGGGGTCAGTAACCCAAGGCCAGGTTCCCCAAGCTTTCATAAGCCCCCTTGGTGTGACCGTGAAGCTCTGTCCCACGGGATCGACGTGGATGGAGCCCCCTTCGGAGGAAGGGGGGAAACCATCGAACTAGGCGAAACAGGCTAGACCCGGAAGGGAGCAGCCTAAGTCTGGGCGTCCGGTGCTCGTGGTCAAACGGAGTGGAGAACCGCCAAAAGGAAACTGTGAAAGTAAGGAGCATCGAACCTTGGGGACCAGCATCGCACTTATAAATAATGAGTTAGAGTGAATAGTTTAAAATATTAACTTTAAGCGGGGGTAGCCTTTTTTCTGAATTGTTTTTACTGTTGGGATGGGATTCCATTTTGTTTTTCTGTTTTTTTGCGCGGAAACCTGTTTTTGTTTTTTTACTGTTTTGAAAGCCTAATATATTCACTTTTAGCCCCCTCTCCATAAAGCTTATATATGGAATATTTTATATGTATGATCTATGTTTTAAGGGGTAAAAATTATGCGTAGAATAGTGACAGAATCTGTGTGTTTGACCTTTCAAGGCAAGCTTTTAGAGGTAAGAGAAGAGGATTGTGTTAAGATCGATGATCTTATGAGATGTTTTCAATCAGCGAAAAGAACTGCTTTCAAAAGATTGCTAGAAGGTACATTCAAGATAAAGGAGATTGAACAAGAGATCGCTGAGAAATTTGTTTTAAATTCAACCTATGCGAGGTCTGCTATCTCCGATGCAGAAGCGATAATAGATAGTCAAAGAGAACTATTACCTTACTATGTTGCAAATTATGAGGGAAAGATAAGAAAGAGTAAGAAAAAGCTAGAAAAATATAGTTCTGAACTGAAATGCAAAAGTATACTCTCAAGGATAAAGAAGTATGAGGAGAAAAAAGACCTTTTAAAACAGCATTTAGAGAATGGAACTATGCCTAAAGTATTATTTGGGAGGAGGAATAATTTTGAACTTCTCATATAGGGAGAGATGCAAAGAGAAAAATGGAGGGATTTGAGGACTAACCAAGTTTATAGTAAAGGTTGTGCTTTTACGAAAGGAAATCAAAACTTAAGAGTGACCTATGAAGAAGAGGAAAAAGAATTTTTCTTATGGATAAACTATCCTTCTAGAGAGAAGGGAAAGCGTGGAAAAAAACAGAAGTACTTGCTTTTTATTCCAGATCCTTTCAAGCCATACATCTTGCCATGTCTTGAAACTGTGAGAAAAAGGTTTGGAAAACGGAAAGAGGTTGTGATTGCGGCTAAAAAACCGCATACAGTAAGGGTGATTCGTAGAAAGGGGGAATATCATGTTTACATAACGGTGGAGGTTTCTTGTTCTGATGAAATTGTCTCAAACGCTTGTGAAAAGGGTTTGTTGGGTCTAGATGTTAACACTAAAGGTATAGGGGCAGTTATAGTTCTCCCGAACGG
>JBHLKN010000080.1:0-9012 GCA_048886645.1 Candidatus Hodarchaeota archaeon | reverse complement strand
TCTTCGGTAAATCCTCCAGTTAGCCAACCAATCATTACACCAGCAAATAAAACAGAAGCTAGAGCTAAGTGTTTTATTTCAGTGCGACTAAAACGACCTTTTACTGATCTTGTATCATAAGGAAACATTATTTTCGCCCACTCTATCAACTAGTAAAAATAGATTTTTTGAAAATATTCATACTATTGCTTTTTTATTTTAAGATTTATTTTTTTCTTTTTTTTTTCTTTCTTTTTTCTTTCATATTGGCTCTTTTTTCATCCTTTTTATTTAGAAGGTATAGGTTTTTTCCTACTAATTGTTCGCTCTTTATTCCTTTAAATAGTTTAACAGAAACATAAGGTTTATCTATCGGTCCAAACACGTCAAAGACTTTTCCTACTCGATCCAGGTTTGAAGAAACAACGACGGAGGAAAGAGTTGGGGCAAAATCTACGCGAACTATGAGTTTTCCCTGGGAAGATTTGTGAAGGACGCTTCCTAGCCTCTTCATAATGTTTAAACACCCCAAAAAATTGTTTCATTGAAGAAATATGTAAAAAACATGTGAAAAATACTATACATGATATAAGCCATTAAATATTTGAATTGTTACTTTTATTGGTTAAGATGCTCTTGGTATGTTAAAATTTTGAATAAACAAAAATTTAATATTTAATAGTATTATTTAAATATTAATATGATAGGTCAATAAATATATTATTTTAATTTTTAGTTATTTATTTTTTAATTTTTATAAAAAATATAATTATAATTTCATAAGATCTTTAAATAATTTAAATGCGAGAAAGATATATTAAAGAAAAAAACAACAAATTTAAATAAAAAGGAAACCATATTTAAATTAGAGTACTCTCCCCCAGAGTACTGTACGTAATCCAGAAGGAATGTCCACGGTGGGTTAAAAGTGTCTTACGCCGAGATTAAAGAAGTTAAAGAGTCAATTGTAGCACAGCTAAAAGAACTCGAAAGATCTGCTTTAAAAATGATCCTGGAATCAAACACAAGAGGCGTACTACAATCTGATCTATGGAAAAGACTTGGAACATCAAGCCGGGAAGCCTCCAGGATTGTGACACACTTAGAAGTATTAAACATCATCTCTAAAAAGAAGGAGTTATATAAAGGCCGCTGGACTTACCGCCTTTTCTACTATAACGTTTTTGAAAAAATTACCAAAAATGAGCCTGAAGAAAAGGCCAGTATAGAACTCTTGGAAAAACAGGTCGTTACATGTTTTAGATGCGATGACTTGGAACGCTGTGGAGTCGGTCACGAAATAAGCCCGGTTTACTGCCACAAATTAACCGAATACTTATTACTATAATTTTTGCTCCCTATTTTTTGAAACAAAAAAGATTATTTAACAAATAACGATCTCTCAGCAATTTTTCAGACTGTTTAAGAGACTAATATTATATCTTCTTTTGTTATTTTCTTACGAGTCAAAAAACATCTTTTTAATAGTCTTTTTCCTAGTAATTTTTAACCAATTTAGAATTTAACATGCTTTTTCGTTTTGGGTGTTTGTTTTTGAACCAATGGAAGGATCGTCGGAGGCGGGACGAGTATAGAAAGCGGGCAAAAGTTGAAGGCTATAGAAGTCGTGCAGCTTACAAGTTAGCCCAGATCGATTCTAAGTTTAAGCTGATCCATAAAGGATATACAGTTGTTGATCTTTGCGCTGCCCCTGGTGGCTGGTCCCAATACGCTAGTAAAAAGGTAGGGGAAAAAGGTAGAGTGATTGCAGTTGATAAGATGAAAATTAAACCTATAGAAAACGTGGCCAATATTTGTGGAGATATCACCGCTTTTGAGGAGATTTTAAAAACCATAGAAGAAGTTTTAAAAGATAAAAAAGCGGATGTGGTCCTTTCTGATTGTTCCCCTTCTGTTTCAGGCAATTGGAGCTTAGACCACGCAAGACAAATATTTCTAGCAGAAGCTTCCTTAAAAATCGCTACAAAGATCTTAAAACCAGGGGGAAACTTCGTTGTTAAAGCATTCCAAGGGGACCTTTTAGAGGAATTTATAACAAAAATTAAAAGAAGATTCAAGTTTGTTAAAAGATTAAAACCCAAGGCTTCAAGGAAAAAAAGCGCAGAAATCTACATCATCACGAAAGATTTCAGATAAATAGAAAAATTCGATCTATCCAAGGGATTTAATTTCTAGTAAACGAACCCCGATTAATCACTTTTACGCAATAAATCGCTAAAAGATCATTCATCTGTCTCTTATTTAGTATTGTTTTTTAACACTTTTTAGGAAAAAGGGGATTAGTATTGGTTAAAAGAAAGATAGCAGAAGTTGTTGAAGGAACAACAACCTTATTCGTTCCCGAGAAGGAGTTAAAACGAGGAGAAAAAGGCCAACCCACGCTCCCAAAAACCCCCATTTTTTATAATCCTCTTATGGAACTTAGTCGCGATCTTTCAATTATAGTAGTCCAAGTCCATCAACGTGAAAGAACATGCCCTTTATCTTTTTGCGACGCCCTTGCAGCTACTGGTGCTAGAGGTATAAGAATAGCAAAAGAAGTAAAAGGCATTTGGCGCGCCGTTTTAAACGATTTAAACTCCTCGGCTGTAGAATTTATAAAACTCAACGTTTCTCTCAACCAGCTAGATTATAAAGTATTGATAAGACACATGGACGCAAACCTTCTTCTAAGTTCTTCCTTTTTTGACATCGTTGATATTGATCCTTTCGGCTCTCCTGCTCCCTATTTAAACTCTGCTTTAAGAGCTTTAAGATCAGGAGGACTTCTATGCGTAACCGCAACGGACATGGGGGTTCTCTGTGGAAGGAAAGTTGAAGCCTGCAAACGTAAATACAAAGCAAAACCCTTAAACACAGAATACTGCCACGAAATCGCCGTAAGAATCCTCATAGGAACCATAGCGAGAACGGCAGCAGTCCACGAACTCTACATCAAACCGATATTAGTCCATAGCACAAACCATTACATAAGAGTCTATTTGGAAGTAGGTCGGAGTAAAGAGCTTATTAAACAGTCTTTATCTTCAAGCTATATCATCCATTGTAAAAACTGCGGTTACAGAAAACTGATAGAACAGATGAACACCGAAACTTTTGATACTAAACTTTGCCCCCTTTGTTCTAATAAAATGAATTTCAGTGGCCCCCTCTGGGGAGGATCTTTATACCACCATGACTTTTGTGACAAGGTCTTAAAAGAAACAAAGAGTCGTGAAATCAACACCAAGCAGAAACTTATCAAAATGCTCGAAACCATCTTAGAAGAAAGCCAAACCCCTTCTTCCCCCCTACCCCTCTTTTATGATATTCACAAAATTTGTAAAAAAATAAAAATAGAAGCCCCCCCGATAAAAACAATAATCACAGAACTCAAAAACCAAAATTACCAAGCTTCAAGAACCCATTTCAAACCCACAGCCATCCGCACAAATGCAAGCATAGAAACAATAAAAGAAACAATAAAAAAGCTAGTCAAAAAACCATAAAAAAACACATAGAAAGGAAAAAGCTAATGGAGATTTTTCTAAGTGCTAAAAACTCATAACAAAATACAAAAAAAGAACATATTAATCACAGGACCCCCAAGAACGGGTAAAACAACCCTTATTAAAAAATTCGTCGACTTTTGCATTTCTAAAAACCTTAAAATTGGCGGTATCTTCACCCCAGAAATACGGGAAGGGAATATAAGAGTGGGATTTGCCATCGAAGATATTCTTACCCGCAAACAAGCAATTATGGCAAGCGTAAGATTAAAAACAAAGAACAGAGTTGGCAAATACGGCGTCGATATTAAAGCAGTAGAAGAAGTAGGAGTAGAAGCTATTAAAAACGCCATAAAAACAGCAGACATCATCATCATCGACGAGATCGGAAAAATGGAACTTTTCTCCCAACAATTCCAAGAAGCGGTTAAAGAAGCCCTAGACTCAAACAAACCAGTACTAGGAACAATCGGGAAAAAACTTATGCATGACTTTGCTAAAAAAATAAAAACACGACCAGACATCAACATAATCGTTTTAAACCGACAACAAAAATTAGACCAACTTTTATCCCACCTAAAATCGATATACGGCATATAGGAAATAACAAGGCGATAAGAATGATTGTTGGAGGCATCGATGAAAGCGGAAAAGGCCCAGTTATCGGCCCCATGTGCATAACTATAGTCATTTTAGATAAAGAAAGAGAGAAAGAACTAGAACGAGCCGGTATAAAAGACTGCAAACTTTTAAGCCCTAAAAAAAGAAAACAACTAGCCCAAATAATCAAAGAAACCGCTCTAGAAGAAAAATGCTTATTGATACCGGCCGATGAAATCGATAAGAAGCGGGAGGAAGGCATAAACATGAACCAAATTGTCGTTAACTCAATGGGAGAACTAATTAAAAAAACCAAGAAAAAAGCTGATTTTTATATTGCAGACGCCGCAGACGTAAACCCAGAAAGATTCCAAAAGAGACTCGCCCCCTACCTACCCCCAAACGCAAAACTCTTGTGCGAACACAAAGCAGATACAAAATATATACCCGTAGCCGCCGCCTCAATAATCGCAAAAGTCGAACGAGACAACCAAATAAAAAAACTCAGCGAAAAATACGGAGAAATAGGAAGCGGATACCCAAACGACCCCCAAACCATCAAATTTTTAAAAGAAATAATAAAAAAAGAAGGAAAATACCCCTCCTTTGTAAGAAAAACCTGGAAAACCGCCCAACGAATAAAAAAAGAAATCCAACAAACAAAACTAGAAAAATTCAACAAAAACTAAAAAACCATCATTTCTTCACCAATGTTCCCCCTAATTCTCCCCCCATCTTTCTTTTCAAAGGGTTCTTCTAAAAGTAAACTCGCCAGCCTCGGGTGAAGTGGTGGGAGCTTCAGCTGAAAAGCCTAAAATCGTTGTACTTCTCATTTTATGGCGCAGATCAAAAACTTCCGCCCGATTAAGAAATTCATTAAGCTCAGCATCCTCCCAAAAATTAAAATCTGCATTTGTACGGTCTAAAATCTTATTTATAATAAATTTTTCAAGATCGTTCCCAATTATAGCGTAAATTCCTCTCCCTAAATCAGTCCGACTCACTAAAACAATAGGTAACCTTATCCTATCGTGAAACTTTTTTGGTATAAACTCCCCTAAAAACTCCAAATCTTTCTTTTCAAACCAGATTGTCGTCCCATCCTTTGCAATACATTGAGGATCATCTTCTGTAAGCAACTGTTTCAATGTCTTTTTAACACGTGGTAAATGATCATTAACCTTCATCAAAGACTTCCATAAACCCGAAACAGTACGCCTAAAAGGACTATCAGGATGTTCCAAAACACTAACCACCCAAGAAACCACTAAAAATCTATGTCTCACTGCAAAAAACAAATCCATCAAGCTGAAAAATATATAATTTCAAACTATTTTAGTATTTCTTTTCAAAAAAGCACTATATACGCGTCTTAGAAAAAACATGAAAGGATGGATAAAGAATTAATCGACGCGAACATTCAATAGTTTTTACAGAGAGTAAAATATAGTGTATAACGAAATAAAAATCAAATAGTTACAAGAGTATATCAAATAGAAAAATTACAAAAACAAAAAAAAGAAAAGATAAAAATATTGGAAGACTTAAAGTCGATCTTCCCTATTTTTTATTTTTTAGGCTGGTTTTTTCTTAGTAAATGCCTGGCGGTCCGTGGGCGTGTGGCCCTCCTGGCGGTCCTGACGGCGCCTCTGCTTCACTACGTTTTGACGAAACAATATCGTCGATTCTAAGTATCATTACTGCAGCTTCAGTAGCACTTTTAAGCGCTTGTTTAACTATGCGAAGCGGTTCCAACACTCCTATCTCGGCCATATCCCTTACTTTACCGCTTAAAACGTCTATTCCGTAAGTCTTACCGCCTTCTTCGTGCTTTGCTCTGAGTTCAGCGAGAACATCTATCGGATCAAGACCAGCATTTTCAGCCAACGTCTTCGGAATAACCTCCAAAGAATCAGCAAAAGCCATCATAGCCAACTGCTCTTTACCCTTGATACCCTCGGCATAACTCTTTAGCTTCTGAGAAAGCTCAACGAATGAAGCACCACCACCAGCAACAGCATAACCGTCTTCTAAAATATCCCTTGCCACGCATAGAGCATCATGAACAGAACGTTCAGCCTCATCCACAATGTGCTGAGCACCACCGCGGACTAGTATGCTAACGGCTTTAGCGTAAGGGCATTCTTTAACGAAAACCAGCTTATCTTCACCAATCTTGATCTCCTCAACATGATTCGCCGTACCTACGTTCTCAGGCCCTAAATCGTTAATAGTTGAAACAATTGTTGCACCTGTAGCCTTAGCCATTTTCTCCATATCACTCTTCTTACTCCTTCTAACCGCTAAAATACCTGCCTTTGCCATCGCATGTTGAGCAATATCGTCAATTCCTTTCTGAGCAATAACTACGTTTGCGCCTGA
This sequence comes from Candidatus Hodarchaeota archaeon, assembly GCA_048886645.1. Classification (GTDB taxonomy): domain Archaea; phylum Asgardarchaeota; class Wukongarchaeia; order Wukongarchaeales; family Wukongarchaeaceae; genus Wukongarchaeum. Next base: position 2,542 of record JBHLKN010000080.1, on the reverse strand, counting down.
ACTTTTGATTTTCTCCACCATTTCATGAATCAAGTGCTTTTCTTCGTCCATAAAAGCCTTCATCTGTTCAGGGGAGGTAATGCGAATTTCAGCATCAAACTCAGTTTTCTCGACTTCAATATTACCAGTGATTAGGGCTACTTTTGCATTTTTCACCAACTTAGGCATACCAGTATGGACCACTTCTTTATCTAAAATGATCCCTTCTATCAATTCGGTTTCATCAAGTCCTTTACCCTGTTTTTTAACGACGCTTACTTGGTCAATATCAGCTTCTAACCGGCCATCTCTTTCCTCAGCTATGGTTTTAACGGCTTTTACAGCAATATCTGCGAAATGCTCCTTAACACCTGTAACGGACTTACTATTTAAAGCGGTTATTACCGCCTTTTTCATAGTTTCTACGTCTTCTCGATCGATTTTAACCGCTACTTTTTCCAGCAGTTCATCGCATTTCTTCTCAAGTTTTTTATATCCTGAAACAACGATAGATGGATGAATCTGTTTGTCTAGTAATTCTTCAGCCTTTCTCAAGAGCTCACCTGCAAGTACAACAGCTGTCGTGGTACCATCACCGACCTCCTGGTCTTGGGTTTTCGCAACCTGCACCATCATCTTAGCTGCCGGGTGTTGAACGTCCATTTTATCAAGAATTGTAGCTCCATCGTTTGTTATACTGACATCTCCTAGTGAATCCACCATCATTTTGTCTAGTCCACGGGGTCCAAGGGCAGTTCTTACAGCCTCTGCCACGACACGCGCTGCCATAATATTGGCGCCAACCGCGTCTTTACCCCTTGTCCGACCGGTTCCTTCCCTTAATATTAATACAGGAACTCCTCCTAATTGAGTCATAATTTTTCACCTCTATTTTTTTCTCAAATTTTTTGCTTTCACTACCTTTTTTCAATCAAAACCTTCTTCTTCTAATCCTTCTGCGCCTGGTGCTCCGCCGCCACCTTTTTCAATCTCCCTGGTAGCAATTACGTCATCGATTCTCAATATCATCACTGCTGCTTCGTTAGCGCTTTTGATTGCGTGTTTTTTGACCATTGTTGGTTCCCAGACATTTAGTGTAGCCATGTCTGATGTTTTGTTGCCCATCACGTCTACTCCCCAGTCTTTCTTTCCTTCATCGTGAGCTGCCCTTAGATCAACGATTATATCTGTAGGATCAAAACCAGCATTTTCAGCTAGAGTCCTTGGAACAATTTCTAAAGCCTCAGCGAAAGCTCTTACCGCCAACTGTTCTCTACCGCTTAAAGTGTCAGCATATCTTCTAATTCTTCTTGAAAGTTCCATTTCGGGGGCTCCGCCACCTGAAACAACTTTTCCTTCCTGTATGACGTTTCTGATAACACAGAGAGAATCATGAACACCTCTTTGTACTTCGTCAACCACGAGCTCAGCGCCTCCCCTTATTAGTATGCTCACTGATTTCGGGTTAGCACAGTCTTCTATGAAGATCATTTTCTCTTCGCCAACCTTTCTTTCTTCGACAACTCCTGCTTTCCCAAAGTCTTCAACTGTTAGCTCTTCGACACTGTTTACAATTTTTCCACCTGTGGCTTTAGCGATCTTATCCATGTCACTCCTCTTAATACGCCTAACCGCACACACACCAGCTTTTGCAAGAAAATGTTGCCCTAGGTCATCAATTCCTTTCTGGCATACTACGAAATTTACGCCAAGTCCAACGATTTTGTCAACCATTTCTTTAATCATTGATTCTTCTTCATCCATGAAAGCTTTGATCTGGTTAGGGTCGGTTATGTTTATTTTTGCAGTTATCTCTGTTTTCTTTACTTCTAAAGGTGCATCGATTAAAGCTATGTTTACATCGGTTAGTTTCTTCGGCATTCCTGGGTGTACAAATTCTTTATCTAGGACTACTCCGTTTATTAGTTTGGTGTCTTCTACGCCTTCTCCTGTCTTTTTCTCGATTTTTATGTCGTCAATGTCGACTACTAGTTTTCCTTCTTTCTCTTCTACTACTGATTTTACGGCTTTTAGCGTGAGGTCTGTTAAGTATTCTCGGTTTTCAGCTACCATTTTACTGGCAAGCGCGGTCATTGAGACCTTTTTCATCATTTCTTCGTCTTCATATGCTACGGATTTTGAAATTTCGTCTAATATTTGTAAGGCTTTTTCTGCGGCTTTTCTGTAACCATCTGTGATTATCGTAGGATGTATATCTAAGCTTAAGAGCTCTTCTGCAGATCTTAGTAGTTCTCCTGCGATGATGACTACTGTTGTGGTTCCGTCTCCGGTTTCTTGGTCTTGTACTTTTGCTAGTTCTACTATGAATTTAGCTGCTGGATGTTGTATGTCGATTTCTCTCAGTATGGTTGCACCGTCGTTTGTGATCACAACATCACCAAATGTACTTACGAGCATTTTGTCCATGCCTTTCGGGCCTAGGGAGCTTTTTATCGCTTCTTCAATCACCTTAGCCGCCATAACATTGCTGTTTAGCGCATCTCTTCCTCTTGTTCTTGTAGATCCTTCTCTCATTATCAATACGGGTACTCCGCCCGATTGT
>JBHLKN010000079.1:0-9206 GCA_048886645.1 Candidatus Hodarchaeota archaeon | reverse complement strand
GACGCGCAATTTTTGCTTATGAAAGGGGGGAAATGGATGCAAAAAGTGAAGTTATCGAGAAACTTAAAGACATCCTTAACTCTGAAGATTTTATCGTGCACTTAGATTTTCCGTTGAGATGGAAAACCCCTATTCTAGAAGAAAAAACGGCTATTCGGCTGAGAAGTAAATTAGCGAAAGATATCGATGAATATTTTAGCAGCCTTGGGTTTCAGCTTTATTGGACTAAAAAAGCTCCTTTTGATGCTCTAGCTAGCGTACTAAGGGAAAAATTTTCTTTGACAGGGGTAGAAGAGCCTAAAGAAAAGCAGTTAGAAGTGAGGATTCAAACGGTAGATGATATCTCAAAGGTTGTGGATCGTCGGGCGATTTTTATGGTTGAAAATGAAAGGATCATTGATAAAATAGAGTCTTTGGAAAGCGTTAGTGTCTTAACGGTTGAAGAGGCTAAAAAGAAAAAGAAAGACGAGTTAGAAGAGCTTTTAACAGAAAGCGATCAGTGAAAAAGCAAAAAATGGAAAAATGGACAAGATGGGTTTTCCTCTTCCCTACTTTTTAGAATGATAAGAAATTTTTAGGTCGAATAGGGTTTTTTTGGGCGGTTTTAGTTTTTAAATGGTTCTTTGTTTTTAGGAAGGAAGGTGTAATCCATAAAAGTAAAAAGATTTGATGAATATTATATACTAGGTAGTCTAATATTGATTTAAATGAAATATTAGCTTTTTTATTTTGTATTGTGGTTTGGCGTTTTTTCTTTTTGGTAGATTGTTAGGATTGCTTATGGATAAAGGAGGTTTAAATCGCTTTAGAATGGGTTATTGAAAATTTAAGGTTTTTTAAGTAGGTTTACCCTAAAAAATATTTAGAATAATAGGGTTTAATTGGAATACTAGGTTTGATGAGGTTTTTTTCAGATGGGTATTGTGGGGCTTTACGTTTTTAAGCAAGATGGTGTGGAGCTCTTTCACAGACATTTTACAGAAATTACAGCTGATTCTATCATTCTAACCGGTTTTTTTTCAGCCCTTCAGTCTTTCGCAGACACGGTATTAGTTAAAGCTATCCCTGGTAAATCAAAAATCAAGGGTATGGATCTTGAAGGATATTTTTTCGGTTTTGATGTGGTTGATAAGCTAGATATAGCGGTTGTTGTGGGGGTAACCAAAGACTCTCAAGAGATTGTTGAAGGATTACTTTCACAAATAATCGCGTTAATAGGATCTGATTTTGCTGACGAAATCTTGCAATGGGAGGGTGACAGTGATAGTTTAAAAGATCTTGAAAAAGCTATTGATCAATTGGTAAAAGAGTATATGGATGAAAAAGAAAAGGGTGTGAAAACACCTTCATTAGTAGAAAAAAAGGCGCAGATTATCCCTATTCTGCTTAATGATTATAGCTCAATAAAATTTTCAAAAGATGAGTATAAGCTTCTTGAATTAGTGGATGGAAAAAGAAGCATTACTCAGATCTCAGAGGAACTTGAAAAGCCGTGGTTTGACGTAATGCAAAAATGCCTAGATCTAAAAAAAAGAGGCATTATAACCCTTGAAAAAAAGTTTGGTTAATGGCCGTTTCATCTATGTTAATACTTCTTTAGTATCTGGCCATTTGTCTATTAGAACTTATGAAGAATATGGATGGATCTTCTTATCACACTATCTAAGTGGGGTCCTGGGGGTTTTGTTGTGTCATGCTCTTTTTGTAAGTGTTCTACCATCATACTAAATACGGCTTCCGTGCTCCTTCCTATGGCTGCAAACTCACAGCCTTTATCCTCACCTAAAACATCCTACACGATACAACCCTTTTTCCAGCTATTTCTTCAGGTATTTCCATCACCTAAAACTTTTTTAGGATTTCGACATTTTATGTTATAAACTTTTTATAATAAAGGGCTTTTACAGTAATTATGTTAAAGTTTTATAAACTGATTTTTTGAAAATAACTAAAATAATTACAGTAATAATGCTTCGGTCTTATATCTTCCAAAAATTTATGATTTTTACAAATTATAATATATTAGAGGAGGAAAATCTTTGAGGTCTAAAGGGGAATCGTCGGGATCTAAAGGGGAATCGTCGGGATCTAAAGGGGAATCGTCGGAATCATCGTCGAAATCAAAAGGAAAATCTTTACAGTCTAAAGTTAAAGGTTGGTTAGGGTTTCATTTAAAGATGGATAAAATTAGTTTAGAGTTTTTTCAAGCGTTTGTAGCTGCTTTAAATGACCATCTTGTTGAGATAAATAAAGGTGATGTTAAGAAAACTAATGAGTCTTTGAGAGTTTTTGGCCGGAAGATGGCTGAATCGCTTCTTATTTCTTTTAGTGAAAAAATGAAAGAACATGCAGGGGAGTTTAAAGGATTAAAAGATACTTTATCCCTTGTATATAAAGTGTTTACTGGTAGTAATATGACGAATGTATGGTATGATGAAAATAGAAAAATTATTGTTTTTGTAGATGCAGATTGCCCATTTTGCACAGATATTACTCTCTCGGAGAATCTTACAGGATTAAAATATTGTGCTTTTATTGGTGGCCTCTTTGAGGAAGTCGCGAAGCTGCAAGGGTTTGAGGAAGTGATTTGTGAGGAAGTATCGTGTAAAACTTGGAACGATCAAGCTTGTATCTATCATTTACGCTTACTAAAATAAACTTGCTGCAAAACTTTAGAAGATACTAAATACTTTGCTTTAAAACGGAGTTTTTCAAGCTTTTTGATATTTTTATATTTAACGACTTTATTGGTTGTATTTTGCGATAACCATGGCGTGGTCTTCGCTGAAAGGTTCAAGGTGAATTTTATCTACAATTTTTAATCCTCTTTTTTCCATCGTGTTTATCTCTTGTGCGAAGATTTTTTCTGGTTTTTCTGTAACATCTATGCTCCGAGCTTTGATGGCGATAGTTACCTCCCCCCCTTGGATAAGAAAGGTGTCGGCGTTATCTGCTAGAAGTTTTGCCTGTTCTGGTGTGGCGACATCTACATAAATACTTGTTATCTGGCCTATTAGGGGGGCGTAAGTTTCAGGCTTTTTTGCATCTCCAAGGATGGGTATCATGTTTTGTTTTTTTTCACAGACTTCTATCAGTTTTCTCATTACATGGGGGGATATTTCCACGCAAAATACGAGTCCTTCCTCTCCTACTATGTCTGAGACATGGCTTGCAGTGGTTCCTGTTGAAGCCCCAAGATAAAGAACTTTATCCCCGGGTTTTATCGTTACATTTTTTACTCCTTTTAAGATGGCTGCAGATAGTTTGCTTCTGTATGGGTCCCATAATCGGTATTCTTCTTTTTGAAATTTTATGAGGCGTTCTTCATAAACTGCAAAGCCTGGTGAAAGGTTTTTTGTTGCAAGTTTTTCTGAATCGTCCTCAAACTTTACTTTGAATATGTTTGGGAACTTTTCGTGTTTTTCAATGTTTATTGCTTGAATGGGCAATTTTCTCAGCCTCTTTTTGTTCTCTTCTTTTTTGTTCTCTTCTTTTTTTCTCTTTTGTTTTTACTTGTTTTTTAGGCGGTGGAGAGGGATATTTTTTCCTGATCTCTTTTATTCGTTCTTCCATGTCTTTTTGTAGTTCTTCGTATCTTATATCGCCTGTAAAAGTGTCTATCCTTGCAGCGATAGCGATCTTTCCTGAAAGAACCCGCGAAATCTTTCCCCGTTGCCATTTAGGCGCGTTATGTATATCTGCGTGTTGGAAGATTACGCCATGTTTTGGCGGTTTAGTGCCTGTTTTCAAGGATCGAAATAAAGCTTTTTCAGCTCCTAAAACTTGTATTACGGTAGAGGGAAGAAAGGCGAGTTCTTTTAACCCTCCTGCAAGATGTATCAACCTTGACCCTAAAAGAGGCCCGATTAAACCTGTAAGGTTTGGCGTGATTTCGCTCATAATCTTTTCCAAATATTTTGTTAATTCTTGCCTTCTTTTAGCTAATTCTAACATGGTTTTAGCCATATTTTTTAAAGGCTCCAAATCTTCTTCTGAAAATTCTGCCCCCATAGAGCTTTCTGCAGCTGTTAATATTTTTTCAGCAATTTTCTCAAAACCTTTTTCCTCAAGTAATTCGCTAGATATTAATGAACGACCGTTCATTTCTGAAATAAAACGGAAAAATTGATGATGGTCTTCCAACAAATTGCTAGCTTCTGGAAAATGAAGGTTATACCAATCTCTAAGCCTTCCGGCGAAAAAGTTTATCGTTTTATCTATATCGTCAATAGTAGCTATAACCTGAATAACTACCTTATCTTTCTGCTGAGCAAATTTTGTAATACCCCTCTTACTAAGCGATAAACTAATCTCTTTCACGTGCTCTATGTATGTCTCCGCATCATTAACAACTCCTTGATCAATAAGATTCCAAGGAATCGCCGATCTAAAAGTGCGAAAAGGTTCTGCGCCTCTTTCCACAAGAACATTTACTTTTATTCTTTCACTCACTATCTCCGCAAATTTCTTGTCTTCAAAAACCGCGTTTAATCCCTCTTTTAAATGTTTTTTAAGAAACTCTACTATCTCCTCTGAAATAACGCCTTCTTGTATCTGCCAAAGTATCTCCGTTCTCCCTTCAACATCTTCCGTAAAGGCTTTTAAATCAATTATGGCACCATTTGAATCCAGTAAAAACACGCCTGCACAGTTTACTACCACGTACACGTTTTCCAATAGTAAGCCCCTCATCTGCTCTAAATATAACCCGTAAGTATTTTTATCTTTCTTAAGTTAAAGAGGAATAGTAAAACATAGTTAAAGAGGAATTGTTTTTGCAGGTAGATCTATCCGTTGAAATCTCAGGAATAAAAATGAAAAATCCCTCTATGCTGGCTTCCGGGATCTTGGGAGTTTCTGCTTCCACTCTTGTCAGGGTTGCTGAAGCCGGAGCTGGAGGTGTTGTTACAAAATCCATAGGCGTGGAGCCTAAAGAAGGATACCTTGGTCCCACTTTACTCGAGGTAGGGAAAGGGGTAGGTTTCCTAAACGCTATGGGATTACCAAACCCTGGCTTTGAAGCGTTCAAAGAAGATTTAATTCTTTATAAAAAACGGTGCAGGGTTCCAATAATCGTAAGCATTTTCGGATCTGATGCCGAAGAGTTTCAAAAGGTAGCCTTAGGGATTTCTGAAGCAAAGCCCGACGGTTACGAGTTAAATGTCTCATGCCCGCATGGAGGCAGATATGGTGCCATTATAGGCTCTGACCCTTCCATCCTCACCAAGGTCGTTAAAGCCGTAAAAGATGTGGTCGATCGTCCTGTTTTTGTTAAACTTACTCCCAACGTAACAGACATCTCAAACATCGCTATGGCAGCAGAAAAAGCGGAAGCCGACGCGATCACGGCCATAAACACGCTTAAAGCCATGGCTATAGAAATCTACGCAAAAAAACCAGTCCTTGGGAATAAATTTGGAGGCTTATCTGGGCCAGCAATTCGCCCAATAGCGGTTAGATGTATCTATGAAATCTTTGAAAAGGTAGAGATCCCAATAATAGGTGTTGGGGGAATAACAGGATGGGAAGACGCTGCAGAGTTCATACTTGCTGGGGCTAAAGCGTTCCAAATCGGGTCAGCTTTGAGCATGAACAACTTCAAAATTTTTGATGAAATAACTAAAGGTCTTGCAAACTACATGGAACAAACGGGAATTAAAAAAATCGATGAAATGGTGGGAATAGCCCATGAATGAGGCTAATAAAAGCGATAAAGTTGTCCACGCGCCTAAAATGGTGAAAATTACAAAGGTCATCCAAGAAAATCCTACCGTATCTTCCATCGAGATGGAGGCTCCAAACATTGCGAGAATAGCAGAACCTGGACAGTTTATCATGGTATGGTGTCTTAGCGTGGACGAGGTCCCAATGGGCTTTTCGATAATAGACAAAGAAAAAGGAATTATCGCTATTACTGTTGAACAGGTAGGGGAAGCCACCAAGGCTATTTGTTCAAAAAAACCAGGAGATTTTCTTGGAATTAGAGGACCATACGGGAAAGGTTTCGATTTAAAAGGAAAAAAGATTGTAACAGTCGGGGGAGGTTACGGCATGGCACCTTTACGCTCCCTCCTTCAAAAGTTTCTAAAACTCAATAACTTTGAAACCATCGACGTTATAATAGCGGCAAAAACAAAGGAAAAACTCATCTTTTTAAAAGAAATGGAAAACCTAGCAGAAAAAAACCCAAAAATATCTATTCAGCCCTGCACCGATGATGGAACGTGCGGTATGAAAGGATTAGCACACCAAGCCCTCCTCAAAATAATTTCCAAAAAAAAGGCGGATACAGTTTACGCAGTCGGTCCAGAACTTATGTTAAAAAAAGTTTTTGAGACTACAGAAAAGCATGGAATAGAGCTTCAAGTTAGCCTAACAAGATACGTAAAATGCGCCATAGGTCTGTGCGGTCAATGTGTTTTAGACCCTACAGGAACCATCTTATGCACAGAAGGACCAGTTTTTAATTCAAACAAACTTCGAGAAATCAAGGAATGCTTTGGAAAATACACACGAGATGCATCAGGACAAAAGATAAGTTTTTAATATGTTGGCGGGAAGTCCCCGTTCGAAGAAAGGTGGGGGATGAAAGCCGAGCCGAATAATAAAGTATTTATACTTATGAAAAAAAGCATGAAGTAGTAGGGCAGGGACTGCCCGAATTTACGCCTGCGGAGACAAGAACCTCTACCGGGAGAAATCCTAGCAAGTTCAGTCGTTGAAACAGGAAACTCCATGCGATAGCTGGGAGTAGTTCACTACCAATAACAATTATCGTAAGAGTAAGAAGTGAGGTGTTAGTCTTTGCCAGGTAGTCACGGCAGCTTAACCAAAGCAGGAAAAGTTAGAAAACAAACACCAAAAGTCAAGGCTCGTGAAAAACATTCGCCATCCCCAAGAATAAGATATCGAAAACTTCATTGGAAAAGAATCATGCTAGGAAAAACCCCAGGACAACCTGAAGCCACTTCCCGCCGCCGCAGATAATCTTTTAAAAAAACATAACTCTAAAAACTGTTTTTGTTCTTTTTCATAGTTTGGGTGGGGCGATAACATCAAAACAGAGTAAAACTAAGGTGAGACTTTGTGAGCCGAGTTTCCAGAGCGGCTGATTTGGCTTATTCTAAAGCTTGTGAAGAGATAATTTCCAAACTCTATGAAGCAGCAACAAAAGGAAAAATAACAGGGAGGGATTATGTCGATAAAATAAAGCATGAAATATGCGCCAAATACTCCCTCCCAAAATGCCCAAGCAACTCTGAACTAATTGAAAAAATATCAGATGATCTTGAGAAATTCCCCGTCCTTATCGGCTTACTACGCAAGAGAAGAGTAAGATCCCTTTCAGGAGTAGCAGTAGTAGCTGTCATGACCAAACCCTACCCATGCCCTCACGGTAAGTGTGCCTATTGTCCTGGCGGACCCGAACAAGATGTTCCCCAATCCTATACCGGGAGAGAACCAGCAACCCTCCGAGGTGCACAGCACGCATATGATCCCGCGGCTCAAGTGAAAGCCCGTATAAAACAGTTGATGAGCATAGGTCATCCTACCAGCAAAATCGATCTAATCATCATGGGAGGAACTTTTCCTTCCACGCCGATAAACTACCAAGAGTGGTTCGTTAAACGATGCATAGATGCCATGAACCACCATGATTCAAAATCATTAATAGAGGCTCAAAAATTTAATGAAACCGCGCCATCAAGGTGTATAGGACTCACAATAGAAACTAGGCCAGATTATTGCAAGGAACCTCACTTAGACCTTATGCTAACACTTGGCGCTACCAGGGTCGAAATAGGAGTACAAACCCTTTACGATGATATATATAAAAAGATAGAAAGAGGCCATAAGGTAGAAGATGTAGCGAAAGCTTTTCAACTGGCGAGAGACGCTGGATTAAAAATTGGAGCTCACATGATGCCTAGTCTTCCAGAGATGGATTATCGCAGGGATCTTGAAGCTTTTCACACGCTTTTTAACGATCCAAGGTTTAAACCCGACATGCTAAAAATCTATCCAACCCTTGTTTTAGAAGGTACCAAGCTTTATGAATGGTGGAAAAAGGGCGAATATACTCCCTACCATGATGAAGAGTTAATCAGATTGATAGCAGAAATAAAAGCTATGGTTCCACCATGGTTAAGAATCCAAAGGATTCAACGCGATATTCCGGTTTACCTTATAAAAGCGGGACCAAAAATAGGGCATCTTAGAGATGTTGTTAAAAGGTATATGAAAAATGAAGGGTTAAAATGCAAGTGTATAAGATGCCACGAGGCAGGGCTGAAAGCCCATAAAGAAGGTGTAACGGCAGATGTAGAGAACGTTTGTTTGAGGAGACAGAGTTATGAAGCCTCAGGTGGGGAGGAGATATTTCTTTCGTATGAAGATATGGAAAATGATGTTCTCGTAGGTTTTTTGAGGCTTAGAATACCTTCAAAAAACGCGCACCGCCCAGAAATAGGTGAAAAAACTGCAATAGTTAGGGAGTTAAGAATTTACGGACTTCAAGTACCCATAGGTGAAAAATTCGAAAAAGCTTGGCAACACAAAGGATGGGGATCAAGCCTCCTCTCAACCGCAGAAAAAATAGCCAGAGAAGAATATGATATGAAAAAACTTTTAGTCACAAGCGGTATAGGAGTTCGCCCCTACTACAGGGAGAAAGGTTACGATCTTTTAGGCCCTTATATGGCAAAAAATTACAATAATATAGAATTAAACTGACGAAAATAAAAAATCAAAAATTAGTGAAAATTGGTGGGCGAGGTGGGATTTGAACCCACGACCACCTGCTCCCAAGGCAGGCATCCGAACCAAACTAGAGGCTGGCATAATCCTTTTCTAGACTACTCGCCCCACATCTTGAACGGCTTTATTTTTAGCTTCAAAGATTTATAAATCAAGCGGTTTTAGCCCTTTGAATGCTTTCATTATGTTTGTTTGTAATGTTATGATTATATTATTTCTCTTAAAGTGTTTATATTTTCTTTTTATTTTTGGTGTTGTTTTTTGAGATGTTGGAGATTCCGTGTTTTAAAATACCGCTCGCGCAAAATCTCACAGAACTCTAAAGAAAACAAGAAGACAGTTAAAGAAAGAAACTGATTCAAAATATTTCTGATTCAAGCTTGAGAAAAGCTTTATCTTTTTATTTTATAATTTTGGGTTATTTTATAGTTATGAAACATTATACGCCC
>JBHLKN010000078.1:0-9675 GCA_048886645.1 Candidatus Hodarchaeota archaeon | reverse complement strand
AATAAAAGAACTAGTCGAGCTTTACAAGCGTTTAGATATCCCTTTAGAAGTATTTGGAACCGGTAAGAACTTGACAGAGCTCTCTACTTTTTTAGCAAGAGCAATGGGCGCAGAGGAGAAAAAGCTTGAAGAAACGGTTAAGAAATTAGATGAAATAATAAACTTCATATCTGCTGAATTCGTTCAAGAGATCGTTGATACCGAGACCCTCATTAAGACGGGAAACGTGCATCTTTTTAAGGGAGAATTTGAGAAGGCTATTGAGTATTATGAGATGGTTTTAACATACCATCCTGAAAACATTGTTGTGTTAAGTGCGAAAGGAATGGCGCTCTACTCCTTAGGTAACATTGAAGAAGCGGTGGAAACTTTAAGAAAGGCTATTAAAGCGGGAGGTAATAGACCGGAGGCTGCTTTGGCTTATAATAATTTAGGATATATTCTAATGCTTTCAGGGGATTTCGAAAGAGCTGCGGAACATTTTAACAAAGCCATTGATTTAGACCCAGATCACGCTTTAGCTTGGAACAACATGGGACAGCTTTTAGCGGATAATGGAGATTTTAAGACCGCTATTAAATACTTTGATCAGGCTTTATCCATCGAACCTAATCTTCCATTTGCTTTAAACAATAAGGGTTTTGCACTTTTTAATCTTGGAGAGATTAGACAGGCTCTAAGCTATTTTAATATGACTATAAGAGCGCAAGAGAATTTCGCTATGGCTTGGTGTAATAAAGCCCTAGTTTTAATCAATTTGAACCGGCTTGAAGAAGCGTTGGACTTTTGTAATAAAGCCATTGAGTATCAGCCAGACCTCGCCATTGCATGGGCTAATAAGGGTCTTATCCTTAACATGATGGGCAGGTTTGCAGACGCTTTAATCCATTTTGATATGGCAGAAAAACTAGATCCTAATAATCCGGTTATCCTTGCGAGCAAAGCCTCGATTTTGGCCAATATTGGAAAGTTTTTTGAAGCCCTTGAATATGCAAAAAGGGCGATAGAACTCCAACCAAATAACGGAATAGCCTACAATAATCGAGCTCTTGCAAAGATGAAGATGGGAAGAATAGTAGATGCAATAGAAGATTTTGATATGGCGGTTAAGTTACAACCTAACATGCCTATTATTTGGCTGAATAGAGGCCTGGCATACCTCCAAATTGGAGATTCTGAAACTGCAAACGAATCTTTCAGGCAAGCCATTGAGTTAGATCCAAGTATTCGACAAATTTTAGAAGCGCAAGGAATCTCCATATAGATTCCCAAAGATCGATATGTAAAAGTGTGAATGATCCTTGGTCTCTGAGAGGATGAGGGATGGAAAACATTTTATGTAGACCGTTTTATAAGGAATTTGCTTGGGCTTATGATCTTATTATTATAGCCCCTGTATCTAGCCGTTGTGATTTTATCAAAGGTATATTATCCCAAAGGGGAGTTTTATACGGTTCCAATATTTTGGACACTGGATGTGGAACAGGCAATTACTCCATTAAGCTAGCTCAAAGAGGATATATAGTGACTGGTCTTGATATTTCACGAGAACTCATTTCGGAAGCAAAAAAGAAATCAGAAAGCAAATCTCTACCTCTTAAATTTGAAATTGGCGACATTCTCAAACTATCATCTACACAAAAATTTGACGGTATTTTATGTCGTGGTGTTTTAAATGACATTATAGATGATAAAAGCCGTCGCGAAGTGTTCTTTTCCTTTGCTTGTGCCCTCCGCAAGAACGGTGTTTTAATTCTTGATGTTAGAGAATGGAATTCCACAGTAATCAGAAAGACAAAAGAACCTGTATTCGAGAAGTCGGTTGAAACTGATAAGGGAAAGCTTACATTCCGTAGTTTTACTCAGCTTGATAATAAAACCCGAAGAATGCTAGTGAATGAACGCCATACTATCGAAAAAGATGACGAAGATATTGTCTACGAATATAACTTTATCATGCAATGCTGGACTAAAGAAGAACTCCACAACAATTTGGTCAACACAGGATTCGGTTCCATCGTATATTTCGGAGACTATGATCGTAATATTCAAATGGGTTCGACGGACAGAATTGTTGCCGTAGCTTCTCTCAAAAAAGTAACTGATTAAGAGTAGGCAACCGCTTACTACAAATCCTTAGATAAGCTATTGCGTTAGATCTAAACATTCGACAAGTTTTAAATTAGCTAGGAATATCAATATAAATCCCTTAAGAGTTTTTGTGAGAAGTTTTTAAATTTGAAACTTTTTTGTTTTTAAGGGTGTTTTTTAGATGTCTAGCGGAGATAATGAAGAAGAAACTGGTTTCTTTATAGATTCTCACTGCCACTTAGCTCCTTTTTGGTTTAGTCATAAGCCTGTGGAAGCAGCGTTGAAGGACGCTAAGGAAGCAAACGTTATCGCAGTTATTAACGCTGCCGTCGGGGCTCAGGACGAGGAAAAAGACTTGATAGACTATGATTATTCTGTGGAATTATCGCAGAAAAATCCAGGGTATGTTTTTTGCACCTTAGGTTTTAGTCCTTCCATGATAAAGAGTCTTGACTTGGATTATTGCCTTAAGCGGATCGAGGAGTTGGTTGAGGAGAAGCATATTGGTGTTGTGGGGATAGGAGAGATTGGTCTTGATAGGCATTGGGTTGTGGAGGCTTCATGGCAAAAACAGCAACTTGATGTTTTCAAACAGTTGATAAATTTTGGGGGAGAAACTGGATTACCTTTAGTTATTCATTCTAGGAAGGCTGAAAGTCTTGTTTTAGATGTTTTGGAGAAGAATGCGGAAACAGATGTTGTTTTGCACTGCTTTTCTGGAAGTGTGGAGCTAGGTAAACGGGCCGTGGATAATGGGTATTTTGTCTCTATTCCTACTGCCGTAGTTAATCGTAAAAAACATAAGAAGTTGGCAAAGGCTCTTCCCTTGGAAAACCTTGTTGTAGAGACCGATGCTCCATGGTTAAGTCCTGTGGAAAAAGAGAAAAACGAGCCTGCTTTTATTCATTACGCGGTTGAAGAGATTGCAAAAATAAACGAATATGAAGTAAAAGAAGTTAGTAAAGTAACGACAAAAAACGCTATAAGAATATTCTCCCTACCCGTATAATTTTCCTGTTCAATTTTTTGGCGGTGTTATGTTTTATGCGCGTGATTGATGGTGGTACAACAGCTGTTAAAGGCGTGAAGGCTTCAGGGGTTCATTCCGGTTTGAAGGAGGAAGGGCGGAAAGATTTAGCCCTAATAGTTATTGAAGGGGAGCCTGCAACTTGTGTTGCTGCTTTCACAATTAACCAAGTTAAGGGAGCCCATATAGTTGTTTCTGAGAAGAAATTGAGGAGGTCTGGTGGGCGTTTAAAAGCTATTGTTTGTAATAGTGGAAGCGCTAACTGTCTTACAGGGGAGAAGGGGGTTAGGGATGCGGAAATGATGGCGGAGTTTGTGGCAGAAAAGTTGGGAGTGGAGGCAGATCTTGTTATCCCTATGAGTACTGGTGTTATAGGGAAGTTTTTAGAAATGGAGAAGATAAAAAAGGGTATAGATAAAGCTTTCGATCGATTAAGCTTTGATGGCGGATCTGAAGCAGCTGAAGCTATAACCACTACGGACACTCATAAAAAGGAAATCGCTTTAGAGGTAGAACTTGAGGATGGGAGCGTTGTACGAGTCGGTGCTATGGCTAAAGGGGCAGGAATGATAGGACCCAACCTCGTAATCCCCCATGCTACTATGTTTGCGATTATAGGAACAGACGCTAAGATAAACGTTGAAACGTTAAAGCGTTATGCTTCCAGGGCTATTGATGAAACGTTTAACATGGTTGCAGTGGACGGGGATATGAGTCCAAACGATACCGTTATCGTTTTTTCCACGGGAAAAGTAGAGTCTAAAAGTGGAGAAGGAGTTTCTGAAAGCCAAGTTTTTCAAAAAACTCTTACACAGGTGATGAGGGAACTTGTAACAATGATTGCAAAAGATGGAGAGGGAGCAACAAAGTATGTTGAAGTTAGAATAGAAGAGGCTGAGAACAAAGAAGATGCTAAGAAGGCTGCTTTGGCCGTTATAAAGAGCCCCCTTGTTAAGTGTGCAATTTTTGGCCGTGATCCTAACTGGGGAAGAGTCATTTCAGCGATAGGCGCAAGCGGGGCAAAAATCCGCGTAGAAAAACTATCTTTGTGGATTAGTAGTAAAACAGAGGAAGAAGTAAAACTTTTAGAGAACGGGCAACCCATTGCAGTAATAGGCTCAAACCAAGCTGAAAAAGCGCGACAAGTCCTTTATAAGGACGAGATCATCTTCAGGGCAGTGCTCGGAACTGGAACTGAAAAAGCTACAGCTTATGGCTGTGATATGAGCTACGATTACGTAAAAATTAACGCCGAATACACAACCTAAAACGACCCGATAAAAAGATATAATAATCAAAATTAGGTTCTTTAGGATTTGGTTTATGTTTTTCTGCGTCTTTTTTGGTGGTTTATTTGTCTTTTAATGAGAATGCTGAGCGTTATCTGGTGCTTGAAAATCTTCGCAAAGCTGTTGATATGCTGGAAAACAGTCCCGATTTTGCCAAATTGGTTCCTGAGATTCGTACGAACATAGTGATGGCAATACCCGGAGCTAAATCTGTATCGGATGTTGCGGCGGTAGAAGGTCGCATAACGGTTATTCGCGGTAAACCCAAAGCCGCGGGCTGTATTTGGTTTGAAGCTTCAAGTCATATGGCAAGATTTCTCTTAGAAAGAATGAAGCACGATTCGGATAAAAGGGCAGCGATTGACATAAAGTTTAGTGAAGAAATCCTCTCAATCGTTAAAGAGATAGGGGTAGAAAAAGGATTTACAGTCTCCTATTTTGAAAGGGAAAAAGAACCTGAAGAAATTAGGATGGTTGAAGGAAAAACTCTAATATGGGCAATGGAAGAAGCGATAAAAAACGCTGGAGGAAAAATACCTGACATAATTTTTGATAGAGGCTGGATAGGTAAAGAAGAAACCATATGCATATTTGGAAAAGACGCCTTAGAAGTAGTAAAAATCGCTATAGAAATAGCTGAAAAGTATCAATAGTGAAAAATAATATGATAAAAGAGGACTATACAATTTTTTGGAGGTTTTTGATAATGAGTAAAGAGTTGCCAAAAGTTGGAAAGTTGTCTCCTGAGGTTTTTGAGGAGGTTATTTTTCCTTTTTGTGGGGCTGAAGATGAAAATGTTTTAGTTCCTCCCAGACATGGGGTTGATGCTGGTGTTATAGATTTGGGTGATGGGAGGATTATGGTTGTGGCAGAAGATCCAACCTTTGGCGTTCCTTCTTGGGGTTGGAAACAGTTTGGATGGGGTATTGTCCATATTTGTGCAGGGGATGTTGCTTGTCTTGGAGTTAAGCCGAAATATATGACAATATGCCTCTTATTACCCCCCGGCACTGACAGGGAAACTTTTGAGGAAATTTGGCAAACAATTCACACAGAGTGCGTGAAGTTAGGGATCACTATAGTTGGTGGGCATACCGGTGTTTATCCTGGGATAGCATACCCGTTAAATGGGGGGTGTACAGTTATCGGGATTGGGGAAAAAGATAGATACGTTACTCCTGAAGGCGCTAGGCCGAGGGATAAGGTTATTATAACTAAGGGGGCGGCTATTGAGGCTGTAGGTATATTGGCTTTACAGTATCCTAAAACCCTTGGCGCGAAATATGGTAAAGATTTTGTGAAAAGAGCTCAGGATCTATACTGGCAGATGACAGTTATAAAAGATGCCCTCACCGCGGTGGAGGTTGGCGGTGTTACAGCCATGCATGATGCGACAGAAGGAGGAGTTTGGGGAGGATTATACGAGGTAGTTAATGCAAGCGATGTAGGGATAAGGATTGAAGAGGAGAAAATAATTCTTCTCGATGAGGCAAAAAAGGTTTGCGAATTTTTTGAAATTGATCCTTATGAATCCATAAGTGAAGGCACCCTCATAATCACCGTAAAGCCTGAAAAGGCGGAGAAAGTGCTGGAAGCCCTTAAAAATGAGAATATAGCTGCAACAATTGTGGGAGATATCCTTCCGAAAAATGAAGGGAGGATTGTAGTAAAACCTGATGGTTCAGAAACGAAACTAAAATTTCCTGAAATAGATCCTTTTTGGGGCGCCTTCTTTAAAACGTTAGAAGAACCTGAAGAGTAACTAAACCTCAAGTATATAGAGTTTTTTTGTTATTATCTATAAGGTTCTCTATATTTTTTTTCAGTTTTTTGTATGTGTTATTAAGGTGAGGCCCGTAAGTGTACCTGTTTAAGGGGCATTTAAGGTTGCATTTTCCACATTTATTGCAGGTTTCCCCGTTTATTTTAACTAATTTATTATGATCTCTTTCTTCTTTGATTTGTATCGATTTCTTTGGACACACTTCAGCGCAAACACCGCAGCCCGTGCACTTAATTGAACGAATAACCGCCCTTAAAGTTTCTGTGAAGAACTCTATATCTTCACTATTTTTGAAATTCAAACGTATCTTTTCTTGGGATATTATGATGTTTGAACCGTTTTTCTTCGGATACACTAAAAGTGTTGTAGGACCAAGAAGGGTTTTTCCTAAAGTTTGAGCAAAATTTTTTGCTTTTTCTAAGTCTATGGTTTCTTCAAGGTGGCAAATTACATGATATGTACCATCCTTGCATGGCTCTGTTTCTTCAAAAGAAAATAAGGGCTTTGGCGCTTGGAAAAGGTTTGGGAAAAGCGGTTCTAGGAGATTTTTCATCTTTTTCGGGGGGGTTTGCCACCTCCACAAACCAAAATTTATCCATTCCTCTAATAGATTTTCCGCTTCTCTCCATTTTTCTAAGAAAGAATACCATCTTTCCCAAAGTTTTGGAAGCTTTTCTTTAATAAGCTGGAATTGAGCAACTTCAGAAGAGGGGCATAACCAGCAGCCTATACGCCAAAAACCCTCCTCATAAGCCGGATTATAAGGCACATTCTCCCGAAAAATGTACAACCATACGTGTAACGCTGTCCACTTCCTAATAGGAGCAGCTAATATTTGCATTGGTACGAAAGGATTATGCCAGATCCTTTTCTCTAAAGCCCGAGCAGAGCTTTCATACTTTCGTTGTCCTACCAAAGTTACGACTTTTTGCCCGAAAACTTCTTTTAATAGCTCGTTTGTAGGTCCCAATTTATTTGTTTTACAACACCATCTTGCATCCCTTCCTGGGGGTCCAAACCCTTTTTCAGCTAGTTCAAAAAAGGTGTTTTCAGGAACAATTTTTGAATAAAATCTCTCATTTAAACCAAAGTAGTCCACAATTTCCCTGACATGTTCTATCGTTTTAGGGAACTCGAGGCCAGTGTCGACAAAAATAACCTTAAAAGAGTCATCTAAAGCCTTCACAGCAAGGATTAATGTAGCAAGGCTGTCCTTCCCTCCAGACCATGCAACCGCAATAGGATAACCCATGCTCAAAATAGTATTTTTAATAAACTTAACAGCCTCTTTTTCAATATTTTCAAGAACTTTTTCATTTGCTCTTACCGCATTCTCCCACCTTTGTCCTCCCCTCAAAATTTTTGGTTCTTTAACAGGTTGTGTATGTTGCTTGGTTTTTACAGCAATACCCCTTAATTTTTCCCCAGAACCAAGGAGGTTCAATATTCTTCCTCCCGAAAGCTTAGCAACACCTACCGCAACAACCTCGTTTTTCGGCGTAACCACGACAACTACATCGTTTTCTTCAACGTTTTCATCACACGCCACTATGCCAGGGAGAAGAACATTTGCCCCCCTAGAAACCGCGTTAACCGCCCCTTCATCAATCATTACTGTTCTTCTAAAACCGTCCATCTTGGCAAGCCTTATTGCTCCCTCTATCTTGGGGAAAAATTCAAAATTTTCCCGTAAAATATCATACCTTAAAATACCTATGTTGTTACCATCGATAATCACTTCATCAGCACGATCAACATATGGCACCTTATTTAAAAGAATAAGCTTGTCTTCTGGTAAAAGTTGTTCCCCTAATCCCTCACCAAAATCTTGAT
Organism: Candidatus Hodarchaeota archaeon; assembly: GCA_048886645.1. Lineage (GTDB taxonomy): Archaea > Asgardarchaeota > Wukongarchaeia > Wukongarchaeales > Wukongarchaeaceae > Wukongarchaeum. Next base: position 1,652 of record JBHLKN010000078.1, on the reverse strand, counting down.
TTATAACAGTTCGAATTAGCTCAACATCCCCAGGAAAAGCGGGTCTAACATCCCCTGGCGGTGAAACATTCACTTTCCGGGGAGAAGAGTGACAAATACCGCACTCAACGTTTTCAACCAAGGGTATGTTACAGTTATCACACCAATGCAAAGTTATTATACCATGATATGGAGCCTTTTTTCCCATAAACTACGCGCCCAGTTTGTTTGTTAAATATCATTATAAATTAAAAAGGTTTGAATAATATTTTTGATGAAATTTTTTTATTTGTCTTAATAATCTATATAATAGCCATTATAGCAGTTATTATTAAAAGATAGGGTGACTTTTTATCCCTCTTCCCCTTTTTAACTATTTTTTTCCTCTTTCTATTATATTGTTCTCTTTTGCCAAATTTATAGATCTTCTATGTTCATTGAACGCAACAAACTCACCAACTCTCCCCTACTATAGCTCACTATTCCACTTTTTTTTGCAAAATTTTGAGCGTTAGCGCTAAAATCATTTCCTACTATTATACCGCCTTCAAGTCCTGCATCTTCGATCATTTGATCAAACTTAATTATCACGTTTACTCCTATACTTCGCTTCCAATCCTTAATAAGGACCCCGTATCCAATATCCCCGAGACTTTCAGCGTTCTTTTCTTTATCCCGGCTTTGAGATAAAAGCATATTAAACTCGTGATTTTGACCGCTTTTTCCTCGAAGTCTTACTTTTTCCCTTGTAGTAAATCCTTTTATTTGAAAAAATTTCCTAGAAATGCCCTCGAGACTTGCTTTCTTCAAAGGAATTCCCGGCATTTTCAAACACCCCTTTAAATATTTCACTTAAAAATTCAATAACCAAGCCCATGGGGGTGGCGATGATACTTAGAGATATATCTATAATATTTAGACATAATATAATTAAAAGTTATTTAATACATTTATCAACATCAACTAACCAACAAAAAATAAAAAACGCTTGATTTAAAGCTTTAAAAGCTCAAAAAAGAAAAATAAAAAAATATTTTAAAATTATAAACGTGTCTAAGTCCTTTTTGGAATTTTTACCGTTTTTTGCCTTCTTAAGTTAAACTGGTTTTTTCTTAAGTTTTAATCACAATAGTGTCTGCGACACGATCCCCTACTCTCTGTTCGTAGTCCGAAGAAGCGATAGATATTAACCCTATGATATAGAGAAATGGAAGATTATCAACTATTCTAAGAAGATTTCGAATCACTGAAGCCCCCATCGTACATCTTGATAGTTCTCCAGTTGCTTTATCAATTTTTACTACACGTATTCCTGCAGCCATTTTTCCTATTGTTTGCCCGTCATTTAAACCTTCTAAGAAAAGCCAATAGAAGATACCAATAAACGTTACAATCCAATAAAAAGCAAAATCAACTTCTTCTTCGTCTGGTTCGTATAATGCAACAAAAATGAATACGTACAGGATAATAAGAATTATAAAATCAAGCAATAAGGCGACAAATCTGTTACCTATGCTTGCGAATTGAACTTCTGGTGGGACGTATCGAGCTGGTGGGGGTTCTTCTCTGTACTCTGTAGGTTTTGCTGGGGGTACCCCTTCTAAAGATGCGCCACAGTGAGGGCAAAACACGGCGTCTACAGCTTCAATCTTACCGCCACAAAACGGACAAAA
>JBHLKN010000077.1:0-9692 GCA_048886645.1 Candidatus Hodarchaeota archaeon | reverse complement strand
TGAAATATGGTAGATGAAATGATTCGTATAAATCCAAAAGCTCCTCGAATTTTACCTTCAGGGTATAAGGATTTTGATGATTACTTTAAAATTTTAAGCGGCAGTTGCACTATTTTTTATGTTTCCAACCAGACCTACTGGGATGCTGTAGGATTACTTGGTAGATGGGCTTCAAATCTTTTTGATGATGAGTTTAATATATCGATATCAACACGGTTTGACCTCATAACTGTTATAAGGATGGCTTTGGAAAGAATGCCAGATATTGTTGAAAGAATTTCCTTTACAGCAAAAGAGGGGAAAGCTTATTGGATAGACATGTACAGTGCTAAGGGATTAAGCGAAGAAATGAAAAAAGATTTTATAGAGGAATATAATCAGAAGTTAAAATCGTTTGGAATCGATTCTCTTATCCTGTATATGGTGAAAAACCCTGAAAAAAGTAGCTCAATCAATGAGGTAAATAGCTTTATAAAAGAGATAATGGGTAGAGTTCCTAAGAATATGATGGGAAGAATCTTCGTAAGTATTGGAGATGATTTCGTAGATGCATGGGGAATGGGGACATTTCTAGAATTTTTCAAAAACCAAGTTGATATATTGTTGCATAAATTTCATCATACGGGGATTTATTCGATCAGTTATAAAAACTATCTTAAAAAGTTTCATGCAAGAATTGAAAGAATGGCAGATAACATACTCTTATGGGGCTATGACGAAGAAAAAGAGGAAAAGTATATGCAGATCCTGAAAAGCCCTATTATTGGCAGTTTCTTTGGAAAAGTTCTTTACAAAATGAATGAAAAAATGTTGCCAGAATTTAAACCCCGTAAAAACTTTTAAAAAGTAAAAGTGAAAATAGGCGGAAAAAAGAGGATGATACAGTAATATTAAAATGTTTTATTGAGGAACTCCTTTTTAGGAAGAATATAGCTCAGCAATTTTAAGCAGTAAAAGATTTTCATTTGAAAAACAATAAGGTATTTCTACATTTTTTGAGATATTAATTATGATTATTACGACTTTTTGTTTTTTAGGGGATTTTCAGTATGCTATTAGGTTTTGAGCCATTACAGCTATTTTTCTTATTTTTTTCCTGCTTTATTGTTTGTTTGGTTTTAACGCCTATTATTATGGGGAAGATGAAGCAGGTTGGCATTATTGGTGTTGATGTTCATAAAACCGATAAGCCTGAGATTCCTGAAATGGGTGGTTTAAGCATTGTTTTAACCCTGATTTTTGGATCTCTTTTAAGTGCTATGCTGTTCTCGGAATATTTTGAAGAGATTATGGTTTTTTTAGCGGTGGTTTTAATTGCTGCTTTTGTGGGGATAATTGATGATCTAAGAGGTTTAAGTGCTTTGCTTAAACCTTTTCTTCTGGTTTTTGCTTGTATACCCGTGATATTAAGTGGATTATATTCTCCTCATCCGGCTTTTCCTTTTATTGGGAAAACACGTTTAACCATCATCTATTTTATCCTTATTCCTTTGGTAGTAGCGGTTCCTGCTAACGCTGCAAACATGATCGACGTTTTAAATGGAGCCATGAGCGGTACTTGTGCAGTCATTGCAGGGACTGTTTTGGTTTGCTCTTTGATTCTTGACTCAGAGGTAGGGTTGTTGTTGAGTCTGATTTTGCTCGCTTCTTTGCTTGCTTTTTGGTACTTTAACCGTTATCCTGCGAAGGTTTTTTCGGGGGATTCTGGGAGCTTGTCTGTTGGAGCTGCTTTGGGGGCTATAGCGGTTCTTGGGAGCGTTGAAATAGTTGTTTTAGTGGCAATGATACCCTTGATAATGAACAGTTTTTACATCCTTGCAAGCATCAGTGGATTAAAAGAGAGACGAGAAATAGAGAGGCCTACATACTTGACTTCTGAGGGTTATATATCGGCAACAGAAAACCCTAGGGCACCTTTAACTTTAACCCGGATGTTTCTTATAAGAGGACCGCTTAAGGAAGGGGAAATAGTTAAGGGTTTCTATCTTCTTGCTCTTGTTTCTGCTTTTCTGGCTATTATGACCGCCTTACTCATACCATGAAACATGGAGAGGTTATAATTTTGGAGAAAAAAGGTAAAAAATTGATAAATAGTAAGGATAGGTGGGTAAGACCTGCTTTAGAAATTAGCATTATTCTTGCCTTTGTTTGGGCTACCATGATTTTCATGTTTTTAGTCATAGAGGAATTTTTGGTCCCGATAACCGAGGATAGTTTTCCAAGAAGCGAGATTTTTTTAAGGAGTATTGTTCAAGTGGGTATTAGCGGGGGCTTGGCGGCAGGCTGGCTTTATTTTTGGCATCTTTTAACACGAATATACGTGCAAAAAGCGGGAAAAATCCCAGGAAAACCTCAATGAATTGATGAATTTTTCTCAAAAATTTTTGTTTATTTTTTAATCATGAGGGGTTTTATGTGATTTTTAATGACTTTTATAGGGTCTTCCATGCGTTTGAGAAGCTCTTTTCCTTTTCTTTGCTTTCTTTTCCACTCTTCTTGATTTGATAGGACTTCTATGCTTTTTTCAACGACTTTTTGAGGGTCTTTGGAACGTACTAATAAACCTTCATTTATCAAATATTTTCCTATGGTGGTTGTTTCTCCTGGGAAGTAGGAGATTGTTGGAACGCCTAAAAAGATGGCTTCAGCGTTCATCGTACCTCCTCCCCCTATGAAAAGATCTGTTTTTAATAGCAGACTTGCTGCATCTATGTTTCGGGATAGAACTATTGCTTTTTCTCCTATTTTTTCTTTAAAGATTTTATAGTCTTCATAGCGAGGTATAACAATTATTTTACATTTCAAGCTACTTTTACTGCATGTTTTTATTAGTTCTGAAACGATTTTCAGCGTCAATCCCTCCCTTATATTGGAAAGATAGGCTGCACGGCTTTCTTCAGCCCTTATAACCACGATAAAATCTTCTTCTTGTTCTTTTATTCCTACTTGAGATAGGATATCAGGATCAGGATTAAAATCTTTTAACCACGCTACAGGATCAAGAGCGTCATACTGTACTATATCTTCAGGAGCGATACCAAAGCAGGTAAACTCCTCTTTAGGTATTACCTTAGGTGTAAAAAGAAGCAAAGATAAGGGGATTGTAAGCCTACTTACTGCCGTTGCATGGGGAGAATCACTAACACAAACATGGGGTATTCCCAAGCCAAAAGCCACCCTCGCTGCTTCTGGTGAAGAAAAAGAAATTGCCACATTCACTCTCGTTTTCTTAAGGAAACGTGTTAAGATGAGGGTTCTTTCGATGCTAGAAAGCAGTTTTTCCTCAAGAGTTTCTCCGTGTTTACCAATAACTGTTGCTCGTAAGTTTTTAAGTTTAAGTTGTTGCAAAACCTCCCTATAGTGGCGGGTAGTTACCCATACTTTTAACCCCTCTCTCTCATAATCTTTAATAAGTCTGTAAAAAAATAACACCTGTTTAGGTGTAAGAATGTCTACCCATAAATCGATGACCAAAACCAATTCTCTCCAGTCACTATTTTAAAGGGTTCTATCAAAAACTAATTTAAAAAACTAATATATCAGTATTTATTTATGGGTGATTATTTTTGGGTTTAAAAGTTGCTGTTGTGGGAGTTGGCCGGTGGGGTAAAAATCACGTTAGAAACCTTAAAAAATTGCAGATAGAAGAAGAAATAAGAGAAGTTATAATATGCGATATAAGCCTTGAGGAGGCTAAAAATGTCGCAAAAAGATACGGAATAAGGGAGGAGAACGTGTACTCGTCACTAACAGATTTGATAGAAAAAGGACGACCTGATTGCGCTATAATCGCGGTTCCTACGATATTACATGCAAAAGTCGCTTTAGAACTACTCCCTTACATGGATGTTTTTGTGGAAAAACCTATAACAAGCACTCTGGAGGAAGCAGATGCAATCCTAGGAGAAGCAAGAAAACATGAAAGAATCGTTCAGGTAGGGCATATAGAACGTTTTAAACCCGTGGTAAATACTTTAAAGCAACTTCTCAGAAAATATGCCGAAGAGGGAGATCGTGTCTTTCACTTTAGCGTTCAAAGGTTGGGACCTGGGCCGCCAAGCGGTAAAACAAAAAGTTATGTGAGTGTTGCTCATGACCTACTTGTACACGAAGTAGACATTATTTCTTTTCTTGTCGGTGTTTTGCCTAAAAAAGTTCAAGCTATGACCTTTAACTATGAGGGAACCGATTTTATTTGGGATATAGATGCACGTTTTCTTTATGAGATTGAAGGAGAAAAAATTAGCGCTAATATGCGGGCAAGTTGGCGTACATCTCCTGAGCTGAAACTTAGGGTTTTACAGGCTCAGACAAGCTCAAGATTGATCACTTTAGATTATATATTGCAGGAGCTTCGTATTGAAAAAGGAACTGTAAGACACGCTGCAACTCATGACATGAGCGAAGTCTTGACAGCTTATCGGGCAAAAGCCGTGGAAGAACACTTCTTCCTATCAGGGGCTACAGAGGAACCCTTATACTTAGAAGACAAACATTTCATAAATTGTGTTAAGAAGCATGAAAAACCCGTAGTTTCAGGAGAAGACGGAAAAAATGCGCTAAAATGCATAATAGCGGCGATAGAAGCCGCAAAAAATGGAAAAACAATAGATATCATATGAGAAAAATAACCCTCCCAACCAATTCAAAATTAGGGATATTTTAAGGGATGATAATAGCTTCTTTTTTGAGGGGTTAAGGTATAGGTTTTTTACTTGAACGATGGGAGGATAACATTCGATATATTGTTGAGTGTTGAGAACCTTTTATCAGCATCTCTATCGCTTCTTTTGCTTTTAGCAGATCTTCTAGATTCCCTATTATGGCAACAGTATCCCCATATACTGATACTTTTGTTTTTGTTAAATCTTCAACAATTCTTCGTGCTTTCCCTCCAAACCCTATGATCCTCCCCTTAATCCTTTTTTTAGTCTTTTTTGAATGGCCTAAATAACTGTTTAGGTCCATTATTTCAAGGTATACTTCGTCGTTTAAAAGTTTAAAAGCGTTTTTTGGACTGAAACCCCTTCCAATGGCTCGAACTATGTCTCTTGCTTTCCACGCTTTCAAGGGGTCTTCATGTTCAACAGTCTTGATCGTTACAAGACCTTCCTTACTGTCTACTGTGATTTTTGTGTCTGTGAACCTCTCTAAATCGCTTTTAACCTGACCTTTAGTGCCTATTAATACACCTATACGCTCAAGAGGTATACGTATATAATCCATAACTTCATGCCTCATTTCCTAAACTTCAACTAAATCTTTTTCAGAGGGCGGGTTTCCAGTAATCTTTTCATACAGTTCTTCTAAGGACGAAAGATCCTCCAATCCTATATGGGAAAAATACCTTAACAGATTTTTCAAATCTCTTAACAGGAATATTTCAGCGTTTGGATGGGTCTTAAGAACAGATTGAGAAACATCTATAATAACTGGACCGTTAAACATCATTATATTCCATTCTGAAAGGTCTGCATGCACAAGGTTTGCCTTATTATAAAAGGTTTTGACAAAGCCAATTAAGGTTTTAAAAAGATTTTCTGCTTCTTCATAAGTTTCAGGGGGTGAATCTTTTAATAAAGGGGCAGCTAAACCACGTTCGCCTATAAACTCCATTACTAACACATTACGTTTAAGCACGATAGGGTGGGGCACTCTTACCCTAACTTCTTCCATTTTTGTGAGATTAGCGAACTCTTTTCTAGCCCAATCATATATTAAAGCGTGAGTGGATTTACGCCGTTTTTTAAAACGTGGATCCCCAATAATATATGCTTCCATTCGTTTAAATTCCACAGCTACGGTTCGGTATATTTTAATTGCTAATTCTTCTTCCTTAGGGCTTAAAGCATAATAAACATTAGCTTCTTTTCCTGAAGAAATCACGCCTCTGAAATCCATGCCTTTGATTTCTTCAGGGCCAAAATCAATCAAATCATAAAGGGCTTTCAAAGTATATCCATCAAAAACGCTTTCGATGGCACGCAACCATTCGCTTTTTTTCCGTTTCTCCTTCCTTTTATCTATCTTTTCAACTTCAAGATCTTCAATTCTTTTCAAAAACCTTCCCCTATCCTCTAAAAAGCCAAAATCTTATTTCCTAGATCTCATCAAGGTAATTTTTACAAGAGATTTTTTAAATAACCTTTTCTTTCAAGCCAAGAAGCTTGGGTTCTAGTATACCTATAAGTAACGTCTGCTCGGTCAGATTGCAAATCAGTCCAAGGAGCCACCACTATAACGTCCCCTGGCCGGATCCAAACACGTTTTCTTAAACGTCCAGGTATTCTTGCAACCCTTGTTTGACCATCTTCACACTGAACCTTAAGCTTATCATGGCCAAGCATCTGGACAGCTATGGCGAACATTTCTCCTTCTTCTTTGTTAGGCAAAGGCACTCTTGTCACTTCCTGCTGTTCCCTATCGTTCCCATATTTCTTTTTAGTTCTCTGTTTTTTCGGCATAAAAAAACACACACTTCCTTTCCAAGATTATCTCTATTTTCTAAATAGTTTTAAAACATGCGATTAAAATCTTTCCCTTACGCTATCTTTTATATTATAAATCAAAGAATATAACCTCAATTAAAAGAAGGGAAAAATATTTAGGTTGGGCAAATCTTTCCTATTTTCCTGTTTTTTCTTGTTTCACTAGGAGTATTAGTTCTCCTGTTTCAGGGTCTTGTAAGCAGGGTATTGTTTCACCTTCTTTAATAGCTTTTGAAACGTTTTCCGTTAAAAGCTCTACCATATCATACGTTTTTAGAGACATAAGTTGGACAGTTTTCGTCCCTGCAAAAACAACCATGAATTCTGGGACATCTTCTATTTTTAAAAATAGTTTAGGATCGTTTTTCCATAAATTCTTCGCAGAAACCTTCTTTATATTCTTGCTTTTTAGATCAAAAAATGTTGCTTTTTCTCTTTCAAAGGTAAGGAATTGTAAAAGTTCACCGCTTTTTAGTTGGATTAGGTCTCCTTCTTTAAAGTTTGGAAACCTGATACAAATAGTGCTGGTTGATTTTTTTCTTCCACTCTCGTCTACGCCTTTATCTTTAAAGGTTTGAGTGATTTTTACCAACATAGTTTCTGAAACTTTTCTACTAACCAAGTTTGCAACTTCTTTATTATTTATGTAAAAATCGATTCCTGTCCGCTTTTTCTCAATTTTAACAGGAAATGTGGAGGTATCAAAACCGCTTAACTGCTTCAAAGCAGCATTTATAAGTGAAGAAATTTCTTCTACTTCTCTTTGCGTTGGTTTCCTATCTTGAGCACGAAGCTGGATAATTGAACGCACTTGTCCCCCTTTTACCGCTATACAAGACTTACAAAGTCGAGGAATAAGGCGGATTTCCACATTTACGTGCTCTTCAAAAGGAGTTATGCCAAGAAGAGGGGATCCAAAAACGGAAACTGTTGCAACCACGTCTAAAATCTTCCTTTGAAACAGTTCTTCAGGCGAAACATCCACACTAATAGTCAAGGAGGAATCATTTGGCACTTTCAACAACGGTCTTAAAGCTTTTTTAACACCTTCAACAACATTTTCAAAGGGGTCAGAAACCAGCTTATACCATTTTTCTTGCATTGAAGTTTGAAAACATACAGGACAATAATTAATCTTTAAAGAATCATGAACCATAACTTGAACTAAGGGATTTCCTTCGACATAACAACTCTCACAAAGACCTTTAAAGGTCTTAACATCGTTTTTACCGCATTTAACACAAAAACCCTTAATCAGAGACAAACAACCTTCTCCCAAATTATTTTCAATAATCATTGGAAAATAAAATCATTAACTTTAATTTTTATGATGTTTTTAGAACCTTAAAATTAGGAGGTGGGGTACTTCTTTACCCTTTTTTCCTATAGTGATAATAGCTTCTGGAGAAGCTAAGCCTTCTTCCACTATTTTCTTAATGATATTTTTTCCTACCAAGTTCACATTAGTAGCGTTTTGGATCATTTCAACAGCCTTTTCAATACTTACTAGGGTTCCTCCGTAGAACGATTCTGATATGCGGAGGCATAAACCTTTTTTATCGTCTGAGAAAGTTTCTCCAAGAATATCAGCGTCACATACCGCTATAACCGCTTCTTTGTCTGATCCTTTGTGAACCTTAACAAACACCATAATATCTTGTTCCATTATGATCGCTATCCATACCAACAACACAAACTTTAAACTGGTTTTGAATCACATATTTTAAACTTTTCACAAAACACCTCTCTCAAATACTATAACTTCCCCCCCCATCTTTTAAAGCTTTAATATCCAAAAAGTTACAAAAAAACCTAGCTTTTGTAACTACTCTTCTCCATAAAGATGGAATAGTTCACACCTTAAATAACAACCTTCATAAAGCTTTATAATGAAAAATATTAAAATTAAATAAGGAAAAAGAAAGGTAAAAATAAAGACACGGTGATTTTTTGTGCCCCTAGATATTTATGATTATAAAGCGTTACTTGAACGTGCTAGAAAAGAGTTACCAGAAGTTGTTTTTGAGAAAAAAAGATTTGAAATGCCTCAAGTAGAAATATTTATCGAAGGAAGGAGGACAATAGTTCAAAATTGGGGCGAAATACTTTCAAGATTAAATAGGGAAGGAAAACATTTAATCAGGTTTATGAACCGAGAACTTGCAACAGCAGGAACAGAAGGAGGAGGACGCGTAATTTTTGCAGGGGTTTTTAATAAAAAAATCTTAGAAAGCGTCCTTGAAAAATATGTAGAAACATACGTAAAATGCAGAGAATGCGAAAAACCTGACACTAAACTGGAAAAAGAAGGAAGACTCCCCTTCCTACAATGCGAAGCTTGCGGCGCCCGCCACTCCGTCCCACCAATATGAAAATCAAGCTTCCCTTTTTGTTCTTTTATATTATTTTAATAGGGTAACATTACTCACACGAGAGGGGGGGCTTTGCTTTACAATCCTACTATGCTATATGTTGTAGGCCTCCTTTCGAAGATGGTTCCTTCTTCTAATAACTCTTGTAAAACGTCCCAAAGATCGTCTTCTTCTATCTGGGTCATAGACTGAATTTGTTCAAAAGAAACACCCTCGCCCTCATCAAGCTTGTCAATTACTGCTGCTACTTTCTCTTTTTGTTCTTCTAAACGTTTTCTCTTTAAAACTTCCTCGCTTATCTCTTCCTCATCTTTTTCTCTCGGCTCTTTTTCAGTCACTTTTAATAAGTCTTCAGAAAAACCTTCTTCAAATTCCTCGTCAAAAATTTCTGGAATAATATCTTCTGGTAATAACTTTTCTTCTTTTTCTCTCAAATCTTTCGTTTTCTCTTCCACTAAAGGCTTCTCTAGCACGGGGGCTGGAGGAAGCTCTAAAGAAACACCTAAACTTTTATAATAATCAATTATTTCAAGCCTTCTTAGAAGCTCCCAATTAAAATCCTCGACAGATATTATAAGGTCAGGAACAATGAAAATCTCCCCCCTTGCTTCCCAATAACTTACCCTACCAATAACATCTACAATAGCGTTCTTCTTAAAATCCTTCAATAACGAAACATTCTCATCCCAAGCCTTAACCCTAACAACCCCCGAACCATCATGAACAGTTAAACTAGCAAAACCCCGCTCATCTTCCCGCTCATACCTCTCAACAACCGTCCCCAAAACCCTAACACTTCTAACATCCCCAATGAGCGTCCTAACAAAAGCAG
>JBHLKN010000076.1:6228-9738 GCA_048886645.1 Candidatus Hodarchaeota archaeon | reverse complement strand
ATTCTGGCAGCATTTCTTTGAGTTTTGCTACATGGCCTTTTGAAGGTCCTTCGGGCATAGGTACTTCTAAGAATCGTTTTGGCAGTGTGTCGTCTTTTGCTGTGAAACCTTCTCTGTTTATGAACACTCTTTCGGCGTTGTATATCCTTTCACCGGTTTTAAGGAACTCTTCTACGGTGAGTTCTTCCCAGCCGTATAGGGGTTTCATTAAGTCGACAAAATCGTCAGCGGTTAGGGCAAAGGTTACAAATTTGCAAACAGATAAACTGTCGCATACGGCGGAAAAGTCTTGGAATATTTTAAGCCAGTTGGCTTTTCCTTCTGTTGCAAATCTGTCAAGTTGTTCAGGTATTCCAAGGATTTCAGGCATGATCATATAAGCCCTTAGGTGGCATCCGCCCCTGTTTGACGTGGCGTATCCAAGACCGTGGCCTTGTACTCCTCTTGGATCGTATGCTGGAATCTCTAACCCTTTTACGTGCATTGCTAGTTCAGGGGCTCCGTATTTTTCTGCAAGTTTTTTCGCGCCCATGGCTAAATCTGCGCCAAATCCTTGCTTTTTAGCGGTTTTTGATACAAACTCTACGATCGCTTTTTCGTTGCCCCACTCAAGGGCTATTTCGTCTTGTACTTTTGGTATTTTTCCTCTTTGAGCAAGCTCCATAGCGCAAGCAAGGGTTGAACCATAAGATATGGGATCCATTCCGTAATCATCACAAAGATTATGGGCTTTAGCTATTGGTTTTACATCGGCTACACCGCAATCTGCGCCCATGCTCCAATCGGTTTCGTATTCTGGCCCTTCACCTTCTCCTTTAGGTTCTATCTTCCATGGTCCAGATTCTATTTTTACAACTCTGCCGCAACCTATGGGGCAGCCCCAACAAGCTATCTTTTTAACCAATATTGTATCTTTTATTGTCTCTCCGGATTGCTTATCTGCGTCTGGGAAATAACCTGTTTGGAAGTTTCTTGTGGGGTATATTCCCGCTTCATTAATTATGTTTACAAGGATAGGGGTTCCTAAAGTTGGTAATCCTTCGCCAGTAACCGCGTTTTCTTTGATAATTTTCAGCTTTTCTTTTACTACTTCCTTGTATTTTTCTGGGTTCTTACCTTCAGGTATCTTTCTTTTTCCTCGGGCTATTATTGCTTTCAGTTTTTTGCTTCCCATTACTGCGCCTACTGCGCATCTTCCGGCAGCTCTGTGGTAGCGGTTCATTATTGATGCCTGATTTGTCATGTTTTCTCCTGCGAGGCCTATACCTGTAACGTCAAAATCCTTTCCAAAATCCTTTTTCAGCATGTCTGTCGTTTGGAAGAAGTTTTTACCCCAATACTTTGATCCGTCCACTAATTCTGGTGACCCATCATCTATTTTCAGCACTACGGGCTTTGCTGAAGCACCTGAAACAACTACGCCTTCAAACCCAGCTTTTCGGATGCTATGGGCGAAGGTTCCTCCACAATTGCTATCCCCTAAGCCGCCTGTAGCTGGAGACTTGGTGACTACGTGGAATCGTCCAGAAGTAGGAAAACCAGTCCCAGAAGCAGCACCCACGAGAACACACAAAAGGTTTTCGGGTCCTAATGGATCTATTCCTGGTTTTAGGCAATCCAATAATATATTTATGCCAAGGCCTCTTCCGCCGATCCATTTTCTCTCAGTTTCATCGTCTATTCTTTGAGTTCTGAGCTCACCCTTAGGCAAATCTGCCAATAAAAGATTTAATACCATATAGTTTCCACCTACCCCTATTTTTGGGGAGTAAATATTATCCCGCCCCCCTTTTATTTTTTATGGAAATAAGGAGGAAACAATTTTACAAAAAAGCGTTTAGAAAAGTTATTTGTTATCAATGAAATATACAAAATATGGGAAGTTTTATTATAACTCTATTTAAAATAGTCTTTTTTAATGAAATAAGTTGGTAACCTGTCTTTTTCAGTTTTTATTTACTTTAATATTCTCTAAAGCCTTTTTCGCAATTTTCTGAACATTCTCATCTTTTAGAGCTTGATCGAGGGAGGTTACCGCTTTTTCATCCACTATTTTCTCAAGAGTCTTTACTACTCCTCCTAGAATGTTGCTATCTTCATCGTTTAAAGCTCGAATGAGATGGGCAACTGCTGGTTCCCCTATCTTTACAAGAGCCTCTGCTGTTCCTCCTCGGACACGCCAATCCTCATCTTTCAAAGCTCGAATGAATGAATCTATTGCCCTTACATCGCCTATATCGCCAAGAGCCCTGGCTGCCCTTTCTCGAACAGCCCAATGTTCATCATTTAGAGCCAGAAGGAGGGAGTCTACTGCCCTAGGATCTCCTATATTACCAAAAGCCTTCACTACCTCCCTTCTAACACGCCAATGTTCATCATTTAGAGCTTGATTTAGGAGTTCTACCGCATCTCCATCCCCTATCTTTCCAAGAACCATAGTTGCTTTCCATCGAACACCCCAATATCCATCATTTAAGGCCTTTAGAAGAGATTCTATAATCCTTTTATCCCCTATTTTTCCAAGGGTTTCTACTACTTCTAATCGAACATAATTATTTTCATCTTTTAGAGTTTGGATAAGGGGTTCTACTGCTGGTTTTCCTAACCTCGCTAATTCGTCCCATTCTTGTTTTGCAATTAAGTAGTAAGCTTTCTCCCTATCATCTAAAGGCTTCCAACCTAGTTTATCAAGGGCCTCTGCCACTCTCCATCTAACACGACTGTCCTCATCGTTAAAACCCTGGATGAGATGAGTTGCTGTTTTAGCATCCCCTATCTCACCAAGAACCTCTACTATTCTCCATCGAACGCGACTATCCTCATCGTTAAGAGCTTCTATAAGGTAACTTACCGCTGGTTTCCCTATATTTGCGAGAGCAATTGTCGCTCTCAATTCAACACTACTATCCTCATCGTTAAGGGCTTCTATAAGGTGGCTTACCGCTCGAACATCCCCTATATTTCCAAGGGTCGTTGCTGCTATCCTTCTAACATCAACATCTTCATCCTTCAAAGCATTACTGAAAGGATCTACCGTTCTAACATCCCCTATATTTCCAAGAGCCATTGCCGCGATCCTTCTAACATCAACATCTTCATCATTAAGAGCTTTTATGAGGAGTTCTACTGCTGGTCTTCCTATTTCGCCAAGAGCAATTGCTGCTCCCTTTCGAACATCAATATCTTCATCCTTCAAAGCCTTAGTAAGGGATTCTACCGCCGGTTTCCCTATCTTTGCAAGGGTTTCTGCCGCTTTTAATTGAGCATAATTATTTTTATCTTTTAAAGCTTTGACGAGGAGTTCCACTGCCGGTTTTCCTAACCTCGCTAATTCGTTCCATTCTTCTTTTGCAATTAAGTAGTAAGCTTTCTCTGTATCATCTAAAGGCTTCCAAGCTAGTTTATCAAGGACCCCTGCTGCACTCCACCGAATATTGCTGTCTTCATCTTTCAAAACCTGAATAAGAGGTTTAATAGCCGTCGTATCACCTATCCCACCAAGGGCCTCTA
>JBHLKN010000076.1:2673-6128 GCA_048886645.1 Candidatus Hodarchaeota archaeon | reverse complement strand
ATTGCTGTCTTCATCTTTCAAAACCTGAATAAGAGGTTTAATAGCCGTCGTATCACCTATCCCACCAAGGGCCTCTATCGCTCTCCATCGAACACACCATTCATCATCCTTTAGAGCTCGGATAAGGTGGCTTACCGCAAGTTTCCCTATCTTGGTAAGAGCCTCTGCTGCTCCTCCACGAACACCGCTATCTTTATCCTTCAAAGCCTGAATGAGAGGCTTAATAGCCCTTTTATCCTTTATCTGGCCAAGAGCCATTACTACTATCCTTCGAACATACTTACTATTTTCATTCTTAAGAACTTCTATAAGGGGGACAACCGCCCTCGCATCCCCTATATCACCAAGAGCATTTGCTACTGTCCATCTAACACGCCAATCATCATCTTTTAAAGCTTCTATGAGAGGTTTTATTACTGGTTTCCCTATTTCGCCAAGAGCCATCGCTGCTATCCTTCTAACATCAACATCTTCATCCTTCAAAGCCTCCATTAGAGGATCTGCTGCCAGTTTCCCTATTTTTCCAAGGGTTTCTGCTACTTCTAATCGAACATAATTATTTTCATCTTTTAGAGTTTGGATAAGGGGTTCTACTGCTGGTTCTCCTAACCTCGCTAATTCGTCCCATTCTTCTTTTGCAATTAAGTAGTAAGCTTTCTCTGTATCATCTAAAGGCTTCCAACCTAGCTTATCAAGGGCCTCTGCCACCCTCCACCGAACATTGCTATGCTTATCCTTCAAAGCTTGAATAAGGGGGGCGACCGCTTTTTCGTTCTCTATATCAGTAAGGATCACTACTGCTCCCATTCGAATATCGCTATCTTCATCCTTCAAAGCCTTGATAAGGTGGCTTACAGCAAGTTTTCCTATCTTTACAAGAGCAATTACTGCTTTCTCTCGAATTTCCTTATTTTTATCCTTCAGAAACTTTATCAGGCTTTCAATATCTTTATTGGCTTTCATTTTTTCTATGTTCGGCTTTGACTGATCCGGCGTGTCCAATTTTTTGCCTCCTATAACTTAACAATCAATTGCGTATAGCTCGGTATATGCGAATTCTCTTTTTGCTCTGCTCTAGAAGATTAGGAATGTTTCACTATCCTCAATTTTTACGACGATAAGAAAACTTTAATTCGCCTTGCCGCCTCGCTCCCCCAAAAAACAAATCTAGTGAAATCTTAATTTTTCTTTAATACTATTATAATAATAATTAAATAAATCTTTATCGTTCTTACTTTTGTGTGTTATTGTTGTATTAGTAAGATTCTATAGGCTTTTTTACTTTTTAATTTCGTAATTTCTTGCCAAGTTTTTAAGTTCTGTTGGTATATTTAAATACTATTCAGTATGTTGCTTTCTTCGAATTTCCTGTATTTCTTAAAATCTGTATCAAGTTTGGTTTTTAATTATTTAGGAGGGTGTTTTTTATGATTTTGTGTGAAAATTTTATGATGAAAATCATAATAAAGCTTAAAAAGTAATACTGATTTTTAAAATAGTATGAAATATAAATCTAAAAACCAGTAAAAACAAAACACCCCCTTCCAAGCGTTCAAGCTGAAAAACGGTGGCGGTGGAAAAAATGCATATTGCTATGGAAAACCCAAACGATGAATATTACGGGAAATTCATAATCGAACTTCAAAAAGTCTACGTTTCATACCATGAAGATGTAGCTCTCCATGGCGTATCCTTTACCGTAAGGGAAGGAGAATTCATGGGAATAATAGGGCCAAACGGTGCAGGCAAAACAACTCTTCTAACCGTAGTTAATGGTTTAGCGAGGATACATCGCGGAACTGTACACATTTTTGGGAAAAAACTCGATAGAAAAACTATTAGGGAAATAAGAAAACAAGTAGGTTACGTTCCACAACACAACAAAATAGATCCAAGAACACCACTATCCGCTAGAGAAGCTGTGATGATTGGAAGATATGGAAAAATAGGCCTATTAGCGAAACCAAGCAAAGAAGACTATGAGATCGTTGAAGATGCTATAGAACTTGTAGGTATGAGCGAATACGCAGAGAGGTCTATAGGCACTCTTTCTGGCGGTCAACAACAAAGAATAGCCATAGCAAGGGCTCTAGCACAAAAACCAAAGATACTTCTTTTAGACGAACCAACATCTGCCATAGACCTGCCAAGTCAAAAAAATATCCTAGACCTTATACGACGAATACATACGAGTGAAAAGCTTACAACCCTTTTTGTAACCCACAACATGAGCATTGCTCCTCAATATTGTGACCGTGTTGTATTAATGAATGAGGGAAAAATTTGCGCATTAGGACCTGTAAAAGAAATCCTTACAGAGAAAAATTTGAGCGAAATTTATCGCTCCCAAATATCGGTTTTTCAACATGATTCTGGCCTAATTATTGCCCCTACATAGAACCTTGAAAAACAATCCCTCAAATTAAAAGAGTTGTGAAAATTGGTTTTTGAGATTTTTAGTTATTCTTTCATGCAGAGAGCTATACTAGCGGCTTTATTAGCGGGTATTTGTTGTTCTTTGATGGGAGTATTTATTGTTTCTATGAATGTTTCTGCTATGACCGTGGCAATTTCTCACTCAGCTTTTACTGGTGCAATCCTCGGGCTCCTTTTAGGCGTAAATCCCTTGCTTTTAGCTCTTGTTTTTAGTTTATTTACAGCTATGTTAGTTGGTCCACTTGCTGAGAGAGGAGACTTAAATCCTGACACCGTTGTGGGAGTGATGTTCTCTTTAATGCTTGGCTTAGGTCTCTTATTTATCGGGCTGATAGAGGGACCGAGAACAGAAGCTTTAGCAGTTCTTTGGGGGAGTATTCTAACCGTTACTTGGACTGAACTTATAGTTATGATCAGCCTAACTCTAACCATCATCATCTTCATAGTCTTCTTTTTCAAAGAAATTCAAGCTGTAATTTTTGACCGAGAAATAGCAATGGCAGCAGGCATACCTGCACAGATTATTTTCTACATCGCACTATTTCTCACAGGTTCAACCATCGCTGTTTCTCTCCGACCTATAGGGGGCTTATTGGTTTTCGCTTTGATGATTAATCCAGCAGCCACAGCATACCAACTAACTAGCCGATTAGACCACATATTCTTCCTCTCCATATTTATAGGCACTTCCTGCTGTTTTTCCGGTCTTTTCATTTCATACGCGTTTAACCTATATTCAGGGGCTACAATCGTGTTGGTTTCAGTGGTTGTTTTTATGACAACCACCATTTTGGCTCCGAAGAAAAAAGTAAAGGAGGTAATAACTTGATAAATAGAAGGAAAAAACCCCTAGTAGTTTTTTTAGTTATGGCATTATTGACCGTTTCAACCGTTTTTCAAAATGGATCCTCTGAAGCGGTAAGCGATAGTGAAGACCGAGATACAAAACTCAAAATAGTTGTAACAACAACAGTTCTCGAGGACTTTACAGAAAGAGTAGGTGGAGATAAAATAGAGTT
>JBHLKN010000076.1:0-2573 GCA_048886645.1 Candidatus Hodarchaeota archaeon | reverse complement strand
TGGCAAGGGATGAAAATGTATCGATGGTGATTAGTAACTATCAAAGTGGAACAGAATACGGAGCCACTATAGCGCAAGAAGTAGGGATAACTCACGTAGAACTTACAAACTTTCCTGGACCTTTTGATGTTGACAGTTATGTAGAAATGTTACGATACGATGCTGACAAACTTTTCCACACTGAAGAAGATGAAGATTCGTGGTTTGAATGGTATTTTGTTCCCTTGATTGCTATTCCTTTAGCTTTAGCAGTCGTGTTTATAATAATTCGTGAAAGGAGATCAGGAATTTGATTGAAAAGGAGTTGATAAAACGGACTGAAGAGTTTCACGGTCATGTAGGACCTTTCATAGTAGCTGGTTTAAAAATGGGTTTATTAGCTCTGGAAAAACTTAATGCGGAAAAATATTCTGGTATGAAAGTCGTTGTAGAGACTGGTACAACCCCTCCAATTAGCTGCATAGTTGATGGTATACAGATGTCGACAGGATGTACTTTAGGAAAGGGAAACATAGAAGTTCTACCAAACAACAAACCCACTGCAACCTTTACAAAAAAAAGCGATAACCAACAAATCAGAATAACACTAAAAAACAAATGGTTACAAGCAATAGCTGACGTCTCTAAAGAAAGTATGGAAGAATTAGCTGAAAAAGTGTTAAATACAAAACCAGAAGAACTATTTGAAACCGAAGTCGGTTAAAAATATTTATTTTAAACCTATTTTCTCTATTTTCGTTAAACAGGAGTAAATGGGATATTTTCTTTATTTCAGTTTTTTGTGCTTTCTTTTTCTTTTTCTACTTTTTTTAAGACTTCTTGGGCAATTTCTTCTATCTTTTTTCCTTCAGTTTCAATTCCCATCTTTTCAGCAGCTTCAATTAAAAGTTCTTCATCAGAAAGTTCATCGCTCACATTAGTTGACGGACTGGTTGTGGGAGAGTTAAGTTTTCTAGACTGTGTTTGTCGCTCCATTTTTCTTTGAGAAAGTCTAGCCCTTCTGGCAGCCTCGTACTCTGCTTGAGCATTACCGATACTTCTAGCAAGCTCTGGAAGCTTTTTAGGACCAAATAATATTAGGGCGAAAATAATTAATACCAAAAGCTCAAGGGCGCCAAGTCCCGCCAAAATAATACCCCCAACAAACTACAATAAGATAAAGGATAAACACATAAAAAGAACAAGAAGAAAGAAGATTAAAAGCTTTGCCCAATGTAAAAAACTAAGGGGCTCGTAGCTCAGCTTGGATAGAGCGCATGCCTCCGGAGCATGAGGTCGCGGGTTCAAATCCCGTCGAGCCCGCCATATTTAATCTAATTTCATATTATTATCCACTTATTTCGGGATGAATCGTAGGATCTAAGATTTTCTAATATTCTTTGTAAGTAATTTTCGAATTCATCTATTTCCTTTGAAGTAAATCCATGATAAAACAGCCTAGTCATCTCAATTGATACTTTAACATATTTATATTGAAGTTTCTTGTTTTTCTCTGTAAGATATATCAGAATCTTTCTGCGATCTTTTTTAGAAGGTAATCGTTTCAGGTGACCAATATTTTCAAGTCTATCTAACATCGGTGTTAAAGTTGATTTACTCAGAGATGTCTCTTTAGCAAGTTTATTGATAGATATACCGTCTTTTCTCCATAATGCAAATAATATCCGCCCTTGAGCGGGATTAATGTCTGTTATTTCATATTCTTTTAACTTCTTAGCAAATATTCGATTTGAAATCTGATGTATTTTAGCAATCAGATAGCCCCCCGCTCGTTGTTCTTTCATTGTTTGTTCTTTCATCGCTCTCACTTCAAATTCAAAGTGTATTTTTGTAGCTTGTAGTAAATTTCTGCATATTTTGGTAGTAAACGGAGAACTGTAAAATCTTCATCTTCTACTCCTTTTGGATAATAAAGTTCCCAACCATCCTGCCATAGATCTTCTTTTACTTTCTGATCAGTTACAATTTCTATTTTCCCACCGAGCATTACACCCCGAAAGTCTTTTGGTACAGCTCTGCAATAATAAACGCATACATTAGGATTTTCCTTGATTTGTTCTATTTTTGAAGATGAAGTATTTGTTGACAAATAAACTAACAAATCATTTTGATGGTTTTTAAAAAATTTAGAAAGACTGGAAAAATATTTGGTATTTCTTAAGTTAAACATCGCTCTTGTATGCGGAATCCTATTTCCATCTACTGTTGTAAAGTATAATACATCAGCTATTTCCATTAATTCAACACAAAATTTCTTCAATTCACTCTCATTCATAAAAACACAACCTAAGAAATTAGTATTATATAAAATAGTTTCATATAGAACAATCCTATATAGGACTATAAAAATTTTCCGGTAGTTAAAATCTAATTAATCTCTTCAAATTTTGGGGAAAAGTCTGAAGAGGATTCTTTTATTCAAAAATTTTTCCAGACTTACACCTATTCTTCTTCTTTTGATTCGTGCTGCTTTTCCTTCCAGATATAGGTTATCCCCTTCTACCATATCCACACCATAAGGGCGATAATAATTAATACAAAAAATTCTAAACCAAGACCCTCCAAACTAATAC
>JBHLKN010000075.1:0-9912 GCA_048886645.1 Candidatus Hodarchaeota archaeon | reverse complement strand
GTCGTTTATTCTATTATATCGTTTAATAAGTCCAAATAGTCTGACAAGAGTCTTGTTATGAGGAAATTTTTCCTGACTGTTTCTTTTCCTTTTTTACCCATTTCTTCTGCTAGGTCAGGATCCTGCAAAATTTTTATGATCCTTTCTGCAAAACCTTTTTTATCAAGAGGATCAAGCAAAAAGCCATTTTCCTCGTCTTTTATTTGAAGCGTTAATCCTCCTACATTCGAAGCCACGACAGGTTTTCCCTTCCAAAGGGCTTCGGTAACAGTAAGTCCAAAGCCTTCTCTTATTGACTTTTGTATTATAACTTGAGAACTTCGCTGTAATGCATTCACAAGGATGTTGTTTTCACTGGTTATGAGTATAACATCTCCATTTTCCATTAAACGCTTTGCTTTTTGCTTTGTTTTCTCATAAATTCTAAAACCTTCTGGATCGTCTGGTGCCATGCTTCCACATAAAACTAGTCTACAGTCTACCTTCTCCTTGACAAGTTTAAACACATTTATTACTCCCTCCGGGTCTTTCCACTTGTCAAATCTTGATATTTGGGTTATGATCGGTTTATCTGAGGGTATATAGAACTTTTTAAGGTTTTTTAAAATAAGCTTATCAGAAATTTCCATGTTTTTTGGAGATAGTGGATCGATGGCAGGATTGATAACCCTCTGTTCTAACGGCAGATCTTTGCTTTTATACTTTTCACTTGAAATAATAACCGTATCGTATCTAAGAATAAAATTTTTAAGAAAATGCCATACTGCTTCATTAGGATTTGATAGATCTACATGGCATCTCCAAATCCATGGCTGTCTTTTCTTGTAGAATTTTATGAGGGGTAATGGCTGTGGATCGTGTATGATCACGCAATCACTGTTTATATGTGTATATACGGAGAAATCCTCGTTAGCTTGGACGTATAAGCGTTTCTTCATTTCAGTAAAATTTATTCGATCTCCTTGAAGGGCATTATGAAATTTCTTGGTTATCGTGAAAAAATCAGGGGTTCCACGTAGTATTCTCCAACAGGCATCAATCCCGATATCATTCATTAGTGGTACAAGAGAAGCAAGTATTTCTGCAACACCACCACCCAGATAAGTAGAATTAAGGTGTAGTATGTGTTTATCGTAAAGTTTTCTTGCCTTTCTGTGGATCGATGCTATAACCCCGTCTCCCACAATTTCCCTATAATCGTCTAAACTATGCATATTATAATTTTACTACTTCTTCTAATAATAATCTTACGTTGGTTACTGAATCTAAATTAAACCTGGCTCGAGAAGGACCTAAACCCACTTTGATAGAGAATGCTGATTCAGGAAGAACATCAAAAGTATCTTCATCCGTCCAATCATCCCCTATTGCCAAGATAAAATCCCACTTCTCTTTTGAAAGCCAATGTAATGCAATCCGTCCCTTGTTTATACCAGTGTTCTTGATCTCAATTACTTTACTGCCTTCCAAAACTCCAAGGTTAAGGTTGGCAGTAAGGTGTAAAATATCATCCTTTAACTCCCTTGACCTTACTGAAGCTAATTCAGGATCCGCCTTCCGATAGTGCCACACAAGGGAAAAATCTTTCTCTTCAATAAAAGAACCTGGGGTTCTATCCATATATAGTTCAAGGATTGGCCGTATCTCTTCCTTCCAATCATTCATCAAGGGCTCTATCATTTCCCATGTTTCTTCCTTTTTTTCTTTAATCCATACACCGTGTTCAGCAACCAATCCCGCGTTTAGACTGCCAAACCACTTTTCCAACGTTTCTTTGTCTCGTCCACTTATAATTACTACGTCGTTTTCGGGCTCCTGAGCAAGTGCTTTAAGCAACCTTAGAATTTCTTCATCGGGCTTTGCTTTTTCAGGTTCTTTCGCAAAAGGAACAAGGGTTCCATCATAATCTAGCAAAATCAACCGCTTATTGCTTTCAAGATAATTGCTAATTAACTTCTTCTGCGTCTCATATGTAAGTCTTCTCGCATGAAGTTCCTGCTGAACTTCTTTGATTTGTGATAATCTCTCCATAAAATCCCTTGCCCACAGCATCACATTATAACGTTTTAATCTGTTTTGCATTATACTATTACGCTCTATTTGTTCTTCATCCGGCATCTCCAAAGCTTCTTTTATCGCTTCTGCAACCCCTTCCTTGTTGTTTGGATTTACTATAATTGCCTCTCCCAACTCTTTTGCAGCTCCAGCCATCTCGCTGAGAATTAAAACTCCTTTACCATCAGTTTTAGTTGCGGTGAACTCTTTGGCTATTAAGTTCATCCCGTCTCTTAGAGGAGTTATAAGGGCAACATCAGCAAGATTATAAAAGGCGACTAGGGGATTAAAAGACAAAAAACGGTACATATACCAGACAGGCATCCAAGCAATAGTCCCATGCTTTCCGTTAATTTTACCAACAAGCTCATCCACTTCTTTTTTCAACCACATATAGTGTTCTATCCCTGTTCGAGAAGGATTTGCCACAAGGACAAGTGATACCTTTTCTTTATATTCCGGATTCTGTTCCAAAAATAGGTCAAATGCTTCTAATCTTTGAGATATACCCTTTGTATAATCTAAACGGTCAATTGATAAAATTATTTTACGTTCGTCCGCCTTTCCAGCTTTTTCACGAATCTCGTTAATTTCTTTTTGCACTTCCGGATTTTCCCTAGCTTTGGCAAATCGCTCGTAATCTATCCCCATGGGGAAAGTATCCGCCCTTATCACACGGTTACTAGTAGCGATCTGACAAAAGGAATGTTCATAACCCAATATACGACTAACACTGTCAAGGAAATGCCGAACATAGTCATATGTATGAAAACCGACGAGATCTGCGCCTAAGAGCCCTTCTAAAATTTCATTGCGATATGGAAGCAGGCGAAATATTTCGAAGGATGGAAAAGGTATGTGGAGGAAGAATCCTATTGTTGTATCTTGCAATTTCTCTCGTATAAGCTTTGGAAGCAACATTAAATGATAATCATGAACCCAAATAATATCTCCCGGTTCAGCAACTTCAACAACCACATCACAAAAAGCTTCGTTCACACGTTTGTAGGCTTCCCAGAAATCTTCATCATATATCGTATATAGAGGAAAGTAGTGGAAGAGCGGCCAGATAGTTTTATTACAGAAACCACAATAGTAATTTTCAAACTCTTCTTGGGAGAGAAAAATGGGATAACAACTTTCAGCGGTTAATTTTTCACCAATTTCCTCCTTTTCCTCCTCCCTTATTTTCTCTAAAGTAACTCCCGGCCATCCTATCCACAAACTCTGATACGATTTATAGAATGAACCCAATCCTGTAGCCAAACCCCCCGCACTGCCTTGAAAACCCAACTTACCCCCTCTCTTCTTTACTACACTTATAGGCAGTCTATTTGAAACTATTAACAGCTTACCCACTATGCAACACTCCCCATTAATCCCAGTTATAATTTATGAGTCACGGGGATTTAGAAAGCATATAACTTAATAGAACAATTCTTAAGATTATATATCTAAAGATGAAGGCCTTTTTAAAACCTTTTTTAAGAAGGTATATCAGTATTTTTAAAAAAACTATAGAAAAAAAGAGTCTTTTAAGCCTGTTATTATGGCGGAAGAGATTGGGAATTTTAGTGACCACGAGATTTTCTAACCAAATCTATCGGGAAACAACAGAAAGGGAGAAAAGCAAACAGAAAAATCAATTCAATGCCTTTCAACTGATTGAAACAGTACGTTCAATATAAAGCGTTAGAACGAGGAATAGCCGTGATAGAAGTCCCGTAGTTCAACACGTTAAAACAGTGTTTCGTTGCAGTTCGATGAACACTAAAAGACCACGTCAAGAAGTATTCATCAGCAAAGATTGCGGATACCAAGTAAATGCTGACTATAACGGGGCTAAAAATATTAAAAAACGAGGATTCGTCTATATGGTAAGCTCAGGGGTTTTTGTGACCCAGCCCGAAGGAGAGAAGGTTTTCTGCCTACACTCTCCAACCTCAAAAGTTTCCGTTGGAAGCTCCTGATTTTAATCGGAAGAGGAGGTCACATTTTACTTGACCCAAACGAATAAAAACCGCGCCATCTAAAAATGAATAAGAGGTATAACTATGAAATTTATGAAAAAAGGAAACATTGCTAAATCCGAAAAAAACGAGTTATTATTAGTCGATGAAAACAAGAAAGCATACAAAGTCAATGAGGCTATAATAACAATTTGGAGTATGTGCAATGGAAACAGGACACAAGAACAGATTGTGGATGAATTGGCTAATGAGACCAAACTCGAAAAAACCAAGGTTAACAAAGCAGTTTCTGATATCTTGGCAAAACTTGAGCAAGTCAGTTTAGTTCAAAAGGTGTAAATAGCGAAAGGTTCAACCCAAGGTATTTTTATAAATTAGTATTTACCGGAGATCGCAATTTCTGCTAACAACTATTTTGCGAACTTTTTATTTGTTTAACCCCTGATCGTTTAGAAGTTGAACCGAATTCTGTCTAACGGTTCCAGTTCCATAGGGAGCGGTCGAACCGGTCGCAGAGATCGTCCAAGCACACAACCCCTTCCTCGCGCTCTACTAAGGGTTTCACCACGTCCCTCCTTAAGGAGTCTACCTGCCATCTGGAAAAACTCCTTAGAATTCATCACCTAGGGCATCAAAAAGTCTGCAATCAAAAAGCTACCGAACTCTTTATTTAAGCTATTAAGGAGGTTTAGAATTTTGCCTTGAACCTCAGGCCTTTTTTAAGCTTTTTAGCCCCCCTTATATCAAGCGTGATAACGCAAACAAAATAAAAAGTCAACTATTTAAGGTTGACTAACAATTGTCAACCTTTAAAGGTTTACTACTATTACCGAGGAAACACCTCTAACCCCCCAAATCTTTCTTTTAAAAGATCTTACCTTAAGCCTAAATACCGAAATTATAACTTCCCCAATTAACGGACCTACCCCTCTTATAAGACCAAAAACATCTGCCACATATAACAAACAACAACATTCCCAAGCAATCCCAACACTCTTTAGTATCATCAAAGAATTCATCAAGAAACAACTACATACAAAATCAGGATCAATTAAACCAAAATAAAATAAAAGGACTCCAAAGAGAAAACAAAAAACCAACACTGAAAACCTTTAAAAAACAAAAAACCTCCCATAAAACAACCTAAAAAACTGAAAAAATAAGATTCCACAAGAAAAAAAGAAAACAAAGAAAAAGAAAAAGAGAAAAACCAGCAGAAAAAACAAAAAAAGTGAAGATGTTAAGAAAAACACAAATTCAATAAGCTAAAACAACCGGAATCCCATTTAAACACTCTTAAAAGAAACAAAGAATAAACCCATTTTAAACAACACACCAAAAAACAAAAAACAGATCTCCACACAGAAAAACAAAAAAACACAGCGGAAACCCACCTCAACAACAAAAAACAACGCAAAAACAGTTACCCCGGCTTTAATCTGAGTGTTTCTATTTTATTTTTTATATTTTTTATTCATTCTTCCTTTACAAGAGGGAAGAGTGTAAGTATGTATTGATACTTGTTTAATTTAAATTATTATTGGTTATTTTTTGTTTTGTTTTCTTTCATTATTATGCTTCTTGCTGCGATAACTCCACTAATGCTTGCTTGTATGAGGCCTCTTGTTATTCCTGCTCCGTCTCCAATTGTGTATAGGTTTTCTTTTTTTGTTTCTAATTCATTATTTACTTTTATTCTTGAAGAGTAAAATTTTGTTTCAATCCCGTAAAGAAGTGTGTGATCGCTGTAAACTCCTGGTGTTACTTTGTCTAAAGCTTTTAACATTTCTAGAATATCTTGGAGAAATCTGTAGGGTAGAACGAAACTTAAATCTCCTGGAACTGCTGTTTTTAATGTTTGGGTTACTATACTTCTCGCTATTCTTTCAGGTGTACTTCTCCTCCCAATTTTTAGATCTCCTAATCTTTGTATTATGACACTTCCTCCGCTGAGAATGTTTGCTAATCTTGCAAGATATTTGCCGTAGGCTATAGGTTCCTTAAAAGGTTCTGTAAAAGAGGTGCTTACAAGTATTGCAAAGTTTGTGTTACCGGTTTTTTTATTAGCATAGCTTTGCCCATTTACTGTTACAGCGTTTTCTTCTGTAGACTCTATGGTTACCTCTCCGTGGGGGCATACACAAAAAGTTCTTACCAGATCATCAAAAGATTTAGAATAATATATAAACTTAGGTTCATGGAGGGTTGATGTTATTTCTTCCATTATTTCTGCTGGTAATTCTACCCTTACTCCGACATCTATTGGATTATTTCTTGTTTCAAGTCCATAGTGTTTCATCTCTTCTGTAAGCCAATCTGCTCCAACTCTTCCTGGAGCTGTTACTATGTATTTTCCCATTATTTTTTCTTCGTTATCTAGTTCCACTCCTTTCGCCTTTTCTCTCTCAACAATTATGTGTTTAACGTTCTTGTTAAGCCTTATATCTATGTGATTTTGTAGTTTTTCTTTCATTTTTCTTAAAATTTCTCTGCAATTTTCAGTTCCTAAGTGTCTTACTTGATATGGTATTAATTTTAAACCTGCAAATGTTGCTTTTCTCTCTATTTTTGAGACTTCGTCTGCATTTGTTCCATAAACCTTTTTTGTTGCTCCAAAATTTAAGTAAACTTTGTCGACATGCTTTACTAATTCGTTCAATTTTTCCTTTGTTTGATATTCGTTAAGCCAGCCTCCCACTTCCGTAGTTAACGTAAGCTTTCCGTCACTAAAAGCACCTGATCCTCCCCAACCTGTCAATAGTTTACAAGGTTTACAAAGCTGACAAGTTTCTCCTTTCTCAATTGCAGGACAAGAACGCTTCGTAATATCTTTCCCTTTATCAATCATTAATATTTTCATGTTTTCATTTTTTTCCACTATTTCTAAAGCTGTAAAAATCCCAGCGGGACCACTGCCAATAATTATCACGTCATATCCTTTTTCTACCAATATTTAATCCGCCTCATTTAAAATTACTTTAAAAATCCAAAATGAACATCTTTAACATTGTAAAAAACTAAAAAC
The DNA here is from genome assembly GCA_048886645.1 of Candidatus Hodarchaeota archaeon. Taxonomy (GTDB): domain Archaea; phylum Asgardarchaeota; class Wukongarchaeia; order Wukongarchaeales; family Wukongarchaeaceae; genus Wukongarchaeum. The sequence continues at coordinate 2,862 of JBHLKN010000075.1, read as the reverse complement.
AATATCACGATCTTACACAGATTACCCACTATTTCTTTATTTTTATTTATTTGTAACATAATTCAAATAAAATAATAAATTCAAATTATATCAAATAAAATTTAAATTTAAACCATTCCTAAAATTGCATCATAGTAGATATTTTTAACAAAATAAAACCCCATCATTGTTATAAAAATTATTTTAATAATAAAAAACCAAAATAAGCGTGGTTTTGTTGTTTCAAAAACCCCAAATTAAAATCTCCAGATTTTTACACGGTCTAAAATCTGCAATGGAGGGACGTGTAAAAAAATATATTTTCGTTCCTAGCGGCATAATAAGATGGGTAGTTACAGGAGAAAAAAGCGACTATCTAACAATTGAAAACCGTTTTTGTTTATGCAAAGATTTTTTTTTAAATGGTGTTATAAAACGTAAAATTCCAGCTTGTTACCATCTTTTTGCCATTCAATTAGCAAAAACACTGAATACTTTTCAAGAATTTAAAATAAACGATGAAGATTACGATTTTTACATAAATGAATGGTTATTATTATAACTAAAAATTTTATTAAAACTAAATCAGTTATTTATTAATTTCTAATCTTAGTTAAATATCTCGTACATTTTCTCAACCACTAAACCGATTTTTATAATACTAATTTTTAGGGGTGCTTAAAATCTCTTTGCTACACTGTTTTTTGAGGCAGACTATAAATGTTAAAAGAAAAAAACATCTCATTATTACACGTATTGCTAATCCTCTCTCTCCTTTCCTGTCCTTATATTAATTTATCTTCAAACATTTTATCAAATGCGGATGTTTCTCCTTCTCTTCCTTCTCCTAAACTCCTTGATTCAAATACTTTAAATGTCTCTCAGAATGCTACAGTTAAAATTGAAAAATGGATGAATGGTTCCGATAACATATACATTAATAGTTCGTCTCTATGGAAAGCTAATTGGACCGCTAAAATAACCAATCTTTACAACCAAACAGTATATTGCGGCGATGCAGAAGTTGAAAATGATTATTATTGGGAAAACTATGAAAGAGACCAGCCTGATGATCCAGGTTTTTCAAGATATCTAAACAATTCCGAAGGTCTCGTTTCTTATAGCGGTAATTACTCTTGGATTGATAATATTTCTAATTGGGTTTCTTCTCTTCACCAAGTCGATTATAGTGGTGGAGGATTATTGCATGGAAATTCTGTTATCGTATCTTTTTCTTACAACTTGTTTTCTGAAAATAACCTCTCTAGTTCATACTCTTATGTTAAAGTAGTTTATAATTTCACTTCTTTTATATTACAAGTTTATTTGTGGTCGTACCCTCACCCCCTTTATCCTCCAAAAAATGACTCGAAAACCATCTCTTTGATTATAAATGATTCCTGGTATAATGGTTGGCGTTTTGTATCTTTTAATGCTTCAAAACTTGGATTAGAGATTTGCGATAAATTACCTCTTAACCTATGGGAAATAGACATAGAGGTAGGGGTCCAAAATCCTCCCTATAGTGCAATAATTCTTTTTGATGAAATTTCTTGTATTGATCTTGTATTCCCCTCTGAGGTTGACTTAAAAATAAATAATCAAACAGTAATTGATTTCTCTTTAGGTCAAGGATTTTTATCTTGGAAATCATACCTTGAAAATAATCTTTTCGTTTCAGTAAATGAAACTAATATTAGCGGTTTTAAAACAGAAAAAAGATGGCATTTCTTTTTAGAAATTAACATTTCAAGAGTCATTGTTCCAGAAATAGATTATGAACGTCATAATTCTACAACAATCAAATGGAATATAACGTTTCAAGTTGCCCAAAAATTTGCTGAAAACATGACCAGTTTTATTTTAATAACCGTCCCGTTTGATTGGAATTTTTTATCTCTATTAAACCCTAACGGAGTACAAATGAAAGATTTTTGCATAGAATTAAACGATTCTATTCACCAAATTATCATACCGGATAACATTTTAATTAAAGGAGAATGGCAACTTTTTACTTATTCTCCTAACTATTTAGAATTAATCTCTCCAACCCGTTCTATTTCAGTAACCCATGAAGAAAACATAAACCTCAGTGTAAAATTAAGATACAGTGTAGGTACGGTAAACCTCAGTATAGTAGACACAAACTATGGGGATGTTCTTCAAACCTTTGTTAAAGAACCAGATATTTATGGGATAGTCACTTTTGAAGTAAGTTTTCTCCCTCAAACCCCTCGTTCAAACATCAGCGCTATTTTACGGTGGTTTTACAACTGGGAAGCTGGAGAAGAACATATTAATATAACACTCACAACTAAACCAACAAAAATAGCTATAAATTCATCTGAGTTTAAAGTATTTTACCCCAGAAAACTTTCAATAAATCTCTCCTATATAGATCTTGAAAATAATCTTTCAATTTTAGGCGCTCATGTTACCTATCAGTGGGAATATGACCAAGGAAAATTTATCGAAAACCCAATAAACCAGATATATACCCTTGAACTTCCAACCTATCAACTTTCTTTAAATAATTCTTACCAGATATCCATAAAAGCTGCAAAAGAAGGCTATGCTACAGTTACAAAAGTCATAACAATATTTGTCGAAAATCCTGGATTTAAAATAGATTTTTCTTTACCTAAAACGGCTTATTCAGGCGAAACAATAACTATTAATGCAAAAGTCTTTGATAGTTATAATGTGCCTTTAAATAACATAACTGTTCTATTTTTTCTCAATTCATCCTCCATAGGCGCTGGATTCACAAATGAATCAGGCTATGCATCCATACAATATTACATCCCTTCAGAAACAAATGGTTTCTTGGAATTTCACTGTGAAATAGTTATACATAACATGGTGGTAGCAAGTTCTTCCAAC
>JBHLKN010000074.1:2164-9941 GCA_048886645.1 Candidatus Hodarchaeota archaeon | reverse complement strand
AATGTCGTGAAATTATGCTTTCACGACATCTTATTATTTTCCAATTTTTTTATTAGAATTACGTTAAAAACGAGAATATTATTGAAACTTAGCGTAAAAAAGTACTTTAAGAAAGTTAACGTATTTAATTATAGTAGAGGTGATAAAAACAGGTAGGGAAGCTTCTTTTGATAATTAATCAATTTGTTATTTTTTCGAAAAATGGTCTTGATTTTTTTAATTTTAGTGAACAGACGTTGATGGAGTCTTCTTTGTTATCGGCGTATATAACGTCTGTTATAGAGAATATTAAGGGAGGGACTATTTCGATTGATGATTTTTTTGGTATTCTTTATCTTGATCCGGAAAGGAGGATGAGTGCTGGATTTACGGTTTATGAGGGAAGGGAGGTTTATGGTGCTTGTAGCTATTATAGTCATGATTTTTCTGTTCCGGATAAGAAGTATTGTAAACATGTTTTATTTGCGGAAAAGAATTATGTGATTAATCCGAAAAAGAGTTTTGGTCTTGAATTGGATGAAAATGCTAAAGCTCAGATTGAATTGGAACTTACTTCAGATCGTTTTAAAAGAAGTGTTTATGAGAAGGATAGATCTTACTCAATAATCCCTGTTGTTTGGCAGAAACACAAAGTAAACGTGGAAAAAGGTGAGTGTGAAACTTTTTCCAAAATTCTTGAACAGCCGAAAAGTCAAGTTTTAAAAGAGTCGATTTTACCAATTGTAAGTCGTGCTAAGGGATTTGAGAGAGCTGATGATGATGTTAAAATTAGGACGCTTTGTTATACCCGTGATATAGGTCTGCATCTAAGCACCCATTTCATTTCAGAAGAATTGGTTTTAGGAGAGTCGGAAAAGATTTTGTGTTATGGGATATTGAGGGGAAGGAGAGAGGAAGGGAGTTTCACAGAGCTTGACTTATGGGTTCATGATCCAGAAAAGAGTTATTGGGAGGGATGTTATTCTGCCCTTTTTGATTTCACGTTTGACAGAGAATTGGTAAAAGAGAATGCTTATGATGTTTTTGAAGCATTAGATGAGTTAAAAACGAAGATTGTTAGTTATTCTTTTACACATAAGGGTCAAAAGCTTACAGCGATTTTTCTTAAAAGTAGAAATTTAAACGTATTTCCTCAAAATGCTCCATCTTATGAGTTCTCGAAGAACCATGAAACTAGGGGACGTATTATTATAGTACCGGAAGAAAAGGGTAAAATATTTTCAAACCTTGTTTTTGAACGCGAATTAGACTTAGATGAGATAGAAGAAGAAGATTTGAACGAGTTTCTTCCTCCAGAAGATATCTTGGAGAGATTTATTTATAAAACAGGAACTCTTTATATAACCTCTTCAAGGAAAGCTTTGGACCATGATAGACTTTTAAAGGTTCTTAAAAACCAGGATAGTCAACAAAACAATAACAATTATGAATAAATAATAAAACTTTGGAAAGTGTTGATTATTTTCTATTATAAGCTTCAAAAACTGAGATTTTTATCGTTTTTCCTATCCTTTTTTATTCTTTAAATTATTGCTAAAAAATCGAACAAGGATGATTTTAACTCGGAAATTTTTGTGTTTAAATTGATCTTTGTCTCCTTCCACGCATTTTTTTCATGTTTTATAAAACAATAATCGTTAATTGTCGAGAATTTTTCAGTAAGATCCTTTAAAGTTTTAAAACTAGAAGCAGCATAGCCAAGTTTATCGTTATAAATCAATAAAACTTTTGGATCTAAAAAGCGTATTACATCGATTAACTTTTCGAAAACTGCTTCAACAAACTCTTTCCTAGCGAGTTCAGGCAAATATCCTCCTTTAAAAACAGAAGAACCTAAACGTTGAGGAAAAGCTACAAAATCCCCAAAGTTTAAGTAAAAAACATCATAATTTTTCGGTAAATGATCCTCCATTTTATGTAACCGCCCTACTGATAGGGCTGAACACACATAAAAGTCCTCTGGAAAAAGTGTTTCCTTTTTAAAAGATGGGGACTGGGGTTTCAAATTAGGAAGCATCTTCCTTAAAAAATTCTTAATGCTAAATACTATACAACGCTCACTGAGTCGCTCATACATCTCTTCTAAAACTAAGGATTCAATAGAAGTCTTTTCAAAAGTGATCGTTGCTTCCTTGGGTATAGGAACTACATCAGTATTTGCCCCTAAAAGAACCATATGAACTCCAGGCATTTCGGAATAAATCGGAAGATCTTCCCCTCTAATATCAATACAACTGAAAAAGTAATCTCCTTCACCTTTTTCGATAATCTTTGCTTTTTCAAGCATTGGAAGATCAAAAAAATCTATTTTAGAACCTACAACTGTTTTAACATCATAACCTTTTTTAGCAAAGTAGTTAGCAAGTTTTACACCTTTTAAAAATCCAGTTTCGCCATCTATTATGTAGAGTTTCTCAATTTCGCACAAAACAGAATCAACTTCAATGCCAGTGTTCTTCTTTTTATACGGCATACCTCGCCATTGAAAGGCAGAGATTACAGGAGAAGTAACATGACTTGGCAACACATAGTCAGGGGCGATTAATATCTTGTAATCAGATTTCTGAGGCATTCCTAAGCCTGCTAGGAAATCAGAAAGCCACCTTTCATCCAACACCAAAAAAAACACCAAACTAGTAGGTCAAAAAAGGTTAAAGATTTACATATAAATAACAGGAAAGATTAATGTCTTGAAAGGGAAATTTTAAGGGCTGATAAAGCACAAAAAACTGATAAAACACCTAACAAAGCCTTAATTCCTTCAATATCAGAATCAGTTAAACCTTCAAAAACGTTGAAAACAGGGTCACTTACAGTCATAGACTCAACCAAAATGAAAAAACTCAAAGAAAGAAACGCTAAACCCATTAAAAGAATCGGCGCTTCTCTCTGTTTTGCAAAACCCCTAAAAGTAAAAGCTGAAACAATCAACCAACCAAAAAAAACCCCTAAAAAAATATGAGACTCAAACTCAACAAAAGAATCCCCCACACCACCCCACATAAAAGAAGAAAAAATCAATAAAAAAACCAATAAAACTGAAAATATCACGAACCCGTATGAGCTTAAAGGTTTAGGCCCATAAAAACCCTTTTCCTTTCGAGAGTAAAGCTCCTTAACAGGTTTTTCCATAAAAACTTCATCGGTAGAAGATGTTTCAGTCGTCTCAATAGGAACTTTTTCAGCACTCTCAACAGGAACTGTCTCAGTAGTCTCAACAGTTTGAGTATCTACACCTGGCTTTTCAGTCTCTTTCTTATCAACAGACGTATCAGTCTTCTTCTTCCTCTGCTTTTTTTTTGGACCCATTAAAATCTACCCCGTTCTTTTTCCAAAAACCATATTATTACTAGAAAAACATTTTTGATAAAACATGTGCCCATTTATCTTCTACAAACAAAGAGTAAACTATTAGTTCCTCTATCTCTTTATCAAAAGGTTGAACAAGATCCCCCTTCATCGTTGCAGCAATTCCTATCTTTTCAACAACTCTTTTTGCCACACGATTAAGTTTCCTTTTAACATCAGACTCTTTTTCATAATCATCTACAATAAAGACAAAGACTAAACACCCTCTCTTCTCGGCATAAAACCTTGTACCATCAAGTAAACGAATCGTTTGTAATCCGGACTTAGCAATATCTATGGCAAAATTATCAATGGCACTTAAAAAATTGGTTACAAGCAAAGAATCAACTTCAGGGTTGATAGAACTTCTAGCAAAAGACTTGTGAAACAAGCAAATCCCCGTATCAGTAAACACCAAACAATCACGAATCAAAGCAAAAACCCTCGCTCAAAGAAAAACCGTCACTTAACACCTAAATACAAAATTAAAAAAAAATAACTTCAATAATAAATCTATTTACTATCTATTTAGCTTTTCTCTTATACTTTTATAAAACAGTTTCATAAAAAACTTGTAAAAAACCCTCAAAAATTAACAAGCATAAAAAAGCGACTATAAAATGATCACCATTAATAAAATCAGGTAAAAAATTTAACCTTCTAAAAATTAACAAAAGTGATTTAAACCCCTTAAAGCCAAAAAATAAACAAAAAAAACGGTATATAACAAACACCAGAAGGAAAAACTTAAATTTAGTGCAAACTTTAAACTAACAATTCTTAATTTAGTTAAGGGGTTAATAAGATGGGAAAAAACACGGTATTAGGACTAACGATATTTGCAATGGCATTGCCAATATCGATTTTCCACATAACTGATACTGGAGCTTCAATTACTTACATCGTAGGATTATTTTACTCATATTTCCGCGCTTCTGCAGCATTTGGCCCATTCACCCTCTCTGTCTCTGATTCAGGCATTCTAGAATTTCCGGATATGGACGGCACATATTCCGAAACGAGCTTCTTCTCACAAGATGCATGGGAACAAGTATGGGGAACTGATGATGGACAAACTATGATGATTCTTTGGGCAGCAACCTTAGCATTAGCAGCCTTAGCATTTATAATAGCAATATTTGACCCTAAAACTGGAGGAATATTCTTAATTTTTGCCGCGATTAGCAGCTTAGCTTTCACCATCGTGGGATATACAGTTCTCGACGACCTTTTTGCAGGAGGAACTATTTATCCCATACCTGTAGCTACGTTATTCTTCTTAATAGCAGGCATAATAGCCCTTAGGACAGAAGAATTCTGACAATAAGCGCAAGAGAGGATAAAATAGGATTATAATAAAATTATAATCCTTTTTATTCACGTTTTTTTAGTCTATTCTCGGTAGCAGTCTATTCTATTTTGATTTTTGGAGTAGTTCTCCTAGAATGAATAGAAAGTTTATAATGGTTTTCATATCTTTTAAAAGGGTGGGAAGGTAAAATATTGCGCGCATATTTGGCGCGTCTGTACCTATGGAGATGCTGAAAATGAAGGGCTTTATTTTTAAAAGAGGGGTGAAAATTCTTTTATTGTTTGAAATTTTTTTCCCGATGCTTTCGTTTGAAGCTCGAATCATGTAAAAATCATCAATTTCTTCTTTATCTGTTTTTACTAGTTGAAACTTCATTAAGTGTTCTTTATACTTGCTGATCATCTTTGTTTCGCTTTTTGGAACGATTATGAACTCTATTCTTGGTTTGTATTTAAAATCTGCATCCAAAGCGATTTTATCCAAAGATCTTTTCAAAGCTTTTTTTATGTAATATCCAACGGTGCCTCTATGACCTAAAACTACCGTGATATCTAAAGAGTTAAAGGGAGCTTCTTTGGATAAGCTAAAGGAAAAAGCTGCAGCCCTTGAAGATTTTCCCAAAATTTTTACCCCAGTAACGTATTTTGTCAAGATTCCTTCGATTTCTTGCCCGATATCTCTTAAAATTAGTTTGTTTTTCATCCTGCCAAGCAAAAAGAAAACAGAAAAAAAAGCCCCAAAAATAATCAAAAATAGTACCCAGTTAAAAGCCAAAGGAAAAACCTCGCAAAATTACCTAAGCTAAAACCATTAAAACCGACTATAATAATATACTAAGAGAATTGGAAAAAATTTCTTTTAAAGATTTATGTCAGCATACTGGGAAAATTTTCGCCAATTTTTTCTTAGAAAGATTTAAAATCGATTTTCCCTCAACTTTTCCGATGAACCTTGAGGTATAAAAAAGCTGTTTTTTATGCGTTTATTTCCGGAATACTTTTCATAATAATAAGTTATCACGCCAGCATTGCGGTTTGGGAAAATTTAAGAGATTGGTTAGTATCAGAGTATCCCGAATACGAAAATCAGATTCTAGCCTTTTTTGGTATAATTATTATTTTGATTCTTTTTGGTGGAATTACGGTTATTTTAGGCGGTATAGCAATCAGCAGGGAACATCTATTAACTGGAAGATTTTTGATACTATTAGGGTCTGGAATGGGCTTACTAACACTCGCAATACTTTTCCTAATTGTTGCTGCAAGTTGGGGGCTTTTAGTAGCTTTTCAATTGCTTTTTACCCTCTATGGACTAGCCATAATATTTTCGATACTTGCTAGAAAAAACGCGAAAAAAAGATGGAGATAAAAACAAAAAACCAACTGTTCCACCGCCGAAAAATAAGAAAAGGTAGGAAAATAAACATACTTCCCTTTAGAACTTTTTAAATCTGGTTTTTTTCAAAACTTTTCACGGCTAACTAGAAAACTATAAAACTTTGCCCAAAACCTAAAATGCTGAAAGAAAGATCGACGGAAAAGGGGGGGAACGGGTAACATCATAAGAATTAGGGATTCTCAGAATAAGAAATTTACAATGCTACCCATTCCCTTTGGTAGATAGAAGCTATCCAACCTCAATATTTATTTACGTTTTTTTACTAAAAAAATGTTGTGTATTTCCTTTTTATATGAGCGTTGGTTCTAAAATTTCTCTACTTTTAAAGGGGATATACTAGATGAAGGGATTTTTGCTTGCTCTTATATCTGGCTTCTTAGAATAGGTTGAAAATTTGGCAATTAAAGAGATACAGGAATAAGAAGAAATAAGAAGGTGAAAGGTAATAAATAAACTAGTTGTATTTTTTGTCATCAGATTTTTAGAGAAGTTTAGGAGGATACACGTTAAACGGTTTTAAAAGAGTTTAAATTCTCGAATTTTGAAGGGTTTAAAAATCTATTTTTAAGGTTTTATAGGGGTGAGATAAGCGTGAGTAGCGATGTGGATGTTGCGAAAGAAGTTGTGGAAGACTTTTTTAAAGATATGACAAGGATTTTGAAATTTGGGGAAGTTCAGGTTTATGAAAACTTGGCGGTCGTACCTTTAATTCTTCAGGATCAGAGGTTGGACTTTATCACCATTCGAGAGGCTGAAAGATTAGAAGTAGCATGGATCCAGGAACAGGTTTCAGAATCAGTTGGCCAGTTAGAAGCAGTAAATGTGGGAGAAAAACCGGTACTTATTCCTTTCCTGCAAACGATTAAAGGGGGAAAGCAAGATAGAACAGTCTATGAACCGATCCTTATCCCTGCTGAGCGTAAAGAGAGCAATCCCTTACCTATACCAGCACGGTGTATAGAAGCCTCCAGGTGGACTTATGCTACACAATTAGACGGTGGAAGAATACAGTTTGATGGTGGAAAAGAGACGCGGAAATTTAAAACCTCAGGAATTAGAATGAATCAAAGCATTTCAAAAAGGCTTATGGAAACACAAGGAGACCAATCAATGCTTTGGGATTCGGTAGAAGTTTACAGTGAACTCATGCACATAGAAAGGAGCAAAGCACCCACAAGAAGTTACCTAGATATGATTGAAACGAAACAAGAGGAAATAGAGGAATACCTGGCTAAGTTTAAGGATGTTGAAGGTCAGTGTGGCACCGCAGTGCTTGTAGGTGGCGAAGTTATAGCTTACGAATTTTACGGTAACCCGAAAGCTTGGAAAGACTTCAGGCAAGATGTATTAAAAGGGTATGTTGCTGAAGCTATACTAAGGCGGAAAATAAAGAAAGAAAAGGAAAAAGAGGGACAAGAAGAAAAAGAAGAAAAAATCAGCACGTCAGAAGCCCATAGAAAAGCGTTAGAAACGTTAACCGAAAAAATTTCTAAAATTGAAGCACGGGAAGGCACAGGGCTTGGTTATGTTGTAGAATTTCATTCTTTAGATAGAAACTGGCAGGGAATAACCCTAATAAACGAAAATAAAATAGCACACTTCTACGCAGTGGGAAAATCCAGCCTAGAAAAAATAAAACCAAGACGGGTATTAGAAACAGCAGAAATACAACGTATCTTAACACCAGAAGAGATTTCAATAGACCCGCAACTATCACTA
>JBHLKN010000074.1:0-2064 GCA_048886645.1 Candidatus Hodarchaeota archaeon | reverse complement strand
GATTTTTCTTTTGTTTATTTTTTTATGTTTTTTCTTTTTTCTAGGGCGAGTAGTTTATTATAACCGGTTAACATCGCTTCGACGCTTGCCATTACTATGTCTCCGCTTGCTCCGCTTGCTGTGATTATGTTATCGCCTTTTCTCAAGGTTACTCTTACATTTACTACTGCTTCTGTTCCTCCTGTTATAGCGTCGACGTGGTAATCTTCGAGGTGGATTTGCGGGATTTCTGTGTTTTTTAATGCTGATTCTATGGCTTTCATTGCTGCGTCTACAGGGCCTGTTCCGAAGCCTGAGGAAAAGATTTCTTTCCTGTTTGTAGCTATTTTAACGCTGGCAGTGGATGTGATTTTGTTACCGGTTACCACGGTTAGTTCGTTAAGTTTTACAGCTTCTTCTATCGTTCCTTGAGTAACCGTTTCTGTTATGGCTACAAGGTCTGAGTCTGTTACCTTTTTTCCAAGGTCTGCGAGTTTTTTCATCTTGTCAAAGATCTCGATAAGTTGGTCGTCATTTACGTGGAAACCGAACTCTTCTAAAACTTCTTTGAGGGCTGCTCTTCCTGCATGTTTTCCCATTACTAAGCGTCTTCTTCTCCCTATCATGTTTGGAGGGATGGGTTCGTATGTTTCTGGGTTTTTCAATACAGCGGAAGAGTGTATGCCAGATTCATGGGCAAAAGCGTTCTCGCCGACCAGCGCTTTATTAAAAGCTACAGGGAGGTTCATATTGTCTGAAACTACTCTAGAAACTTCGAATATTTTCTCTGTTTTCACCGGTAATTCTACACCGTATAGAGCTTTTAAGCTCATGACAACTTCCTCTATGGCGACGTTGCCTGCCCTTTCTCCCACGCCGTTTATTGTGCCATGAAACTGTTTTCCTCCACCTTTTAACGCCGCAAGCGTGTTGGCAACAGCTAAACCGAAGTCGTTATGACAATGGATGCTTATAGGAATATTGGGAAAAGTTTCTGTAAGGATTTTGAATCGTGCGTAGATTTGTTCAGGAACAGCTACGCCAACTGTATCACAGACACAGAACCTGTCAGCTTTAGCTTCTTTACCTGTGGTGAAAAGGGCTATTAAGTCGTCCATGTCTGCCCTTGAGCCGTCTTCAGCGCTTAACTCTACTATGAGACCGTGATCTTTAGCAAAATCAATGCAGTTTGTCGTAATGTCAAGGATTTCTTCCAAAGTTTTCCCGAACTTTTCTCTCCTGTGAAGCTCTGAACTCGCAACGATTAGGTGAATACTGTCTACACCACATTCAAGAGATCTTTCTATGTCAACTATCACTGAGCGACAACCACTACAGATTTCAGCGTTTAATCCTTCTTTTACAACGGCTTTTATCCCTTCTCGCTCACCCAAGCTTGTTATAGCCATCCCAGCTTCAATCACGTGAACTCCAAACTCATCCAAGGCTCGAGCGATTTTAACCTTTTGAGGAGGAGTTAGAATGCATCCGGGGGTTTGTTCCCCATCACGCAAAGTTGTATCAAAAATCCGCACGTCTTTTAATCTTTTAACAACTTCTTCATCAATAGAAAAAACATCTTTACCAACCGATAAAAAGGCCACTTCCTTTCACCTAAAACACCTCAAAAAACCGGGCTCTTTCTGCATTAAAATGCAGAGTAAAGGAACCAACAAGTTGAAGTTGACTAAACCCATTAAAGGGCTTAAAACCTTAATAAACTTAACCCATTAAAGGGCTTATAGTGATTTTCACTCTTTTAATTTAACCTATTTTTCTCTTTTTTCATTCTTTTTTTATGGCTTCTATTGCTTTGTACATTTGTTTATAGGCTTCTTTAAAGAGAGGATCTTTTGAAAGGTAAGTGGTTGCCTTGGAAAAAAGTTCTTCGAATACTTTTGAATCTTCGTTTTTTATAGCGCTTATAAGTTGGATTAAGTGGTCTTTAAAACCTTTAAGAACAGGTTCTGAGTGGGGATTTGTTAAGTGTATGAGGGTGGGAAGTTCTGGCCCTTGGTATATTATAGATTCAGTTAAGGTGAGTAGAAGTTTAAAGCTTGATCCTGCAAACTCCCTGAATCTTTT
>JBHLKN010000073.1:0-10183 GCA_048886645.1 Candidatus Hodarchaeota archaeon | reverse complement strand
AAAAAATTAAGGTTAGAGAGATTAAAAGGAAAAGGAGCGACTTAAAGCTGAATATGGTTTATGAGAATCTTCCTTGGACCATAAAATATAGGCCGAAAAGCGTTGATGCCATTGTGGGAAATAGGAGTGTAGCTGAGAGTCTTCTTTCATGGATCAAAACTTGGAGTTCAGGAATGAAACTAAAAGAGAAAGCGGCTTTGCTTGCAGGGCCTGCAGGTTGCGGGAAAACTTCTTCGGTTTATGCTGTGGCTTCAGATCTTGGATATGAGATTAAAGAGATGAATGCATCAGACACCAGAAACAGGGAATCTATGGAGACCATTGCGAAACATTCGGCCCTTGAAGGGTCCCTGACCACGGGGACGAGGGTAAAAAGATTGCTTTTAATAGATGAAGTTGATGGCATTCATGGTCATGAGGATAGGGGGGGTTTAAGCGAGCTAATAAAAATAATTAGAGATTCAAGGGTTCCGATAATTTGTACGGCTAACGATCCTTGGAATCCGAAACTTAGATCTTTAAGAAGCTATTGTAAGATCTTAAAATTTAAGCGTTTAGGCCCTCCTTCTATAAAAAAGGTTTTAAATCTTATTTGTGAAAGGGAGGGCGTTAAGATTACCGAAACTGCCCTTGATGAGATAGTGAAAAATTGTGGAGGGGATTTGAGAGCTGCGATTAATGATCTTGAGATGATTTGTGTAGGGCGGAAATTAGTTGCTATTGGTGATACAAAGATTTTATCCTCAAGAGATAGGGAAAAAGAGATATTTCAGACTTTGAAAGAACTTTTTTCTGCAAAAACCCTTAAGGAAGCTGTTTTTTCTATTAGGGGTTTAGACATGGATCCTGGAATGTTTTTTAACTGGATTTATGAGAATGCTCATCTTCACGCAGAATCGTCAAAAGAGCTTGTTGAACTTTACGAAAGTGTGTCTATGGCAGACGTATTTTGGTGTCGTATTCTTCGCAAACAAAACTGGAAGCTTTTAACCTACTTCTACGATTACCTTACCTGGAGTGTGTGGGCTTCAAAATCTGACCGTTATAAATGGAAAAATTATCAGTTTCCTTCCCTTATTAGTGCTCTTGCAAAGAGTAAGGCTGAAAGAAGAATCAAAAATCAGTTAGGAGTGAAACTAGGGCGAATCTTTCATGTTTCTAGCAAAACGGCTTTAAACGACATTGTTCCCTATTTAAGGGAAATTATTGGGAACAGTAGCATTGAAAGAGTTGCAGAGTTTGCTTATCCTTTAAAGCTTGAAGAGGAAGAACTTAAGATTTTAGCAGGAGGAAAAACGAAAAAGATTTTGAAAGCTGTAGAAAAAATCGCCAAGGAACGCCCAAAAATAAGAAAAGCGCCTGAACACTTCATAAAAAAAGATGAAATATCAAAAGAGATAAAGGAAGAAGAAAAGGGCGGCAAAAGAAAAAAAGGTGTTAAAAAGAACAAGGAGACGAAGGAAAAGCAGGAAAGCAGGCGAAAAACTGAAAAAGAAAGAAAAGTAACACTTGACAAGTTTGTTAAAAGAAAAAAAGTTTAATACCTTTCCAAATTAAAATTATAGAGGGGTGTGTCGGCTTGGTAAGCCTTATAGAAATTATTGAAGAAAATGTAGATTTCGAATCCTTTACTTTATTCCTCATGCAGTTAATGCTCGCAATAGGCATCTTAACCGCGATGTTATTTATATATCAAGTTATGAAGAAAGCAGAGATTCGTTTAGGGGTTTCATCTTTAAGATCAAAACTCTTCCTCTTATCCATAGTTCTTTTCTTCTTTTATGCGCCACTATTCTTCGGTTATAAACTGGCAAAAATCGAGGAGTTTGGATTAACAGACGAACATGAAGATCCCCTATACCGTTTAGGATTTTTAGTTTTAGCCATAGGGGCTATTATCGCTTTTATCTCCATAATAAGTTTCTATGGGAGCGTGTATAAGACCGATATGCCGCTGGATGCCACCTTATTTTACATTATGTTAGGAGAATTGAAAACTACCCTAGGAGGTCCAGCGGAAAAAATGATGCACAGAGCAGGACAAAAATATGGGAAAAAGATGATTGAAAGAATCTCTGCGCCCGAATACGAAGACCCCTTAGAGTTTTACGTAAAAAAGATAGAGACAAGTATGTTTGGAAAAGTTAAAAAGCTCTCAAAACGCGGAGAAGGAAGACTACTGATAAACTTTTCCCACGACCCACGCATAAAAAATATCATGGAAGGTGGTCTTCCCTGCCCCTTTATTAAAGGATATTTGGAGAGCGTAGCAAAGCAGATTCATGGAGGAGAATATGAGGCAGTAGAAACCACATGTCAAACAAAGGGTCAAGAATTTTGCACGTTCGAAGTCGGGCCAAAGACCACGCCAGGTTAAAATCAGAAATCCAAAAGAGAAACGCTTGAGGAAAAGATCTCCGAGTTTATTTTTTATTAATGGTTTTTATAGGGTTTTTAGAGTTTTTTCTACAGTTTCCCTGTCGGGTAAGGGCTTTATGGCTCCTCTTCCAAGAGTTTTTAACGCTGCAACAGTATTTGCAATTTCTGCAGCTTTAAAAGGATCTTCTCCTTGGAGAAAAGAGTTTAAAAAAGCACCACAGAAAGCATCCCCCGTACCTGTTGTATCTTTTGCTTCCACCTTTAATTTTTGAGAAACCTTCTTAATTTTCCCATTATGACCGATTACAGCGCCTTCACAACCAGTTTTTACACAGACGATCTCTACGCCAAAATCCCAAAATTTTTTTATCACATCTTTTGGGGAACTTATCCCTAAAAGCTTCTCAGTCTCTTGAGGCGCAGAAGGAAAAATAATGTCGATAAAACCTATTACATCTTTTAAAGCCTCTTTAGCCTTCTCAGCTGACCAAAGCTTTTGACGAAAGTTAGGGTCAAAAGAGGTCTTAGCCCCCCCTCCTTTTGCGATTTCTAAAGCAGTTTTTACAGTATCTCTCGAAGAATCAGAGATCGCTTGAGAGATCCCTGAAGCATGAAAAATCTTAGCGCTCTTTATATATTCTGGTTGTAGGTCTTCAGGAATTATGGTGCTTGGCGCACTACCATTGCGATAATAAAAAAATTCGCGCTCGCCCTTAGGCTTAGAAATTATGAAATAGAGACCATTAAAACCGGAAGGGTCAACGATAACGTGGGAAGTATCGATACCAAGGGCTTTCCAACTTTCAAGCAAGTAATCTCCAAAAGGATCTCCGCCTATTTTAGTAATATATCCCACATTGCTACCGAGTTTCGATGCCGCTGCTATAACGTTTAAAGTATCACCTGCAAAAGATTTCTCAAAATATCCAGCTTCTGCTATGCTTTTTTCCGAGAAAAGCTCAATCATACATTCCCCAAGACTCACTATATCTAAAACCATTGGTTCCCCACCCTTATAATTTAAGTAATCCTTTCTCCTCTAAGCGTTTTTTCAACTCTTCCTCTTGGGCTCTTTTAAGATCTAAAAGCGGCGGTCTGACAAAAGACTCATGTCCAGATATTAAGGAATATATGTATTTGAAACCCCCTCTCGACGGATATTCTTTCAATATCGACCTTATTTCTGAGAACTCTTTCTGTTTTTCAAAACTTTCCTCAAGATCACCCCTTTTATAGGCTTCAAAAATCGCTAAAGCCTTCTCAGGGAAAACATTTGCTATAGCGCTAATCTGCCCAACACCACCGGCGGAAAATATCAAGTAGACTTGAGCATCACTTCCAGCAAAAATTTTCAAGGCAGGAAAAACTTTAATCAACGATTTAACGCGTTCATCATCCCCGCTAGAATCTTTAACCCCTATAAGATTAGGGTATTCTGATAGTTTCTTTATAAGCTCGTGAGTAATCTCATTCTTGGAGTATTTAGGAATATTATAAAGAAATATAGGCGTTTCGCTTATCTCCTCAAATATCCTACTATAATATTGGAAAAGCCCCTCCTCTGAAGCCTTAAAATAGTAAGGAGGAACAATCATTAAAGCATCAACACCAACATCCCAAGCAAACTTACTCAACTCCAAAACCTCTTTAATGCTCGACCTCCCAGTACCAGCAATCACCGTCGTTTTACCCGAAAAATTTAATGTTTCTTCTATCACTTTTTTAGCTTCGTTTAAAGACAGGCTAGAAAACTCACCATTAGTACCACAAGGAACCAATCCGTGCACATTACTTGCAACCAAAAACTCAACGTGAGAATGTAAAACCTCATAATTTACCTCTAGGTTCCTATCAAAAGGCGTTATGGTAGCCACAAAAATACCCTCAAAGTTTGACATCAAAAACACCACATGAAAAATTGAAAATTTAGGTAAAAATCTTTCCAATTCCTTTTGATAACTAGATAATCTTTTTTTACAAGTTTTCCCCATAATTATTTAATAATCATCCTTTTGGGAGATTAACATCCTACTTAAGCCAATTTTCAGTTTAAGATTTTTTGGTAAGGATAAGTGGTTTTTATGAGGCCGATAGTTCTTGCTAATGATTCCTTTTTAGTAAATATGGATGGAAAATTTGTTGTGAGGGATTTTTATTATCCCCACATTGGGCAGTATAATCATGGTACTCATAGAACAATCATGGTTGGTATAATGGACCTTACAAACAAGAATTTTTCATGGATAGGTAGTCCCGAATGGCATATCGACCAAAGATATGAAGAAAGATCTCTTGTTGCAAAAACCATAGCACACAACCCGCGATTAAAGGTTAGCTTCGAGTCTCAGGATTTCGTCTCTTTTGAACACGACATTTTTGGGAGAATGATCACCCTGATAAATGGGGGAAGTCTGCGCAACTTCAGACTTTTTTCAACCCACTTCTACAACCTGTTTGAATCAAAAACCCAAAATACTGCGATTTATGATCCTAAAATAAAATCAGTTATCCATTACAAAGACGACTTATATATTCAGCACAGTTCAACCCCTGTCTTTGATCAGTTCAGCATGGGGAAAGCGGAGTTTGGAGGATATCAAGGCACCTATAAAGACTGTGAAGATGACGGGTTTTTACAGGGGAATCTGGTGGATCATGGGTCTGTAGACAGTGCTGTGGGGTGGACCTTAGAAAATGTGGGAACCAATGAACCAAGAACAATAGAGTTCATGATAGCTGTTGGACGTTCATGGGGTGAAACTTATAACTTGCTAAAAATTGCAAGAGATGAGGGATTTCAAAGCCTTTTATTGGAAACGGATAGTTATTGGAGGGCGTGGAGTAAATCAAGAAACATAAGCATACCGAAAAATCAAGATTTAGGGTTAAGTAAAAAAGTTGAAGATATCTATTATCGGAGTCTTCTCATAATGAGGGCTCATATAGATGATGGTGGAGGGATTATTGCAAGTAGTGATACAGAACCCTTACAGTTTTCAGCAGATACTTACGATTATGTATGGCCGAGAGATGGGGCTTGGGTCGCTATAGCCTTTGACAAAGCAGGATATTCTGAAGTTTCTGCCAAGTTTTTTGACTTCTGTAACCGCATCATAACAGAGTCAGGTTACTGGCTTCACAAATATAATACTCAAGGACATTTTGGAAGTACTTGGCATCCAGTACCCCACATCCAGATAGATGAAACAGGGATAGTTATCTATGCCTTTTGGCAACATAGCTTACAATGGGACATAGAGCATATTAAAAAGCTGTATCACTCCATGATTGAACCAGCGGCAAATTTTCTTTCTAAGTGGCGTGAAGAAGATACAGGGCTCCCAAAACCAAGTTATGACCTCTGGGAAGAAAGAGAAGGTATATTTACATACTCAAGTAGCGCAGTTTACGGTGGGTTAATAGGGGCTTCAAAAATAGCAAGCGCCCTAGGAAAGGAGAAGGAAGCAAATATCTGGTATGAGGTAGCTCAAGATGTAAAAAAAGGAATATTAATCCACCTTTACGATGAAGAATTAGGACGATTTTTAAAAAGTATAAAGCCGAGAAACGAAAAATTGGATGCTTCCCTTGCAGGGATCTTCTTATTCAAAGTATTACCGGCCACAGATTATCGGGTAGAAAACACGATGAAAGCCATAGAACAGGGTTTAAAAGTTCCAACACGTATTGGAGGAATTGCTCGTTATAAGGGCGATAAATATTTTAGTGTTGACAACAATATTATAGGGAATCCATGGATCATCACTACCCTATTCTTATGCCAATGGTACATCGCGAAAGGAGAAAAAGAACAGGCAATAAAACTATTAGAATGGGCAGCAAACAAAGCATATAAAACAGACCTTCTACCAGAACAAGTACACCCCCACACAGGAGAACCTCTTTCCGTACTACCTCTCACATGGAGTCATTCAACCTTTGCCCTAACTGTCAATGAATTCCTTAAAAAATTCTACAAAAAGGAGTGAGGATCTTGCTATATGATCGTATTATGCCGAAGAGTTTAGTTAGGGAAGGTGAGGATTGGTATGAACCTTCCGTCGAACCTTTAACAGTTTCTGTTGAATTAACCTATAAGGTAAAGGTCTTAGGAGCAGGAGAAATTCCAGTTTATGTTGTTCGAGGGAACCTAGGGGATTTAATAGTGACAAGTTACGTTCTTGTGAGGGATGTTTTTAAAACACTTATAGAGCGGGAAAACCTACAAACCTCAATAAGGGGAGGAAAGGTGCTTGTTAAACCCAACTGCACCTTGCCCCCAGGCCTCTTCGTCATGAACGAAAATACTAAACGCCTAATGGAAATAAATAATATAAGCCAGGAGTCTAACTATCAAACGGTTGATACCCCTGCCTCGGTACTTCAAGCGACGGTAGATGTACTCCTCGAATATGATCCAGAGGAGGTGGCGGTAGGGGAATCTGTGATCTGGCCTGGCGGGACAAAAAGAGCGTTCTACGAGCTTGGATATTCTAAAATATTCAGCCATCCAAAATACTCTAAAGTAACTTTTGTCGACTTACACCAGTCAGAATATATTGAACTAGAAGAAAAACCAGACCCAAAAAAATTAAGCTATGAAATCGAGGAAGCTGCCACTAGAACTGAGATTCCTCGAGCACTTTTTGATGAAAATTGGTCCCTAATCGTGAACCTTCCAGGACTAAAAACCCACACAAATGCTCTTTATACTCTCTCACTAAAAGGTTTCAGCATCTCCTTTCTAAAACCAAAAACAAGATACAGGATTCATGGCATCCCCGAAGAAAGTTTCATGCAGTTTGACCAAAAAAGAAGCATAGAATCAATAAGCGAGCGAGAAGAGATATCAAGAGAGGAGCAAAAACACTTCCAAATCCAAAAGGTGGGAAAAACAAAAATTGTAATAGAAGGCTCAGGAAGCACCACACTACCTGTAACAACCTACACCCACTTTAATCAAGCTTTGTTACACGTGGATCCTCTCCAAAAGAAAGGCTCTTATTTGGGTTTACTCGCCTTGTCAGCGGCCTATTTGAGTACGAGATATATGGTTATTGCTTCTCAAATAATTAAAAAGTTAATAAAAAAGGGAACAAAGTTTGTGTCGTTGATTTATGGAACCCATGCTATGGACGGAGAAGGGCCCCTAATCCATGGAAAATCAAGGAGGCTAAATGTAGCAATAGCTGGTATGGATCCCATAGCCACGGAAAGAATAGCTTTAGAAGTGATGTTTTCTGAATCGGAAAAACTTACAGGAATAAAATTAAGCGAACTAATGTATAAGTTCTACCAACGTTATAATGTCTTTAACGATGAACTCCTTGACGAAGTAAGTGATCTTTGGACCCTAAAACTAGGAAATGAACTAGGCATAGGTGAGTATAGGCTTGAGCACATCCGTACAATAATCTTAGACGCAGAAGGAGGAGAAATAACAAACTTTGCAGACCTAAGGAGCGGAGAAAAACCCTTCGAAATACCCTTAATATTTAGGGAAAACGGATGTTGGGGATCCATAGGAAACATAGAAGAACTGTTCCTTGGAGAAAAATCCCCCCTAAGCTTCCATGCCCTAGATCCAGTCGACGTGATTGAGATACCCATGACCCCAGAAACAGCAAAAGAAAAAGAAGAATAAAACATGACTTATTTATTATATCTTTTCAATTTTTATTATTTCGATAGGTGTCCCCCACATATGAATAGTAGCGATGTCTTTTCGTATTTTTGCTTCAAACCAAACCCTCAAACCATCCTCTTGGAACTCCGGGTCTAAATTAATTGGATAATAGCTCTGATTACCATCACTGACTATTCCGTAAAATCCCCCCTCTAAATCAATAAACCTCACAACACCCTTTTCCTCTATTATATCCACCGATTGCTTTTCTCCCTCATTCAAATAAAAAATGCTACCAACAACCCCCAAAAACAGTAATCCAAGAATCGCTAAAAATAGGGCGGTTCTCAACTACCTCCACCTTTTCCATTTTGTTTACTGTTAAATTTTATGTTTTTTAAGGTTTCTTTCTTGATTAAAAAAGCGGAAACAACAAGTAAGATACGTGCTAGGACGAAACTTTTTTAATTTACCATAGACGGTAATTATCCATGTCATTAGCAAATAATGTTGTTTTTTACCTTATAGCCCTCGTCGGTGGACTAACGATCCGTATCTTCCGAACCGGGGGGATAAGACCTCCTTGGGTAGATGAGAATAAGGTTATCCACTTGGGCTTTCTTGATATTTTTCTGTACTCTTTAGCCGCTATGTTCTTCTTCTTTCTAGAATACGGAACAGATGCAGATATAGAAGCTGAAACCATGTTCGCTTCATATGCCCTAGGCTTACTTGGTAAAGGTATAATTGAACTTATCGAGACTACAGCAAGAGCAAGAGGCCTAATCGTAAAGATCGCGTAACTTTGGACAGACAGTAATAAAGATTCAAAGATTCATCAAAAAGTATCGCCAGAGTTTTCTTGTCAGTAGAAAAAAAAGACAAACTCGAACCTTTCTTTGTAAGTCCATATGCCTTCTGCGTGTGCTTTTTCCTCAAGATTGAAAAGAGCATTAAAGCAAGCAGCAAAAGAAAACTAAAAAAATTTGATAAACTAAAAAAATAAATCCGTGCAAACCAAAAACCAGGAAAAAAGGAAAGACGATTAGAACATTAAAACCTTAAAAACAGATTTCAAAAAAGATATAAAGAACTCATTATTATGAAGCATATGGATTGGTATGACTTATTAGGGGTCCTTGTCATTTTCATCGCATTTATTCTTGCCCGGATTAGTCTAGGAGAGCTCGAAGGGTCACGGTCTAAGTCAGAATATGCTCCCTTTGATTTCCGTCAAATAAAGGACATTAGACTTTTTTCCCTTGCATTTATACTATTCTTTGTCGGAATACTATTATTTTTTGTTGATTCTGACACATGACTTTTTTTCTACTGTCTCAGATTTTTTGTCTTCAAGTTCCGCTTTTTAAAGCTATAATTTCTTCGACGTCTACAAGTTTCCATATAAAGGTTCTCTCCTCCCTTACTATGGATTCTACGGGTTCTTCAGGTGAATGACCGAGGGCAGCCAAAATATTTTTTGAAAGATTTTTATCCTTGATTAGGCGAACAAACTTTTCCCGGACGGTCTTCTTCTCATTTTCGTCTTCAACTTCTACGAGGCGTCCTAATAGGGTCATAAAGTTATAAGTCGAGAGATCCGAGCTGTATTTTTCTACTTCTACACAAACATGGGGATCTTGCTGGAAGTATTGAACCTTTTTACCGTACTTTGTTGATAGGAAATACATAAAATACCCGTCAAAAACATATAAAAACGGCGCAACATAGGGGTGTTTTTCGCCTTTAAAGGCAATTCTACTCATATATCCTTCATTGATTAATTGGTCATATTCTATTTTTTTCATGCTCGGAATTTTTACTATGGGCATAAGCATTCTCCTCGTCTAAATTTCAATATCTCCTTAATAGACTCCAAATTCTATAACTGTTTTTATTCCTATTTTTTCAAAGGCTTTTTTGAAATCTTCTATTTTTACCCTTGTTATCATTGTTTTCAAAACATTATCCATAAGTCTCTTCTTTTTTATTTCTAGAATATGATTTATTCCCATCTCAAAATATTTCTTATTCGCGTTTACGGAACCAAAGATTAGCCTGTTTTTTAGAACAAGTTCTATGAATAGTTTTCCAATATCCTTGCATGCCTCTGCTTCCCTATAGATTCCGAGCAAACAAAGTACCGAGTTTGCACTCATCATATCCAAGCTTTTAAGG
>JBHLKN010000072.1:0-10262 GCA_048886645.1 Candidatus Hodarchaeota archaeon | reverse complement strand
CAAGGAAAAGCCCACGAAACCCTAAGATACCGCTCCAACCTAAAAATAGACACAAAAATCTTTGCAGACGTAAAAGTAAAACACGCAAAACCGATAACTCCCCCCGCCCCCATAGAAGAAGAAGCAAAAGAAGCAATACACCGTGGACAAGCAGATGCAATAATAATCACAGGGGAAAGAACAGGAATCCCCCCGAACCCAGAAAACATTCTAAAAGTTAAGCAAACCTTACCAGAAACCCCATGCCTTATAGGCAGCGGAATAACCCCAAAAAACGCAAAAGAAATGCTGAAAATAGCCGACGGATGCATAGTAGGAACAGGCATAAAAATAAACAAAAAAACAGAAAACCCCGTAGACCCAAACCTACTAAAAAAATTAATAAAAACAGTAAGTCCACTTCTTCCCTAAAAACCACCATATATCCCCCTGAAAATACATTCCCTCGCTCCCTACAAAAAATGTCTTTAAATTTAGGGAAATAGGGACTGGTCCCGCGGGCCGGATTTGAACCAGCGACCCCTCGGTTTCGACTGACGAGCATTCATAGATCGGTTATACCGTTATCTTATACTCGCGTGTTTCTACAGCCGAGTGCTCTACCAGTCTAAGCTACCGCGGGCACCCTTATAAACCTACAAAAATAATTTTGCTAACTATTAAATAAACTGTTCCTAACTTTTATAATTTTCTGGTTCATTCACCAGTCACACTGACTATAATTCTTCTACTCCTCGGGTGAGTATCCAACTCTATGAAAACTACTTGTTGCCATGTCCCAAGAATAGGTTCACCATTTTTTACGGGTATGGCGACACTTGGCCCTAATACGCTCGCCCTAAGATGGCTGTGAGCATTCCCAGGATGCCCATAACTCCTGCTTTTTGGGATGAGTTCTTCTAAACAGTTTTTAAAATCTTTTAAAAGATTGCGTTCATACTCAATCGTTGTTACTGCCCCTGTAGACCCCGGATTAAAAACGGTCACAATACCGTTCCTTATACCGCTCTTCCGTACTTTTTCAAAAACTTCGTAAGTAATATCAACCAAATCAATTTCACCCTTTGTTTTCAACCCTATTTCTTCTAAAAAACTTGGCATTAACAATCACTCCACGAAGAAATCTATGAAAGTTTCTTATTACTTAACTTCAATCTTTTCAAATCTTTTTAATTTAATTTTCCTTTTCCTTTCTTACGCTATTCCAAAGGAAATAAAAATACTCTTGGGCAAAACTTGCCAATCCTATGTGATCAGACCATATTCCGATCATTCCTCCTTCTCCTGATTTAGTGCCTGAAAGCAAAATCATGACCTCTCGTCCATCAATAATGATCCCTCCGCCAAAGAGTTCCTCTTTTAAAATCACTCTTGCCACATCTTTAAAATCGTTTTCCAAAGACTTTTCACCCGCTAAAACAAGGATTTCTACGTTTTTTTCACGCAAACGTGAAAAAATAGGCTTAATATGTTCAAGATATTGTTTAGACATTACCGGGGCAGTTAAAAGAACAAACTTCTCTACATGCTCCAACATTTCAATGCCCCGTGCTAAAATATTATTCACACCATGAATTATAAGAACATCATGACGCTCAGCCTCCCCTGACTTCTCATATAACGGTTGAAGCTCTTCTAAGGCCAAATGCTTGATTTTCTTCAACCTCTCCTCTGCCGAAAAAATCAACGCATTAAGCGCACTCGAAGGAGAGACCGGAGAATACTTAATCGGTCTTCCCTGTTCCGCCTTATGAACAAATCCTTTAGACTCCAAAGAACCCAAAACATCATAAACCCGCGTAAGAGGAATACCGCTTGTTTTACTGATCTCCGTCGCGCTTAAAATCCCCCCCTCTAACAAACTAACATAAGCACTGACCTCATAGGGTGTTAATCCCAACTCACGCAAAGCCTGCCTCGAACGCTCACTCAAAATCTCCAATCCTCCAAAAAAATCCTAAACAAAAAATACAGAAAAATTTTACCCTAAACTCAAAATAACTCTCGAAAAATATAAAATTTCTTAAAAAAGCAAAAAACGAAATAAAGGCTCTGTAGAAACCCTTTGGATTTTTATATAAATTTTTATTCTTATGGTTCTGTGGGTGTTTTATGCGATCATTTTCAAGATCATCTCTTTGTTCTGCATGCCTGTCTTCCTCGATGTTACAGCTTCTCCGAACAGTCTTTTCATGACGAAAAACACGGTTTCGTTCATGTTCCGCTGGTTGTAGTCCTCCTTCCTGTAACCCTTTTTTTTCAGCTCTTTTCTATACTTTCCCTTGGTTTTCCACACAGGAATGTCTTCGTTTCTCGGAGGGATGATGGTGTCTTTTTCCACTCCCAAATCTTCCCCGGCCGCCCTGTGGTTCTCTTCCGAGTCGTATCCTTTGTCCCCTATAGCCAGCTTTATACGCCCCGCTTTACAAGCTTTCTTTAGCAAAGGGATGAAGTCTTTCACATCGTTTGAAGGACCCCGCATTAACTTTTGCGCTACTATGAATCACACGGTTTCTACAGAGCCGAAATAAAAAAAACACTAAAATAGTTACAAAAATTAAAAAAGCAACTAAAAAACACTAAAAACGAAGTAAATAATAAATCTTGTCAATATTTCTGGTGTCTCTGCTGGGCATGGTATGCATTCTTCAAAAACCTAGGGGAGTTTTTCTGTGACTTCAAGTTGGACTTCAAGAAACTCTACCCACACGTTTGACTAAAACTAGTGGGTTTCTGGTTCTATTCAAAATTACTTTAAAATAACTACTTTTGATTTAAAGTAATTGAGAGTTTAATAACGGCTAGAATCGTAATTTTTTTGTTTTTTTGTTTTTTTGCTTGTTTTTGCGGTTTGTTCTTTTTTTAATAGTTCATTTTTGTTTTTGATCTTTCACCACTTTATGGTGAAAAAGAAAGAAATTCTTTAAATAGATTTAGGCCGCTTCTAAAGGTTAGCTTTTTGATTGAAAAAAATGAAGAGGGTTGAAATATTGGTAAGTGAAAAACTTTACCCGTTATATAAAGATTCAGAACCTCCAGTGCTCCCCTATGAAACAGTTTCCATTTGCCCTGAATGTATGCAAAACATTCCAGCAACCGTAAAAGAAGAAGACGGCAACGTTGTAATCGTAAAAAAATGCCCAGAACACGGCGATTTTTGGGACATTTACTGGAGTGATGTCGAACTGTTCAATAGGGCAAGCCAATGGTTTATGCATGGAAGACTTGACAATCCAAGAATGCCATTAAAAGAAGGGTGCCCGCAGGATTGTGGTTTATGTCCAAACCATAAATCTCACACAGCCTTAGCCCTACTAGATGTGACCAACAGATGCAACCTAAAGTGTCCTATTTGTTTTGCTAATGCTAATGCTGCAGGATACATCACAGAACCTTCTTTAGAGGAAATAAGGAAAGCACTTCAGGCTGTTAGGGAAAACTCTCCAGTTCCATGTCCTGCAATACAGTTTGCTGGGGGTGAACCTACCGTAAGAAAGGATTTACCCGAAATAATACGAATAGCCAAAGAACTAGGTTTTCCCCACGTAGAAGTTGCTTCTAACGGTATAAGACTCGCAAAAGACCCCTCCCTCGCCCCAGCACTCGTGGAAGCGGGAATAAGTTCAGTTTACTTGCAATTTGACGGCTTGACCCGCGAACCTTACGTTGTTGCAAGAGGAAAAGACCTTTTCCCCTTAAAATTAAAAGCAATAGAAAACTGCAGAAAAGGCAATCTAAACAGCATAATCCTCGTGCCTACAGTAGTCAAAGGAATAAACGACGATCAAATAGGCGACATAATAAAATTCGCCATAGAAAACATAGACATAGTAAGGGGAATAGTATTTCAACCAGTAGCTTTTACAGGTAGAATAGAAAAAGAAAAACTAAGAGAGCAAAGGGTCACGATTCCAGACGTAATAAGGCTTGCAGGCGAACAACTGCCAGGAAAATTTGAGAGAGATAGGGACTGGTTCCCTTGCACCACTATGGCTTTCATGGCCCGCATGATAGAATATTACACAGGAAACCCCGGAGTAGAGTTTTCTACAAGCCCCCATTGTGGCATGGCGACCTACATCTTAGTTGACGAAGACGGTGAAGATTGGCATACCCTCGGTGAGTGGATGAATTTAAACAGTTTTCTTGGCACAATTAAAAAGATTACGGAAAACCTTTACGCGGGAGGCAGATGGAACAGATTTAAAGCAAAAATGAGAGCAATTGGACTGCTAAGATTTGTGAAAAAACAGGGTCTTCTCAGAAAACTTATAGGCGGCATTTTGAAGCGCGGCGACTATTCAGCTTTAAGAGAATATTCCCAACGCTCCCTCCTGATAAGCTCCATGCACTTTATGGATCCATACAACTTTGATCTCAACAGATGCTCACGTTGTTCGATTCACTATTGTGTATATATGAGAGACGAAGGCGTTGCAAAAATCATTCCTTTTTGCACGATGAACAGTATACATAGAAAGGCGATAGAAATGCGGAATAGTATCACGGTACAAGAATGGCTGAAAAGGAAAAAGAAGAAAGAAGAAGCGGAAATAATGGCAGTAGCGTAAAAAACAAGCCAAATAATAATATATTTTTTATTTTAACCTGTTAGCGCGGGGTATTTTGTATTCCGTTTTTGTTGGAGAATTTTGGAGAATTTTGGGATTTTATAGCGATAAAACTTTTATTTGAGTTATAATTGATAATATCCAAGGGATGTTTTACAAATATCATTTTTTTGACGGGCAAGAAGCACATAATGATGAGAATTCTACTTTAATTTATTGATGGTTTCCTTGAAGCTTTTAATCGTAAATAAGCGGGAAAAAGAAGAGATGAATATGTTACCACAAAAGAGGAAAAAACTCGATATGAGTTTAAAATCCGATGACTTAGAAAATAATCAAGGTCATAAAGTAAAGGTTCCTGATCTTGTTATAAAAAAAGCGAGAAAGCTTTTAAAGAAGGATGCTATTAGCGTATCTTTGGTCGGTTCAATGGCGCGGGGAGAAGTCCATGAGGATTCCGATATAGATCTTTTAGTGGTCATGTCGGAAAAAGAAGAAGATTATTATGATGGCCAAATGAGTACGAGGATAAAGCGTACAGCTGTGCATCAAGGTTACATTATAGATGAGATATATGTGCCAGTATCGGCGTTATCATTTGGTAATATAACACCGGAATTGGAATGGGCGGTGAACGAGGCATTACTTATTGAGAATAAAGAGAAGGGAATTTTTGGGGAAATACAAGAGGAAATAAAAGAGAAGTTTTTTACCCATGAGAGAGTTTCTGAACGGACAAAGATTTACGAGAAAAGGATTGAAAAATGGACTGAGAATGCTCGTATATCTCTGGAAGAAGGTGATGAAGACACTACGATTTTATGGTTGATTATGGCCATGGAAGAAGAGGTAAGAAATTTTGTTAATTTAAGAGGGTGTAATCCTCAACCATCAAGGCTTATACCCACGTTAAGGGAGACAAGCCAGTATACACTTCAACATTTCGCATCAATCCTCAATCTAAGAGAGATGGGAGACACGATAATAAAAACTTTTAACGAGATGATTAATACTGCCCAAAAACTGTGTTCACGGGTTGATACAAATAGGTTTATAGGACCGGAAGCTATTATGACAGAACTTATAGGGAATCCTTTAACTCCCATTCACTGGAAAAACCGCATAAACCATTATGAAAGAACAGATATTATGACCGCTCAGTATTTAGCTTTAAACTATCTTTTAAGACCATTAAACACCCCCTCAAGAATATCTTTCATGAAAAAATTAGGAAAGAAAATAAGCCTGAGACAGGCAATAGGAAGCGCTACCAAGTGTTTATCAAGACTAAAAGATTTTCGCACAGCAGTGCAAAAAGTAAGTAACAAAATCTAGCGAACCGCCTGTTCTATTATAAATTTATTCTTTCGATTTTTTTCCGTTTTTTGAGTAGTTAATTTTTGGATAAGACAGACTATAAAAAACTATAAAAAAACTGAAAGCCAAACAAGTTATATAATAGATTTTATGAAATTTTACGCCTCCGTAGCTCAGCCTGGTTAGAGCAACCGCCTCGTAACTTGATTCAAGTAGTAAAGGAGCTAAAAATGGGGAGTCTGCAAGAAAGCGGTGGGTCGTGGGTTCGAATCCCACCGGGGGCTTCACTACCTCCTAAAAATCAACAGCATATCAATTAGTTTTCGTTATGACCTTTAATTATTACCAAATATTTGATGCATATTTAATAACGATTTAAATAAGAACATGTACTATTTTTAATAAGGGAAGATAAGTTATGAAAAGAGATTGGGAGTAAAAATCTTGTATCAAAAGCAGTTTGTTAGAAAACAAAAAGATAATTTAGAGTATTATAGCGAGGAGTTTACACCTGAGAAGATAATTTCAATTGTCTCATCAGCTTTTAGTAAAGGGGTATTAGCTGTTGCTGAAGAAATTCCTAGCTTATTGAAATATTGGGAAAGTTTTACACCAACTGAAGAGATAGCGGTTTTATCTTCAAGAACTTTAGATCCTTTTGAAAAGCGGTTTTTCAACAATATACAAATATCAATTTCTAAAGGGGAAGGGAATTATGTATGGAACGGTCTTTGCCGTGCGATTTGTATGCTAAAATTTTTGATAGATTTAGAAATTAAAATACCAGAAGCAAAAAAATATGGAGAAGACGCTTTGTATACGGTGGATTGGGAAGAAAAGAAGAAAAAATTGAACGATTTGTTAGAATTAATTACAGAAACAGAGCTTAAAATCTACAGCAAAAGAATTTAGGAATTCTCCCCCGCATTTAGTCATATTTTCATGTTTTGAAAGCAAAATTTCGGCGTGATAAAGTCTTTTCTGAAACTTATCACTTCTTTTTTGATATGATAAGGGTTTTTTCTTTTGATCAAGATTTTTTCCATAAATTCAGCTATTTGATCCATCTCATTATCTTCCATGCCGAATCGTGTCATTTCCTGTACACCTATCCTCACACCGGAAGGATTTTCCGTTGAGGTTACAGTGTCCCAAGGCAGGAGGTTTTTATTAACAATTATGTTTGCTTTTTCAAGATCTTTTGCTACTTTTCCCCCACCGCCTAAAGAGGAAACATCTAGAACAACTTGATGGGATTGAGTGAAACCATAAGATTCCGCAACAACTTTAAACCCTCTTTCAACCAAGGAGCCTGCAAGCTTTTGAGCATTTCTCACAATATTGTTTGCATACTCCTCTCCATATTTTTGCATCTCAAGCAAAGTTATACACAAAGCAGGAATCCTATGGCAATGATGATTACTCACAATCCCTGGGAAAATAGCAGTTTTTAACCGTTCAAAAAGCTCTTCATTGTTTGTAAATATCAATCCACCTTGAGGTCCTGGGAACGTCTTATGAGTGGATGAAGAAACGACGTCCGCCCCTTCACGTAAAGGATCTTGAAACTTTTTTGCGGCTATTAAGCCTAAAACGTGAGCAGCATCATACATTATTCGGATATCTAATTCATCAGCTACTTCCCTAAGCTCTTTTAGCGGGTTAGGGAAAAGAAAGACACTTCCTCCAAAAACAAGAAGATTGGGTTTTTCTTTCTTAACTTGTCTTATGGTAGCGTCAACATCTATATTCATTCTTTCTTCGTTGAAGGGGTAAGGTTTAACTTTCGCCCCTACCATTCCTGCGCTTCCAAAAGTTTGGTGGGAAATGTGCGCCCCGCAAGGTACTGATAAAGCAAATAATAGATCCCCAATCTCTGTTAAAGCTTTAAAACATGCTAGGTTAGCCATCGATCCGCTTAAAGGGCGCAAATCCGTAAAAGTAGTGTTAAATAGGCTTTTCACCAATTCGATGGCTAATCCTTCCACTTCATCTACATATTTCCCTCCCTGATAGTGGCGGTCACCCACATCTCCTTCAGCATACCGATGCATAAAATCACTAATATATAGTTTTGTGGCAAGAGGACTCATCACGTTTTCACTAGCAATGAGGTTTATACACTCTAGTTTCCGCCAACTATTTTGAGCATCGACCGCTTCTATCACCTTTCGAACTTGGCTTTCCGTCGTATTTACCTCCAAATAATTTCGAAAAGATAAAAATATCGAATCGAAAATTTAATCTTAAAATAAATTGAATTGATTTCAATTATTTTTAAATAGATCGTTTTTGATATTTACTTTGAGTGTTATCAGGACATGAGGACATTGAGTGAAACTCTAGAAAATTCAAATAATGAGGATCAGATCCTTGTAGTTTCATGCCTTGGACGTGATAAACCAGGTCTAGTTTATGGTGTAACTAGGGTTATCGCAAAGTATAACGCGAACATCGTAGATATAGATCAAACCGTTTTACGCGGTTTATTCGCCATGTTTCTTTTAGTGGATATTGGTTACATAAACGATTCTGTGGAAAAGTTGTTAGCAGAACTTAAAGAAGTAAGCACCGAATTAGGCTTAGTTTTAACCGTAGAACCATATCATGCTGGGCGAAGAAAATCAGAAAAAGATCTTTATTGTTTAACTCTTATTGGGAAGGATAGACCAGGTATAATCGCCACTTTTAGTGAAATATTCGGGGAGACTGATGTAAATATTGAACAGATAAGGATGATTGCTCGAGGAGAAGTGATCGCCACAGAGATGATTTTGGATGTTAGCGATTCTAAACTATCTGTCATTCTTTTAAGAGAAAAGTTGGAAAATACTGGTGGAGAAATGGGTTTAAGCCTTGTAATGCAGCCAAAATATGTTCATGATCTGCAAAAAAGGTTGATAGTTTTTGATATGGATAACACCCTTGTAAGCGGAGAAATAATCGACGAAATGGCTGAAGCTGCGGGAGTTCAGCATAAGGTAAAACAATTGACAAGTAAAGCTATGCATGGCGAGATATCGTTTGAAGAAGCCTTAAGAGAAAGGGTTCTTTTACTTAAAGGAACAAAGATTGAAATTTTAGAGTCGATATCAAAAAACATCATTTTTACGCCTGGAGCTAAAGAATTGATACAATCGTTAAAGACTATGGGTTATAAACTTGCTCTTATAAGCGGTGGTTTTACCTACTTTACTGACCGAATAAAGAAGCAACTAGGATTAGATTATGCTTTTGGAAACAAACTTGTGATACAAAACGGGATCCTTACAGGTCAAGTGGAAGGTCCTATAATAGACGCCGATGCAAAATGGCGAATAGTTGAAAAAATAGCTGAAAGAGAAGGCATATCAAAGGAAGAAATAGTAACGGTGGGAGACGGCAGTAATGACATGATAATGGTGGAGAATGCAGGTCTAGGAATAGGTTTCAATCCAAAACCAGTATTGGCAAAGGTAGCTTCCGGCATCATAACAAATGATAGCTTAACAAGCCTACTATTCATCTTAGGCCTAAAAGAATCTGAACTTGCCAAAGCAAAAGAAAAGATTAGAAAACAAAACCCGAGCCTATAAACCTCTTAAGCTCAACTTTCCGCCTCTTTGCTCTCTCCCACTTCGTATTCTCTCTTTTCTTCTACTTCTTCTGCTTCTTCCTTTGTCACTACTTGCTGTTCTTTTTTTTCCTCTGTTTTTATATCACTTATATCAGTTTCTTCTTCCTCTATGGAGGGCGTTAACGCTTTTTTCATCATTTCTAGTAAAGAAAATTTTGTAACTCTCTCAAACCCTATATCGTTAAAATATTCTGCCATCCATGAGGCTAAACGGTTATCAAAAACAGGCATATTTGCATTCTCTTCCCAAAAATCCCTAATAATAGAAGCAAGCTCAAGAACGCTTGAACTTTGCATTTCTTTTACTTTATGCCTCCTATCAAAAAATTCTACCGTGCATTTCAATCCTAACCCAAATTCTCCCAAAGGTGTTATTCTAACTCCGTATCTTGAAGATCCATAAAGAGACCTTATAGGAAGTTCAACCATCTCAAAAACACCCCGCCAAAATGTTTTAAAAAATAAAAGAATTAACCGTAATCCCTATTTTCCCGGTTACAGTTTTATTCTAACCCTTCAATCATTCTCCGTCTTCTTGCAAGTTTTTGTTGAAGTTCATTTAACATCTCCATCCTAGGATTAGAAAATCCAATTGATGGAGCTGGCGAAGGACTCGGAGCTTCAGCGGGACCAGTCTCAACCTGTTGCCACGTAGGCACATACCCCTCTTGTGGTTGGGGCTGTGGTGGTATTTGGGGCTGGGGCTGTGGTTGTGGTGGTATTTGGGGCTGGGGCTGTGGTTGTGGTGGTATTTGGGG
>JBHLKN010000071.1:0-10310 GCA_048886645.1 Candidatus Hodarchaeota archaeon | reverse complement strand
TATCAAAAAATGAAAAAGATTTAGTTCTATCTCATTTTTTATAACATTATTTTTGGGTGTTTATAGGTATGAAATCGGTAGTCATTGTGTTGGATTTTGATGGTACTGTTGCTAACACTATGCCAAAACTTGAAGAGATCGCTGTGAAACTCATGACTCGAGAGTATGGGTTAACAGAGAAAGAAGCTAGAACCAAATACGTGTATACAACGGGTCTTCCTTTTGTACAGCAAATCGACACGCTCTTTCCAGGAAATCCTAAAAATAAACATGTAGTAGAACAGTTTGAAAAGGAGAAAATTGAAAAGATCTTTGAGCAACCTCTTTTCCCTGATGCAAAAGAGACGATAAGAAAGCTTAAAGAAGCAGGCTACATAGTTTGCATTTCAAGCAGCACCTTTCAACCGACAATAGAAAAATATTTTAAGCTCAAAAACGTTGAAGCAGACCTCATCCTAGGATATAGAGAAGGGTTTGAAAAAGGAAGAGACCACTTTGAATATATAAAACAAAAATTTGGAGTAAACTCTGACAACCTAATATTTGTTGGTGATTCCTTAAAAGACGCGGAGAGAGCTGTTCAAAACAATGTAAAATTTATAGCAAAACTCGGCTTATTCAAGCCAGAAGAGTTCAAAAAAATTGCCCCAGAATGCCCCATAATAAACAATTTAACCGAATTGATAAACAAAGTTCAAATGTATGATGTGGAAGACTGTTAAAAACAAAAACAATAAAGTTTTCCGTTAGTGTTTCTTCTTAATTAGGGGATTTTTCAATAGAACTGTAATTAACTTTTGAGAGCCCACATAGCGAGTAATAGAATAAAGCTATTTTATTTCACTTTTTTTGTTTTTTAGCTTGATAAATTTGTTATTTTTGAGGAGGGAAGAACAGCTAACATCTTTTTATTTAATTTGTAACGGATTTTCCCAAGATAAAAATCGGGTAGGGGACTTTTTAAGATCTCTAAAAACTTTTCTTCCTGCGCCCGTTTTCCTACCCGACCCCACCCCCATCTAATAACTGAATCGCTTAACCTTTCAAGGGTAGCATGAAATCTTTGAGAATGGCCCATATAACTGAAAAGATAGATAGCAGTGTTATTAAACTTATGAATAATGGTGTTTATCTGTCTCCTATAAAATTTTAAGAACTCATCCTCCCCTACAAGGTCTACTAAATCGTCACCATAAGATACAACTATTCTTGCTTTTTTTTCTCCTCCAGTTCGCTCCAGAATATTGTTGAGAGCAGGGTTTAGACCGTGGATTGAGCCGAAATCTGAAGGCTTCTTCACGCTAAAATAGCTTGAAAAATTAATGCCAAAAGATTCAAGAGCTAACTTATAATCAACCCATAACTTTTCAGCCTCTACATCAGTAAAGCCCCTGTAGGTGAACATATCAATCCAGAAAAACCTGTCCTCCTTCGAAAGCTTTATAGTTTTTTCAACAATTTCTGGATTAAGATTTTGAAATTTTTCTGCTAATCTTACAGGGTCATCATACGTATTTATAATAATGCCATATTCATCTTCAGCACAGTTTGTTGACCAAGCAGCAAGTAAACTATGTGGGTCACTATATGTTTGGTTTTCTACATAAAAGACGGTGCAGGCGCCGCTAAGTATCTTAAAAAAGGAATCGAAATTTTTTACGCCTGTAGGCATTTTCCTTCGCGGTTCTCCGGCCGTTATCCAGATCTTTTCCTCCATTTTTTTCCCCCATACAAACGCTATGAAACAAAGCTAAAAAAAGAAAATGAAGAATCATTTTTAAAAATTTGGTAAGTTCTTAATAATGTGTAATAAATATACATCTTATAAAGAGGAAAAATAATTTAGAAAAATAAGATAGGCTTCCTAAAAATGGGCAGACCCTTAAAACGGTAACCAAAGATAAAGAAAAAATAAAAGAAAAAAGTTGTTTTATAGTTTTAAATTAATCTTTTTTCTCTTTCTCGTATTTGATCTGCGTGTCGACTCTGGAGTCGAAGACAATTGCGCGTTTTGCTCTTTCTTCCATGAATTTGTTGAACTCGTCTTGAGTTATTCTACCGGCTTTGAGCAATAGTTCGGATGTTTCTGGATATCTGCTTAGGTCAGAGTGGGGGAACAGCATGCTGTTTGCGTATTCTGTTAAGAACATGGGGTCTATTGCTAGTTCGTGGTATTTGACTAGGACTGGAATGTGTTCTGATCTTTCTCTGCACTCTCTTGATACTAGGTTCATTCTTGCGCCAGTACCAGCAGCGTTACCTACAAGCCTGACCTTTTCTAGTGGTGTTTCTGGGTACATTCCGATGGTTCTTGCGGCTTCAGGCTGGATGAAGTTTCCGAAAGCTCCAGCTACAACTATAGCGTCAAGATCTTCTTCTGTAACGTTCATCCTGTGCATAAGGACTACGCAACCGGTGTGCATGGCTGCTTTTGCGAGTTGTAGTTGCCTTATGTCGTTTTGTGAGATCCATATGTCTGATTCTATGCCTGCTTCGTCTTTGAATGCGATTATGAATTCGAGTCCTTTTTCTCCTTCTTTTACGTGTTTGTGTTCTCCGAGTAGGTTTTTGTCTATTTTGCCTTTGAAGTTCATGATGCCAGCTTTGAGGAATTCTGAGGGCCCTTCAACAAGGGCTGAACCGCAAATTCCTACAGGAGGAGCATCACCAATGGTCTTATAGTCTACTTCTTGTGTGAAGGGGTCGACGCTAATTCTTTCGATTGCTCCTGTTGCTGCCCTCATTCCATGGGTAATTTGCATACCTTCAAAAGCTGGACCACTAGCAGTTGAACAGCACATAGCTCCAAGTTCCTTTGAGCCGAGGTCTATCTCTGTATTGGTTCCGATGTCCAGAGCAAGTATTAGCTCGTCTGATACACCAAGATCTTGGCTTAAAACTACAGCCACGTTGTCCGCTCCAACGAAGCCTCCGATGCAGGAAGAAAAGTAGGCTTTTGCTGCAGGGTGTCCGAGCAAGCCAAAGTCCTTTAATCTGACGTTGATACCACGGCTTACTGCTGGCGGGTAGGGGGCCATAACGACATATTTGGGAAATACTTTCAGGAATAGGTGGCTCATAGCAGTGTTACCTACCAAGCTCCAATCGTATATCTGTTCAAGGGGTACTCCTGCTTCCTCTGCAGCTTTTTCACAGAGTTCGTTTACGCCTTCTACAATGACTTTGTGAAGGGTTTCTGCAGCTTCGTCGCCTCGTTGGATGACGTAGGTTATACGGCTCACGATGTCTTCGCCGTAGGGGATCTGTGGGTTCATTATAGCTGCAAGTGACTTCACTTCACCTGTGTTGAGGTCTAGCAAGAATCCTGCCACTTTCGTACTTCCTATGTCAACTGCAAAACCATAGAACTTTTCGCGTGTGTCTCCGGGTTCAACAGCGATAATTTCTTGGTCATTCCATACTACAGCAGTAGCTCTCCACATATTATCATCATATTTTACTCCTCTCATGGCCTGGGGTAGTTGCCAACTAGCCTCAATTGACAGCACTAAATCTTTAAGACCGTATTTCTTTTCGAGTTCGTTTAACATTCTAAGTTCGTCTGAGATAAGGTCGTGGAGGGTTGCTTTAGACACTTCGAAAAAGTACTTTTTGACTATAGGGTCTAGCTCTATGGGTACATCTCTTCCTTCGGTCTGAAGTCTTTGTTCACCGGTTTTGCTTTCTTCTGGGATTTTTAGAACCAATCTTTTGTTCCCGGACTTAGGATCAAGGGGAGCGTCGGGAGGTACTACAATCTGACAAGCGAACCTGTAGTTTTTCTGGATATCTTTATCGGTCATTTTCTTGTTCTCACGTTCTGTTAGTTCGTTTAGTTGTTCGCCGCCTGAAATCACTGAGACTCTGCATTTAGCACAAGTACCTTTGCCACCGCAAACTGATGCGAGGTCTACACCAATAGATCTAGCTACATCAAGCACGTTTTCTCCAGGGTCTGATAATCGACGCCTTCCTGAGGGTTGAAAAACAACTTCAATTTGTTCTGGCATTTTGATTTCTCCTTTCTTTTCTTAGATTATTTCTACAAATTCTAATTTTTTGTTAAGCTAGAATGTTCACGTAAGGTGAATTACGCGACCTTAAAAAATGCTTTTATTAAATTTTTAATTTTTTTAGAGAATTTATATAATAAAAAATAAGAAAAAGGGGGTCATCATAGGTTTTTTACCGTTTTTACTTTTCGACCCTTTCTCCTAATGCTGCTACAGCTGATTTGATATCTTCTACTAGGGCTTTTACTTTGTCTACTGCTTGTTGGGCGTCTTCACCGTAGTCGTCGGAACCGATTTCGCCTGCGAATGTTGCTGAGGTAGCTGCACCGCCGATAATGGTCCTAGTTTTTTCTTTTAGACCTTCTTTCTTCAGTTTATCTTCTACTTCACGCATTGATTCTAGGGTGGGTGTCATCAGGGTTGACATAGCGATTACTTGGGCTCCTTCTTCTTTGACTCCTTTCAAGAACTCATCAGCAGGGACGTTTCTTCCCTTGTCGATTACGTTGTATCCTGCCCCAGTGAGTAGGGCTTTAACGATGTTCTTTCCGATGTCGTGGATGTCTCCTTCAACAACACCGATGACAACGGTGCCTGGGGATTCTCCACCGCCTTTTATTTTCAATTCGGGGAGTACTACGTCTAAGGCAGCGTACATCGTGTTAGCAGATAGTAGAACTTCTGGTAAGAAGTATTCGTGTTCTTCGTAAAGGCGTCCGACTTCTTCCATTCCTTTTGATAGACCTTCAGAGATACATTCCCAAGGTGTTACACCAGCATCTAGGACCTCTCTGGCTTTTGCTGGAGCTGCATCTACATCTCCCTCAATAACAATTTGTCCAAGTTCTTTTAACATTTCTTCTTTTCCCATTTTGTCCTAACCTCCATAGTGGTTTCTAAACTTAAATTTCTCTTTGTTTTCCTTTAAAATTCTTTCGCTTGTTTTCATCAACAGAAGTGTAATAATCCAGCACGATGCAAAATTTTGCTTTTGATACGCGCGGGAAAACGACCTCTATTGCTTGTTTGGAACCATTTTATGTTCCAATTTTAAAAATTTATCCTTTTGTATTTATAAAAATTATGCCTATTTAATAGGAGCTTAGAGCGCTTTATAGCGTATCCATTAGAAATTTTAAGGGGTTTTATGCGCGGGGTGGAATAATTTAGGTGGAATTAAATGACGGGGAAAAAAGCAAAGTTTTTGAGAGGTTTAATCTTTGGATTCTTAAATTATTTTTTTAATATTTATACTAATATCTATGTAGATAAATTAGATTATAAATTGTTTTTAAAAGAGATAAATATGTTGTAAAATGACTCTATATGAAGACAAGCTGTTCTAAAATACCCTTAAATTATAAAATATTATTGTGCGCACGAACCTTTTCCAAAAAACTTTTTAAAGTGGGTCGTGCAAGTCTCCCTAAACATTTTGTTATTAAAGGTGAAAAATTCATGGCAGAAGAAATGAATCCTTATGAAAGGTGGTACGCGCTTACGCAACACAAAGATATTGATAGAATTCCATCTTTTAACCACTTAGCAAGCGCTACAATTCCCTTAATGCACAAATACAAGGTTAAATGGCCAGAAGCCCACTTCGACCCTCAAATGATGGCCAGACTAGCAGAAGCTAGTTGGCTAGAGTGCAAGCTAGAGGGCCTATGTGTGCCGTTTGACTTAGTATCTGAAGCAGAACCCTTTGGAGTACTATGCGATTATCACCCAGACAAGATTTTATGGCCTTCATGTACTCATCATGCAGACAAATGGGAACCCTATGACCTTAAAATACCAGAGGATCCAGCGAACGCGATGAGGATACCGGTGATCCGTAAAGCATTAAATATACTTAATGAAAATTATTACGGTAAAGTGCCCGTATCCGCTTATATTAACTGCCCTTACACAAGTTATAGTAGTTATGTAGGAGAAACTACTGATATTTTAATCTGGTGCAGAACAGACCCAGAGAAAATCGAGCAAATGTGGGAAGTGCTCCTTGACTATTATGTTGATATCGCGAACATTTTCAAGGAAGCTGGCGCTGACAGCATTACGCTGAGAGAAGAGGGAACCTCTTCTGACAACATGTCACCAAAACACTTCAGAACGCTCATAAAACCCCACTTAACAGAGATGCTCAAGAAGATAAAGAGGCCTAACCTGTTGCACATTTGTGGATTGACAACGCCGATCATTGGAGACATGATTGAATGCGGTGCTGAATTAATCTCCTTCGAGGAAAGGACAAAAACTACGGAAGGAGATGAAGAGAGAAACAAGAAGTGTGCTGAATTGGGTATTCCTAGGTATCCTATAGGCGGGAACCTTTCGGCCTTCGGATTGCTAAAAGAAGGACCTGTAGATAGGGTCAATGGTGCTGTTAGGAGGCTCTTAGAACAGGGTATAGACTTCACTATGCCAGGATGCGACTGGTATATTGAAATCCCGATAGAGCACATGTGCGAATTCGTCAAAGCAACAATCGAGTGGAGTCCAGTAGCTATATCGAAGTTCATTAAGAAATGAGAAAAGTTATGGTGTAGGTGAATTAAAATGTCTGAAGAATTTCCAATGATGGAGTTTGAATGCGAAGTTTGTGGTCTTGTCCTCCCTGTAAGAGATAATCCAGAATATACAAAGGACTTTAAGCCAGAGCACTGTGGTAAAGTGATGAAAAGAATAAAGTAAATCCCCTAGAGGATATTTTACAATAAATTGATGGAATACTCAACTATTTTACAGTTTTGACTATAGACCTTTTAAATTCATTCAAAGGAACTTGCAAAATTATTAGTATTCATTATCTCTTCTCTCCCTTTTTTATTTTTAATTTCTTATTCCTATAATTTTTAGAACTTATTTATCATTTGATAATTTTTAGGTTGAATACTGTTTTTTTAGTTTAATCTTAGCATTTTTATATTATGATCATGTTTAATGCAATATTAAATAAAAAATAAGTGAAGTAAATGGGTTTTTGGTAAAGTATTTTACTGACATTTTTCAAGATCTTTTGTTAAATTTATTGATGTTTTTAATGGATGGTTTTTTGTTATGGTTGAGCGTTTATTGTTGGTTCAGGCGCCTTCTATGGGTTTAGGTTCTGAGTTTCATGACTATATTGTTAGATATCAGAATCCAATGTTGATCGAGCTTGCGTCCTTTCTTTTGGAACATGAGGATGGATTAGAGGTAGAACTTAGGGATTATAGGGCGCTTGGGGAAGCTTCGCTCAAGCTTGAAAAATTGATGGGGATTGTGGAGAAGGAGTTAGGTGAGGGGGATTATGCTGTTTTTGGTATTTCGAGTTATAGTTCTACGGCTTTTATTCCTTCAGTTTTCATGGCTATCACCGCGAGGGCTATCGACCCTGATTTGAAGATTGTTGTTGGAGGAGAGCATGCTAGAGCTTTGCCTTCTGATTTTTATAACGTTACAGGTATGGAGTTGATGGTGGGGGAGGATGAGAGAGTAGTTGTTCCTCAAAAATTTTTCGAGTTTAAGGAGGATTTGGAAAGGATGGGAGAGGCTAGGGGGAATGTTTTTGATTATGTTGTCAGCGGTGAAGGCGAAGTACCTTTGCTTAACATTTTGCGAAAGAATGGGAGACCTAACCAGACAATAACTGTTGAAGGCGTTCAATTGAGCGAGGAAGATTTGAATTTCCTGGATTATCGCTGGGAACTTATGGAGCCGTATAAGTTTAGAAATGGGAGGACTTGGATTTGTTTGTCTTTAAGTCGCGGGTGTTATAATAGGTGTAATTTTTGTTCTACAAAGTTTCCGGAAAGATGGCGGGCTTTAAGTCCAAAAAAGGCAGTAGGAGAGTTGAAGAAGATCAATGATGTACATGCTCCTGACACCATGATGTTTTATGATTCTAATTTTGGGTATAAGAGAAGGTGGAAGGAGAAGTTTTTAACACTTTTAAACCAAGAGTTTAAAGCAAAGAGTGAGAAGATGGATTTCCGTTGTGAAACTCGCATAGATCAAACTTCGCCTAAAGATTTAGAAGCTTATAGGGATGCTAATTTTAGGGTTTTACAGTTCGGGGTTGATGGTGTATCAAAACTTATGGCTAGAATAATGAATAAGACTAAGAACCCTTCCAGATATTTGGAACAAGCGAGGATAGTAGCGGATAAAGCGGCGGAGATGGGCAGGAATATGTGTGTTCAGTATTTTGCTATTTTTGGTTTTCCAGGAGAGACTCCAGAATCTCTTAACGAGGGTATTAAATTTCTTGAAGACTTGCCTGACGTGGTAAGGAGGGCGGTTAACCAGTATGTTCATTGGCCAGGTTCTCCCGCTTTTGAAAAAATGGAAGAGTATGAGAAAGTTTATGGTACCAAATTCCACATGCCCCAAGATTACTGGAAAATCATTACGCCGAATTTGGGAGACATCATGAAACATCTTTCCCCGAGTAGATCTTTGAGTTATGGAAAGGTAAAAGAAATTGTAGAAAAACTGAGACATCAGGAAAGGATTTGGGAGTTTATGCAATTAAGAAGAAAAGGACCGAGAACTCACACACGAAAAGAACTTTTCAAAAGCATAAAAATCCCTGAAGAATAATTAAATTAAAAAAGAATCGTTTTTAGATAAAGTTTTGTTTGATAGAAAAAAATTAAGCAAGTTTTAAGGAGGTTATTGTTATGGAGGATTTTTACAGATGAACGAAAAGATCATTGAATGCGTTATTCGGGAAGATATAAACGCTTATTGTTCCTGTCCTAAAAACGATTGCCCAAGACATGGTCTTTGTTGCGAGTGCATTGTAGCGCATAAAAACAGGATCGATGATCCAATCATAAAACGTTTTCCACATTGTCTAAGAGACCTTGTAAAAAAAGCGATAGGTAAATAAATAAAAAAATAATTGATTGTTTCTTAAATTTTAAAAAATTTGAAGATCGTTTGAGTCTTATTTTACTTTTTTTCTTTTTCTTTTTGTTATTTTTTGTTTTTTTGTTGGAGAAAGTATTCTAAAACTTCTTTTTCTCTGATTATAGTTTTTGGAAAGTTTTTATCAAATTTGCGGTAATGTAAGGCAAATTCGACTATTGGGGGTGTTCCAAGACCACACTCATCCATAAGTTTGGTATCTGTTAGAATCTCTTCTGTTGGACCTTTAGCCTTTATTTGACCGCGGGATAAAACTATCGTCCATGGGATATTTTCTGAAACAAAGTCGACATCATGAGAAACAACTATGATCGTTTTTCCTTGTGATGAAAGATTTGAAAGCAGTTCACTGAATCTTTTTTTTGCGTATGAATCTTGTCCGAGGGATGGTTCGTCAAAACAGATAACAATAGAGTTCATTGTTAAAATGGAGGCTATGGCTACTCGTCTTCGTTCCCCTTCGCTTAGGAGGAAGGGTGAATTTTCAGCGTATTTATGAATGTTTAACGCTTCTAAAGCGCTGTTTACCCTTTCAGGGATGGATTCTTCAGGCACGCCGATATTTCTCGGTCCAAAAGCAAGTTCTTCAGAGACTGTTTTAGAGAAAAGTTGATAGTCTGGGTTTTGAAAAACGATTCCAACTTTTCTTGCTATTTCTGCAACAGAAGATTTCCTACTATCTGAACCATCAATGATTATTTTTCCCTTTGTGGGGCTTATTATGCCTATTAAACACCTTAAAAGGGTGGTTTTACCAGCGCCATTTTCCCCCATTATGGCGACCTTTGATCCTTTTTTAATTTTGAAAGAGATGCCTTGAAGAACAGGTTCGGCATCATATCCAAACCACACATCATCAAACTCAACAGCGACCGAATCATACGAGTCTGACAACAAAAAATCCTCCTACTATTAAGGCAATTTTT
Source organism: Candidatus Hodarchaeota archaeon (assembly GCA_048886645.1). GTDB lineage: Archaea > Asgardarchaeota > Wukongarchaeia > Wukongarchaeales > Wukongarchaeaceae > Wukongarchaeum. The sequence goes on along the minus strand of JBHLKN010000071.1, from coordinate 454 downwards.
TCTAAGCTTATTTGTGCATAGCGAGTCTTTCACTTAATTCTTCGGGGGTTAGGGGTGTTTTCCCGTTTGTGATTTCTTCCTGTTTAAGTCTGTGAAAAAGGCGAACTATGCAGGGCATATTAATCGCATCAGCGTTTGAAAAAACCATTCTAGGATCATCGTTTTGAACGATGCGCCCCTGATCTATAATGATCAGCCTATCTGCAATACGTATTATAGGATCTATCTGATGGTCAAAAACTACAATAGTCTTTTTACTCTTAAGCTTCTCAGAATTATCATAACAGCCTTTATTATGGAGACTTAGAAGGTTTGAAAATAAGGCTTTCCTACCCCTCCAATCAAGGTTCCCGAAAGGTTCATCAAGAACAATTACTTGGGGATCCATTACAAGTATTGATGCTAAAGCAACCCTTTGCATTTCACCACCAGACAACTCATAAGGCGCCTTATC
>JBHLKN010000070.1:0-10431 GCA_048886645.1 Candidatus Hodarchaeota archaeon | reverse complement strand
CTTTCTTTTTTTTCATTTTGGACCGATGATGAAGCTGATTTAAAAGAGATTTATGAAAAAGAAATACCGAAACTTCTTTTAGAAAATGTGCAGATCGAAGTACAAGAAATAGACCATGTTGGAGTTTACTAGGAAAATGAAAGTAAACTTTTCCAAAATTTCACATCAGCCCACAACTCCTTTAATTGTAAGAATAACAAAGCATAACTGGTACAGTTTTGCCCCTCTTCTTGCTTCTCTAAGAGATTCAAAAGATCTCGCAAAAAAATTTGAAATAAAGATTGTAAAAACAAGGAATGCCCTTTATCAGGCAATTAAAGAAGCCAAGAATAGGGAAGGAGAAAGCAAAAATGCTTTAGTTTTATACTCGTTTTACACAACAGACAAGGAAAAAGTAGAGGAAGAAGTAAAGGAGATACGGGAAAAATTTGGAAAAAATGTTTTTTTGATTTGCGGTGGACCCCATCCTTCTGGTGATCCAGAAGATGCAATTAATATGGGATTTGATTTCATAATCCGTGGGGAAGGGGAGAAAAGGTTGAAAACGTTTCTTTCAAAAATTTTGGGCGTGGAAAATGTGGAAAATTTTTCTTCTCCCCAAATAATCCCTGAAAATTTTGACGAAAAGAAAGAAAATTTGTCGGTGGATTTGGATGATTATTTGCCTTATTCTATTTGGGATAACCTTTATCCGCCTATCGAGATTACTAGGGGATGCCCTTTTGGCTGTTATTTTTGTCAAACAGCTTATCTTTTTGGGAGGAGAATGCGTCATCGATCCTTAAAATCTATAGAGGATTGTTTAGAAGCATATAAGGGAATTTTTAGGGATAGGGGGCAGGTTGATATTCGTTTTATTTCACCAAACGCTTTAGCTTACGGTAGTGATGGGATTTTTCCCAATTTAGAAGCTGTCGAAAAACTTTTGCGCTTATGCGGTTCAAAAAACGATACTAGGGTGTTTTTCGGAACTTTTCCAAGCGAGGTACGACCAGAGTTTGTTACGAGGAAAACTGCAAGACTTATCGCAGAGCATGCTTCAAACAAGAAGGTACATGTGGGAGGACAGGCAGGCAGCGATCAAATTCTAAAAAAGGTTCACAGAGGGCATGATGTTAATAGTATTAGAGAGGCTGTTGAGAACCTCTTAGAGTTAGGGTTAACTCCTGTTGTCGACTTTATTTTCGGGTTTCCTATGGAGACAGACAAGGACCAGATTAAAACATTAAGGCTAATAGAAGAGATTATAGATCAAGGAGGAGAGATAAGAGTGCACTATTTTACACCATTAAGCGGAACGCCCCTCTACAAGACAAAACCCGTGGATATAATCAAAGAGGTTAATAAAATCATAGGAAGGTTTATTAAAGAAGGAAAAGTTAGCGGTAAAATACACACATGGAAAGATGAAAGGGAGAAACAAAACGAACAATAATTCAGTTTTCCTTATATTAATTTAAACTAACTTTAATTTAACTCTATAGAACGACTAATTTAGAAGGGTTAATTCTCATGACATCGATAATTATTTACTTTCAGGCACATCAGCCTTGGCGTTTAAAGCGTCATTTCGAAATAAAAACCGAGGGCGATTGGGTAGAACGTTTCTTTAACACCGGTCTTGACAAGTGGGTTTTCGATAGGGCAGCTTGGAAGTGTTACTCGCCGACGAACCGTATTCTTCTAGAAAACATTGATCGCTACAAGGGAGATAACAAGAAGTTTAAGGTCTGTTTTAGTCTTTCAGGTGTCTTTTTAGAACAAGCGGAAAGATATTCGCCAGATACTTTTGAAACTTTTAAACAGCTTGCTGAAACAGGATGCGTGGAATTTTTAGACGAAACTTACTATCACTCTTTATGTTCTTTGTGGGAGGATCAAAGCGAGTTTATTGAACAAATAAAAAAACATAGGGACTATATCAAGTGGGCTTTCAGCTTTGAACCAAAGATTTTCCGCAACACCGAACTCCTTTACAACAACAAGATAGCAAAAATAGTAGAAGGACTAGGTTACAAAGGAATATTATGCGAAGGAACAGAGAAAGTTTTAGGCGGCAGATCCCCCAACTACATCTACAAAGCAAAAGAATCAAACCTCCCCGTAATCCTCAGAAATTATAAGCTATCAGACGACGTAGGATACAGATTTTCTGACAAAAATTGGGACGGATATCCGTTAACATCCCCAAAATATGCCGCATGGCTCGCCGCAACAAAAGGAGACGTTATCCCCCTATTTTTAGATTATGAGACCTTTGGCGAACACCACTGGCCAGAAACCGGAATCTTTGACTTCTTAAAATGGTTCCCGGCAGAGGCTTTAAAATACGATCATTTAGAGTTTTTAACCCTTACAGAAGCCGTAGAAAAATACCAACCTGTAGGCGAAGTAGACGTTTTTGAAATAGGAGGAACAGTAAGCTGGGCAGACATGGAACGAGACGAAACTGCTTGGCTTGGAAACGATATGCAAAAAACTTCTATGGAACTCTTAAAAACCTTAGAAAAACCAATGAAAGAGCTCAGAGACCCTGAACTACTCAGACTCTGGCGCTTATTACAAATAAGCGACCATTTCTACTGGATGTCCACAAAAGGATGGGGAATCGGACACATCCCAGACGGAGATGTCCACAGCTATTTCAGCCCCTACGACAGCCCCTGGGAAGCATGCGAAAACTACCTAAACGTTTTAAACACCCTAGCAGAAGAAGTCTTAAAAAGAACAGGGTAAGATAAAACCAAAAAAATCCATTATGTTTTTTAACTTAAGATGCTTTTTACATTTAAATCGATACTAGAAGGAGATCCATGTTAGGAGGAGTATAAATGGTGTCTGTTCTATTGTTTTGGTTGATAATCCTTTTCCTAATGTTCTTTGCTTTCTGGGTTGCAAGCGGTATCAGGATCCTAAAAGAATGGGAGCGCGCACCAGTACTGCGACTTGGGAGATATGCATCTATGAAAGGACCGGGCATAATATGGGTTATACCCGGAATTGATCGTATTCCTTCGAAGATCAGTACGCGTATTCAAACTTATGGCTTTAAGAGTGAAAGCACATTGTCAAAGGATAATGTAAGTTTGACCGTAGATGCAGTATTGTTCTTTAAAGTGGTCAATGTTGAGGCTGCGATTCTTCAGGTTGAAGAATACTTGATGGCAACTCAATGGGCGGCTCAGACGACCCTTCGTGAAGTTATAGGGCAAAGCGAATTAGACGAGGTTTTGACTCATAGGGAGGCGGTAGCCCACAAGGTTCAAGAGATAGTTGATGGTAAGACGGAGCATTGGGGGGTTAAAGTTACCTCTGTTGAAATAAGGGATGTCATGTTGCCTCACAGTCTGGTTGATGCCATGGCGAGGCAGGCAGAGGCAGAGCGGGAACGCAGGGCTAGAGTAACCTTGGCTATTGCAGAAGCTGAGGCGGCTCATAAGATGGCGGAGGCGGCTCAAACTTATGATAAAAGCCCTACAGCTTTGTCTCTTCGGTGGATGAATCTTTTGTTTGAAGCTACTACCCAGGGTAATAGTACGATTATCTTAGTGCCTTCGGAAGTTCCTAAGGCAGGTAGCTTTAGTCCGTCACAAATTGGAGTTTATGGGTTAAAATCTTTAGAAGAAGAGGCGAAGAGAAGAAGAACTGAAGAGGAAAAATGAAGAGAATAAGTCATTCACTGTCTAGTTATTTCAAAAGCTCGTTGGTAAAGCTGGTTAGGGGAGTTAATCCTTTATTTTTTTCTTTTTGAAGGGTAAAAGTGTTTTCAGAGTAATGGAAAAATTTGAATAGGTTTAGAAAGGATAGTATTTTGTGTGGGTGGAGTATTTTAATGATGGAAAAGTCTCATTTGTGGAAGGTTGTTTTTGAGGGGCCTGAAGCGGGTACGGAAGATGATTATGTTTTAGATTTTACTGATATTAAGAGTGTTTTGAATGAGGAAGTTTTCCTTAAGAAAGATTATATAACTAAGTTGACGAGTGTTATGCGGGAGGATAAGGTTCGGTATCATTTGATAGGTAATATAAAGTCGTGTTTAGATCCTGATGAGGTAGAGAGGATAGGAGAATCATTTTACGCATTAATAGGTACAGAAAAGGAAGAAGATCATAGGTGTGGTATTCTTTTCACAAAAGTACCTGAAAACCTTTTTTTGGTGGTGGGGATTTGGCCTAAAGAGTTTGCTGATGTTTGCAAAAAATCTCCGAAAATCCTTGACCAGGTGCTTGTATCTTTTATTGAAAGACCGGAAATATGGCGGCATGTTGGTTTGATAGTGAAAATAGCGAAATAAAAAATCGCTAATTTAAAACTGTTTTTTACGTTTTTATTTAAGGGTGCCAAATGTGTATTTTTTACTCCTTTAAGGGTGCCAAAAATACAAATACCATTTTGCATTTATTATTAATATGAAAATTTTTATTTTTGTTCTTTTATTTTCAAGATTATTAATCTGGGGTCGCTATGGGAATAAAACACGTTTGTACTAAAGGAAGGATTAGAGGATCAAAGGGGAGGAAAAAAGGAAAGACAAGTTATGATTGTCTTTTGTATGGGGAGGAGTGCCCAATAGGTCCTAAAAATTATGAAGGTGTTGTTAATTGTCGTTTAGAAGGTTTTTCTCCTTCTAAACGGTTTACCTCAAATAAAATAGAAGGAAAAGTAAGTTTCGATTTTGCTACTAAAATGAAACATGCTAAACTTTTTGTAAGAAACGTTCTTAAACGTAAAATAGAAGGAAAACACTTATGCACATTCATACGTTTTCAAAAGACAAGTGATGAATATCAGCAGTTAAAAATGGCTTTATTATTGCACCCTCTTTTATGTATAACCTGCGACTATTTTATAAAAACGGCGCCAAAGAGCCTAGAAGGAAAAAATTCGGGAAAACATAAAAAAACGCTTTTAATTGATGGAAAAGAGTATATCAAACCTGAGAATTGCACTTATAAAGCCAGAAGGAGACAAGCGCTTAAAGCGCTCAATGAAGACAAAAAATGAAGAATCGTTTTATCTTAAAAATTAAGTCTTTTTCTCTTGTTCTTCTACTTTTTTAGCTTTTTCTAAAGGTACATATATTGTTACACGGCCGGATTTAAATTGTTTTTGAAGGATTCCTTTTGTAGTCATCTCTTCTAAAACTTTTTTAGCTGCACTTACACGAATGCCGTATTTTTCAGCAACAAAAGTGGGGGTTGCTACTGACATTCGCGGTATCTCTTTTTCTATAGATTTTTGGACTTCATCACTTATTAAAAGGGCTCTTTCATATGGAAAGTGTTCCCTGATCTTGCCGAACTTTTTACGTACTTTACGAGCACCTTTTCTTTCAGCCAAAAAAACACCTACCAAGCAATAGAGAAGTGAAGATTTCAAAATATTTAAAGGATATTATTTGGGCTATTTTTAGGTATTCTTTTTTGCTAGAGAGTTGAATTTTTTTCTAAACTATTTATATTTGTCGGACTTTTAAAAATCTCCTAATGAGTTGAAAATCCTGCAAAATCAAATGAAGAAAAATTTAAGGGAGGAAAGATTAATATTAATGATATTATATCCGTTTTGCATCGTAATTTAGGTTGTGGATTACCGTTAAGTTTATATACGTTTGAATATATTAATACGTTTGAAAAAATTAAAACGTATTAGGAATTTCAAATGATATTAGCTTTAACAAAAACCATAAGTCAAAGGTTAAGATTTTAGGACTCCCCTATATTTTTAGGAGATAGTTAAAGATGGTTAAAGATGACCCCGCCATTGAAACTTTTAGTCTTTCGAAAAACTATGGCCTTGTCGAAGCAGTCAAAGATTTAACTGTTAGCATCCCGCAAGGGGGAACTGTTGGTCTGTTAGGTCCGAACGGCGCAGGAAAAACCACCACGATTAAATTGCTTTTAGGATTGGTTATTCCTTCTTTTGGCGAAGGGAAGGTTTTAGGGATGGATATACGGACCGAGGGACTAGAAATACGGGATAGAGTTGGTTATATGCCTGAACATGACTGTTTTGTGCCGGAAATTGATGCTGTAAAGTATGTGATGCACCTAGGTCGTATGAATGGGATGTCTGTAGCAGATGCTCTTCGGAGGGCTCATGAGGTTCTTTATTATGTGGGATTGGGGGAGTCTAGGTACAGGAAAATTGAAACTTTTTCTTTGGGTATGAAGCAAAGGGTAAAACTTGCCCAGGCTTTGGTTCATGATCCTGAACTTTTGATTCTTGACGAACCGACAACAGGAATGGATCCTGATGGCCGTATAGATATGCTTGAACTCATAAAAGATATAGCAAGGTGTGAAGGTAAGACGTTAGTTATGTGTAGTCATATTCTTGCAGATGTTGAGAGGGTATGTGATAGGATAGTGATCATGAATAGGGGAAAGCTTGTTACGATGGGTTCTTTAAAAGAACTGGTTGAAAGTAAAAAAGAGGCAATAATACTTCGCGTAAAAGGCGATTCAAACCTTTTAATTGATAAGTTTGAAAGGGAAGGGATTTCAGCAGAGTTGAGGGATGATGCAATCTTAGTTTTTGGTAGTAATGACCCAGTGACTAAGAAAAAGGTTATGGAAATAATAGCGGGAGAGAATATGCAACTGAGATATTTTGGAAAACCCACTGCTTCATTGGAAGACCTCTTTTTATCAACGATTTCCTACGAAGAAGAAGCAGAAAGAGAAAAAACAAACGTTTGAAGGTGAAAAGTGTTGCTTTTCAAAGGAGGTTTTGTTTCTTATGAGTATTGAAAGTTTAGGTTACAAGGAATGGGAGGGACAGAAACACGGTAGATTTTACAAGGTTTTATCATTGATTGATTATGAGGCTAGGCATGCTTGGAGCAGTATTTGGGTTAAAATCCTCATAATTGTAGCTTGGCTTCCTGTTTTAATCATATTTTTAGTACCTCCAACAGAAATTAGTGAAGAAGGCGTTGATAGGGCGTTTTATAATCTTGTAAGTTTTACCACAAGTATAACCATTTGGCTCCCTCTTATGGCTGGTTTGATTGGTGGAGGTTTGATTGCAAACGATAAAAATAACAAGATGTTTTCTATGTATTTTTCCCGACCTCTAAGGCGAGAAGATTATATTGGGGGGAAAGTTGGAAGTTTTGCTGTTTTAATGAGTATCCCCACCATTATCCCTGCCCTTGTTATTTATATCGTGCTTATCGGGAAATCAGATCTTAGCCTTGAAGTTTTTATTAAAAAGTCTTGGTTGCTGGGAGCAGCTTGGCTTTACTTCCTTTTATTGATCGCACTCTTTGGTTCCATTGTTCTGTTTCTTTCATCTATGGTGACTGATGGGAAGTATGCTGTTGTTGGACTTTTCACCATAGTTATTTTATCAGACCTTATAGCAAACCTTCTTTGGCTAGCTTCAGATAACGAGATTTATCGACTTGGGTCTTTAACTTTCAACTTGGAAAATATCCTTGCAGAGTTTTTAGGGATTGAACAATCAACTGTTGAGAATTTAGGGGGAATACGCGCGTTGGTTTCTGCGTGGAAAAGTCTTGTAGTGATTGTGGGGATAACTAGTGTCATGTCGGTACTTACCCTTCTAAGGCTCTTATCTTTAGAAGAATAATATTGGATGATGGGAAAAATGGAAACGATAGTGAGACTTGAAAATGTTTCAAAGTGGTTTGGCGAAGTTGTAGCAGTAAACAACCTAACATGTGATCTAAAAGGAGGCATTACGGGATTTCTTGGACCCAATGGGGCTGGTAAAACCACCACGCTCAAGATGATTAATGGGATTATTGCTCCAAACCTTGGAAAGGTGACTGTTTTTGGGGAAGATCCTTGGGATAATATGGAGTTGCGTAAAAAAATCGGTGTAATTTTTGAGATGGGAAATCTTTACGATTGGATGACAGGGGAAGATTTTGTTCGAACCATGGGAAGACTTAGCGGTTTAAGGGGTGAAGATCTTAATAAAGGTGTGGAAAAAGCTATAAAAATCGCTAATCTTTACGAAGCAAAAAACAGGAGATTAAAAGGTTACAGTCACGGGATGCGGCAGAAAATTAAGATTGCACAAGCGATTGTCCATGACCCTCAAATCCTTATCTTAGATGAACCTTTAGGAGGTCTTGATCCCATATCAAGGAGGTATATATCAGACCTGATAAGGGATTGGGAGAAGGAAGGAAAAGATTTGATAATGAGTTCTCACGTGCTTCATGAAGTAGAAGCTGTGGCTAAAAAGATCGTTCTACTCTTTCAAGGAAAACTACTAGCACAAGGTAGTATAGAGGCTATTAGGCGTTTAATAGATGAGCGACCTCACACAATAAAGGTGAAGATTGATAAGCCTAAAGAATTTGTGAAAGAGATCCTTGAATATGATTTCATATCAAGCGTTATGTTTTTGGACAAAGATTCCTTAATTGTAAAAACTAAGAATCCTGAGGAGTTTTACACCGTTTTCCCCCAAATAGTGGCTAGTAAAGGGTTTGAAGTGGAGTTTATGGGAGTAACAGATGAGAGTTTAGAAGCAGTCTTTAACTATTTAACAATGAGGACAAAAAGAACGAGCATGTAGGAAAGAGATGTAGTAATAGGATCAAAAAAAGAGAAAGGAAGGATTAAAATGAGCATGAAAACAGGAACAAGCTCCCGATTAAAAATGGCGAACAAGTTAAGTTATCGTCTCGAAATTTTCAAAATGACCCTAAAATCTTATGCTAAAGATAGAAAATCGTGGATTTTAGAGCTTTTTCTTTTTTTCCCTCTTTTTATCGTTTTCGTAATTACTCGAAGGTACGCAGATAAGGATTATAGGGAAACTGCTCAATTTCTTGGAGAGGAGGCGGCTAAACAACAGGCATTAGGAGATATAATGGAAGTAACAATGTATCTTTATATGGTAATTTTAGTTGTTTTTGTAACCATAGTTTTAGGAACCTCTTTGCTAGGAACAGAGAAAAGCGATAAAACGATCTATTACCTATTAATGAGACCTATTCATCGATATGAAATTCCTTTACAAAAATTTCCAGCATACTTAATCTTTTCAACAAGCCTTTTCATAGTACCACTAACCCTTATACACATGATAATAATGTCAGTGGTTCCAGGAGCTAATGCTTTCACAGGAATAGGACTTGTTCCAAAACTTATATTCATCACCTTTTTGGCTAACGCGGCTTATGGTTCCATATTCATGTTTATAGGGCTTATTTTAAAACGTCCACTCCTTGTAGCGCTGATTATAGGCTTTGCAGGAAACCTTTTAACCTCACTGATTTTCTCAGGAAGCACACAAGCCCAAACAACGATACCCTACCACCTTGAAGTCATAGGGAAAAGCTTTGTATCCTCAGGCGAAATAGCCACGATGGAGACATTTAACAGCACGTTAACGTCGGTATTAACCCTCATATCACTAACAGCCTTTTTTGTAGCGCTTACAAGCATGAAAATCCAAAAACAAGATTTCGAATAAAAAATAATAGTATGAATAATCTTCTAAGATATAGGTTAATCTCTATAAGAAGAGGAAGAAGAGAATTTGAAACGGAAAAAACGTTAATAACCTATTTCAATCCCCTTCATTTTTCTCTTTTTCTTCTTTTTCTGTTTCCGTTTCTTTCTTTTCTTCAATCGTTTTGATTTTTTCTTCTATTTTTTCAAGTCTATTTTCAAGTACCATTTTTACAAATTCAAAAAGTTTGATCTTTTCCTCTGGGGAAAGGATTGTAGGGAGATCTTCATCTTGGCCAAATAACCACCATTTTTTAAACCAAGGTCCTAAAAATCTAACATACCAATAAGGCCTAAATTCATCCATCACCCTCAACCTCTTTTTCTTCTTCTAATTCTTCTAAGTCTTCTTCTAACTCTTCTAACTCTTCTAGTTCTTCTTCTACCTCAATTTTTACTAGTTTAGATTCGTCTATTTTAGAGCTTAATTGGTCAATCTTTCGTTCTAACTTCTCAATCTCCTTTTTTAACAAAGTTTTACGTTTTTTAAGGGATTCTAGGCGGTTTTTTTCTTCTTCGGGTCTTTCGTGAAAATCTTCAGGGAAACTTGTTTTTAGAGCTGATCTTAAACCTTCAATAGCAGTTTGCATTGCAGATTTTACAGTGTCTTTAGTGAACCTTGCGATCTCTTTTCCTAAATGGTTCCAGTAATGAGATTGAAAAGCTATTTCCTCTTCAAGTTCGCCCATGAAACGGTCTTCTTGAAAGATCTCTCCTAAGATCTTTTCGCCTTTTTCTGTTATTTCGTATAGAAGTTTATCAGGGACATCTTCCTGTTCTATCTTGCCTTTTTCTGCGATCAAGCCTTTTTCTTTTAGTTTGTGGAGGGCTGGATAAAGGGTTCCGGACTTTAGTTGCCATAGTCCTGCGAATTCGTTATCTAACTCTTTTAGTATGTCGTAGCCGTGGGCTGGTTCTTTTCTGAGTTTGAGGA
>JBHLKN010000069.1:0-10772 GCA_048886645.1 Candidatus Hodarchaeota archaeon | reverse complement strand
AAATCGACATATACTCCCTAGGCGCACCAAGATACCGCATAGAAGTAGAAGCAAAAGAATTCCAAACCGCCGAAAACGCCCTAAGCAAAGCAATCAACAAAGTAAAAAAAGCCTTAAGCCAAACAAACTGCACATTCCAATTCGAAAGGGAATAAAAAAAAGAAAACCACTCTAAACCCCAATTTTAAAAGAGATTCGGTCGGAATTTCCATGCCAAAAATGCTCCAACAATGCCAAAAATGCACACACTACACACTACAAAAACCAACATGCCCCCACTGCGGAAACCCCGTAAAAACAGCACACCCTCCAAAATTCTCACCAGAAGACAAATACGGAAAATTCAGAAGAACATGGAAAAAGAAAATGAAAGAAGAAAAAAACCCCTCAAAAACTTAAGGAATATAGCCTACAGGATACGTCACCTGATAGATCCGTACCCAATCGTTTGTGGTTGTAAAAACTTCGTTAAAATACGTCAAACTAGAAACACTCGGCGTATCATCAAAAAGCCCACTATTAGTCAACTTCTGCTTATACTTATCCATATTATACATACACAGCTTATATAAAACCCCATCAGTGAAAGCTTCCGTATACTTTCCGTCTTTATAGTAATCACTCACTTCATAATCCGGACCCATCGTACCATATTCATTACCGATCCTTATCATCCAAATCGCCTTCGCTAAGTCACTCCCAGCATTCATCTCAGCCGCCGCAAAATTCACTAGAACATAGTCTACGCTAAAAGCCCACATAATCTTAAGAGACTCAGACTCATTAAACATCAAGGCTCGTCCAATCTGACCTATCTGAAGTGAATTTATCGTAGACCCGTCTGCAAGCGTTCTAACGTTCCCTAGAGCCGTCACCCAGTGTCCGTAGTCCCACCAGAATAGTACTACGGTGTTGTGGTCGAGGGCTGTGTCCATGAATTCTAGGGCTTGTTGCCAGTCGTCGAATACGGTGTCTCCGATGGTTGGTGCCATTTCGGGTTGGCCTAGCCGTTCGTCTATCGCATCTACCCCGTGCAACATATTTAGACCTAGTAAGATTCCTATGAATATGTAGACTACTGCTGCTTGTTCTTTTCCGATCATTGCGCTTATTCTTACTTTTCTTCTGCTTAGTGCTAGTTTTTCTTTTAAGGCTAAGGCGTAAGGTGTTAGAACTTTGTCGACGGCTAGGGCGGCTATGAGGCATGCTGCGGGGGCAAAGATCAATATTAAACGTACCATTGAGGAGGCAAAATAGATGGTTGTTAGGCCGAATACTAGGAGAAAAACGTTTTCTTCGCTCGGATTTCTTACTAAGAAATAAGCGCCTGCAGGAAGTAGAAAAAGCAAGATTTCCACGGAATAGTAAAGGTTAGCCCATGAAAGAGGCAAGTGTTCACTTACCGAGTTTATGAGGGGCGTGCCCTCTCTCACTGTTGGCACTAGTACGCCTAGGAACTTACCGGTTACTCCTTTTACTCCTCCAAAAGCCCACAAAACAACTAGAAACAAGGGGGTAATAACGACTATGATTGGAAGCCATAAATTACTCAATTTTTCCATAAAAGGTCCTCTGGTCCCAGGCATCAAGTCTGAAAAATAGTTCCCCAATCCGTAGAAAAACAGGAGGCCCATTACTGCTAAGGGGAAAATTCCCTCAATCCCTGTAACAATACTCATCCCAGTTCTGGGAACAATCGTAGTTAAGAGTAAACCTATAGATATTGTTAGGGAGTAGGATATGAGTAAACGGTTTGAATACCTCTTCTGAAGGAGAAGAACGAAAGCGTATATGGCAAGCATATCTAGAGCAAACCTGAAAGCGCCCCAACTTGCGGCTAGAAATCCTAAACACAATCCTGCAAGGATCCCATTGGTAACTGAACCGGTTTTTAGACTTTTCATAAAGAAGTAAAAACACGTTATGATAAGAAATATTCCTAAAGCTTCATTATCAAAAAACCCAACAACTGATCTTTGGGCGTAAGCAGGATTAAAAGATAAGAAGAAGGCCGCGATTAATCCAACCTTTTCATTTGCCAATTCTTTACCGAGTTTATAGATCATATAAACGGTTAAGGTTCCAAAGATCGCGGGGAAAAAATAGCAAACAGTGTAAAGACTTACGTTAAACCCTATCCAATTAAGAGACTTATAAATCGCCACAGCGACAAGGGGCGTCGCTGGATAAGCCCCTTTACCCCATTTTGTTCCTTCAGGGAACCATGTGTTTTCATCGTGCCAGTCAAAGAAGGAGCCAATACCATTCTCATTTATATATTCTGCCATACGTAGTTGGAAGTAAGGGTCGTAGGCTTTGAGGATGTGTTCGTATTTAAAATATGGATAGACTCTGTATAAGAAAGCTAAGAGTAGGATCATGTATAAGACTATGTAGTGGAGAATTGTAGTTCTAGTAACGTTTGGACGAGAGATTCTTTCCTTGATCCAACCTAAACCGTTTTTTATAAAAGACATTTGATACCCTCATAATTACCATAGAATCAGCGAATAACGAGTTATAAGGTTTATTGTGATGTTTTGGTTTTCATATTTTGTTTAAAGCTATTATAATTCATAAAATTTGTTTAGCTTTTAGATTTTCATCAAGGAGATTTAAACGTTTTGAAAGCTTGTTTTTTTAAAATGGTATGGATGTTTAAAAGTTTTTCACTGTTCTTTTTTTTGAAAATTTTTCAAAACTTTTATATGATTTTGTTTTTATAAAAAGTGATAATTTTATAGGCACGGTGGTAAAAGTATAAAACGAGCGGAAAATTGTCTTTATTGTTCAAGCGTTTTTGCGAGGATGGATTTTTTTGAAAATTTCCAAGCGTTTTAAGTGGGTTATACCCCTTCTTAAGAGGCCGAGATTGGAACTTAGAAAGCCTAAGTTTGAGTTGCCAAAACTTACACAAAATAAGATGATGGTCTTAGTTTTAGTTACGATCTGGTTTCTTCTAAGTGGCGGGATCTATATCCTCATTGAGAAACCTACGGCTTTGGCTTTTACTTCAGCGGGTAGTCCCATATTTTTGTATCCTCAATTTGATAGGATGTTTCTTCTTGAGGGAATAGTTGCAGGTATTCTTTTTATTGTTGGAGGAATAGGTTTTATCCTGATATATCAGAGTACTAAATACGCTTATGACCCAAAATATGCAAATATCCTCCTTTATGCGGGTATGGCTTTGGTATTAGTAGCCTATTTCGGCGTAAACTATATGCTGGAAAGCAAGCTTAATCCCTATGCTTTCAGAAAATTTGGAGGAACAGGCCAAGCGCCCTAAGCCCTTTAAAACTTGTAGGCTTAGATTAGTCCTTCTTCAGTTAGAGATATACGTGTGAAAAAAGCAGTTTTTACAAGGGAGGGATATTGTTTGTCTAAAAGTCTCTTTTTTAGGATGATCTTTCTCAAATTAGATTTTGCATCATCATGTTTTAAGAGAAGAATTATGTCGGAATATTTTTCCATTATTCGCCTTGCTACGGGGACATATTCTTTTTCTGTTTTCTTGAAATAACCGTTGTTTGTCACCATAACCGCTATATTGTGGGCTTCTGCTATATAGTTCAAACTTGCCATTTGATATGCTAAAAGTCTCCCTAAGGCCATATCTTTCCGATCTTTTGATTTTAAACGCTCTCTAAGATAGTGTTGACTTACGTTGTCAACTATTACGGCACATGTTTTCGGTGTTATGTAAAAGTTTATTTTATCTATGATCTTCAGCTGGTTTTTGAACGATTTTGCTTTAATAAAAAAAATCTGTTCAAGATCCTCCTCTCTTCTCTTTTTTATCATCTGAGAAAGTCTGTGAGGAAGATAAGACTGCCCAGTATCTATAAAGATGGTTTTCAAGCCTTTTTCAGCGTTTATAATGGCAACTTGGAGGGCAAGAGTGGTTTTCCCTACAAATTTTCTACCATAAACTTGAACAAGCTTCCCCCTCGGAAAACCACCATCTAAAAGAGCGTCAAGGAGCATACACCCTGAAGAGATATAACCATCCATTAAAAATGCCACCGCAGAGGAACAAAGTGAAAAAGACCAAAAATACCAATTCTCATAAAACTGAAAAGAAACACCTCTTTAAAAGATTAGCGACCCAAAAAACCCTTTTATGATTTTTGAAAAAAAACGAACCAAAATACAAATCTTAAAGAGCCCCAAAATCCTCTTTTTCTTGGCATAAAAACCATTGTAAAAAATTCAAAAATTTATGAGTTCAAAAATTATATAGCTTATGTTTACTTATATAAATCAAGATATTTTATAAATGAAAACGAGGGGAAAAGCCAATGAGCACAGATGAAGAAAAAATAAGTTTTGCAGTTTCTCTCCTAGAAAGAATTGCTAATGATAATAATGTTCCAAGAAACATCAGGAGAGGTGCATCAGAAGCTATAGACATGCTAAAAACAGGAGAAGGGACTCACGCTGTCAAAGCAAGTAACGCCCACGACATTGTAGAACCTCTTCCAGAGGATCCCAATTGTCCGGCTTACGCCCGTACAACCCTTTATAAGGCTGTATCTCTGCTAGCTACCATCAGAGATTATAGATAAACGTTTTTTACAGGTTTTATGAGAATCTAGCTGATATGTTGTGAAAACACCATCACAATAAAATCCTTTATAAAAATATTTTTATTCTTTTAATTTTTCCTCTATTTTTGAGGAGTATTTTATGAAAAGCTCAGAAAATGAAGATAAAGAAAAGATAAAGCGAATGGCAGATCTTTTCCGTTCAGGGGCTACCATGCTTGCTGAAACCTGTCCTGCATGCCACTCTCCTTTGTTTGATGTAGGTGGGAAAATCTATTGTGCCAGTTGTGATCGTAACGTTATTATTTTGAAACCAGGAGAATCAGAAGAAGCGCTTTATGTTCGAGAAGAATTTGGGGATATGGGTGCGCAAATCACTGCTAAAATAAGGGAAATACTCTTCGAAATCTCCGAAGAAAAGGATTTAGACAGGCTTAACGCTCTTTTCTCTTGTTTAAAAGTAGCTCTTGACTGTTTAGAAAAGCTAAAAAATGTAAAGTAATTGAAAAGTCATAACTTTCTATTTTTAAAATATGTGTTGATTTTTTTCTACGTTTTTACTTTAGAAGGGTGGTTTTTTTCGGGGGGATTTTTTTAATTTTTGCAGTTTTTTAATTGCTATTTTTTGTATTTTTTACTTATTTATTATACGATTTTTTAAATGATAATGGGAATTGGTGTTGTTTTTCGAAAAGTATGCTTTTAGTAGTTTGCTTTTAGTTTATTAAAAAGTATCTTGATATTGATAAAAAATAAGGTGAGTTGGTTGCAGGATGGGTAAAATTGGTGTAAAACTGTTTAATTTTGAACAAGGGTGGCAAGATGAGGATGTTTACTTTTCGGAAGAAGATAGTGTTCAAGCGATTATAAACCTTCTACGCGAGAAATATAGTCTTGAGGGTTATCCGATAATCTTGAGCACTTTTAAGAGAACTTTGTCTCCTGAGATGAAGATTGGTGAGAGTATTGATGAAGGATGTGTTGTTTGTTGGTCTTTTGAACAACCTTACGGGTCAGTGTTAGAAACCCCATCTGCAGTGTTCCAGGTTTTTGGAAAACATGCTCTTTTACACATTGAAAAATATCATAGAGATTGGGAAGCTTTGATTCCTGGAAATTTGGGTGCAGGGGTTTTCAAAAATTGTGTAAAACTAATCGGTGGAAAAGAGGAGAAGTATAAGGTATTCATCTTGCCTTCTATAGGCTATCCGGAGGTGCCTCCCTGCGTGATGATAAATCCTCCTCTGAATCATCAGTGTGTTGATACTGTTACTGGAAGAATTCATTTTCAGGATGAGGATTTTAACAGGGCTTGGAAACAGGTTCGTTACACGGAAAATCCGTTAAGCATGATCGTCACTATGTTAAAGGAGCAGTTTCAACTAATCTAATTTCGTATAATTTCTTTAACAGAAAGAATCGAATATTTGCCCTTTTGTGGCGGTCTATTTATAGCGTTTTTATAGTTTTTTTAAGGGGTTTGTTTTTGAGTTTTGAGGTAATGATTGATTCTGAAGCATATTTAGAGCTTGAAAAGCTTGTAAAAGATATAAGAGATAGGGAGATTGGCGGCTGGTTTTTGGGAAATTTTTCTGAAGATTCTGTTTTCATAAAAAAAATAGTTCGGGATTTGCAAGCAGAAGAGTCGCCTGGGATCGTTAAGATTTCTCCGACAACTTATTCAGAACTTTTAGGTTCCCATCCTGGATTTTCTATTTTGGGAAATTGGCACTCTCATCCCCACGCTTTAAGCAGTTATTCAGGGACTGATAGTGCTAGTATGGAAAAGTGGATTGAAGGTCTCCTCATAACTGATAATCCTGTAATCTTCCCTAAAATTTATGGTATTGCTTGCCTTATGGGGGATAATTTAGACCTCTCATTTTTCCAGCCTCGTATCTCGCTTAGCGCTAAATTTCAAGCCATTGGTAGAGATGAGATAGCAGGTATGGATGAGAATTTACTTTTCGCTTTCGAAGGAAGGGCATTAGAACTCCTAAGGAAAGGAGAGGAAAAGGGATTAATCAAGGAAATGGAAGATGATGATGCTCTAATACCCGCGCCTTATGGGAGCAAAGAAGGGATTCAGAATAGTTGGGGTTTATGGCATTATTCTAAAATTAAAGATGTGACTTTTCTTGAAGAGATATTGATAGGTAATTACTACAAAAAAACAGGAAACAAGCAGTTCTTGTTTTGCAAAATCTTACAAGAAAAAGACTGGATCGATTTCAATTACTATTTGGTAAAAATGTTTGCCTTTACCATGCCTGTGAAAATCCATAAAATAACACAAGAAAACATAATCATAAAAGAGGACAGGGATAAAAGTCCTACG
The DNA here is from genome assembly GCA_048886645.1 of Candidatus Hodarchaeota archaeon. Taxonomy (GTDB): domain Archaea; phylum Asgardarchaeota; class Wukongarchaeia; order Wukongarchaeales; family Wukongarchaeaceae; genus Wukongarchaeum. Next base: position 3,887 of record JBHLKN010000069.1, on the reverse strand, counting down.
ATCATAAGTATGGGAGCTGAAACGCTGAAAGAAAAACTTTACGACAGGATTAAAAAAATGAACTATGACATGGAAAAACTTAGTGAAACAAAGGTTTTAATTTGCGGGTTAGGAACAGTCGGGTGTGAACTCTTAAGATTAATTTGTTTGCACGGGATTGGGAGCCTTGAAGTAGTAGACAGGGACAGGGTGGAGGCTGAAAACGTTTTTAGGCAGAGTCTTTACACGCTTAGAGATGTGGGGAAATCTAAGGTTGCAGCTGTTAAAGGTTGGGTAGGGGAGAATTTTCCTTTTATAGAGGTAAAAAGCAATATGTTCGAGATCCCTAATGCAAACATGCCAGCGATACTCTTGGGAACAAACAGGATAGTGATGATGTTTGACATGGAAGCCAGTTTGAGAAAAGTTGAAAAAATGATTCAAAACGTTGATATGGTAGCCACTTGTGTTGATAATTTTAGCACGAGAAGAACGCTTCAAACCATAAGCTTGGCAGCGGAAAAGCCCTTTTTAAGCGGTGGAGTTGAAGGAACAAGAGGATCTGTAAGGGTAGTGTTACCCGAACTGAATTATTCGTGTATCGGTTGTTATCAAAGGGATCTAAAGTGGATTAAAGGCTTCCCTGAAAGCCCTGATTTCACAAGTAAGTGTACAGTTGCTAGCCTATCTACTATAGAAATCGTTTCAGCAATAATGATGGACACTGTCCTCAAAATTGTTCACAACAAAGACGGAAAATGGATCCTTGGAAAACCCGCAAACATATACACTTTCGATCTAGCGGGGAATTTCAGTCAAAATACACATAAAAAAGACGAAGAATGCATTCTATGTAATAAACTAGTAAAAGAATATAGGGAAAGAGGACCTTCTAGAAGCCTGTTCCCTTACTTTGTGAAACCGGGAAGCGTTGACTTTAAGAGTTCTTTTATCCCTAAAAATCAAGGTCTTTAAAGTTTTTCAGGGATTTTAAGGGGGTATTTTTAACTTATGGATGAGGTTTTTGAGGATTATTTTGAGGAGTTAGAAAGTTGTTGTTTGTGTGAATGGCGGTGCAGTATAAACAGGCTTAAGGGGGAGAAGGGTGTTTGTAAGCTTGGGAAACCTGAAATTGCTTCCACCCAGCTTCATCCTGCCCCTCCTCAGTCCTACACCGTGTTTTTTGTGGGCTGTAACTATAAATGCTTAGGATGCCAAAATTATCAGATTGCTCATTTTCCAGATCAAAATCGAGTCTCTCACTGGTTTATGGATCCAAAATTTGTTGCAGAAGATGCGATTATGATGATTAATTCTCCCTTTGGCAGATCTATAAGGGCTGATAGAATCTTCTTTTCAGGGGGAGAAGCAACCTGTTCCTTACCTTATGCTGAGAAAATTGTAGAAGAAGCAAGGAAGATAGATCCGAAAATGAAAGTTAATTTTGATACGAACGGTTTTTTAACCGAGGAATCTTTGGGAAGGGTTTTACGTTTTTCAGACTCGATAACATACGATATTAAGGCTTATCATGATGATGTTCACAGGGCCTTGACTGGGGCTCCTGTTGAGCCTGTTTTAAGGAATGCCGAAGTGATTGGGATGGAGGCGAAGGATAAACTTTGGGAGTTCAGGGTATTAGTAATACCGGGATTAAATGAGGGTGAAATCAAACCGATATGTGATTTTATAGCGGGTATAGATCCTTCTTTACCTGTGAATTTTCTTGCTTTTAGGCCAAATTTTGTCCTAGATCATCATCATGGTGCTTCCCGTGATTTGATGAAAAAAGCTGTTAAAATTGGGAAAATGGCAGGCTTAGAGTATGTTGATTGGTGTGGTAGTTCTGGAATAGAAGGTTTGGATTATGTGATAGAAAAAGTGAATGTTTATGGGAGAGAAGAGGCTAGAATAGGTGGGGGTTTTGCATTTCTAGCTGGTTGTAAAACACATCCTAGAGATTGTGGAAGATGCAAAAACAATCAAAGCTGTTCTTTAAAAGGGTATCAACCGGTAAGGAGAACATAGCTTGCTTAATTGTTGTTTTTTGTTTTTTTCCTTTTTTGTGATATTGTGATTATGTCTGTTAGTATGGCGCTTGCTGTTTCTCTCCCTCCTGCTCCCTCGCCAATTATGGTAATTTCTCCTGCTAAGTCGCTTTTAAAAGTGATAGCGTTTAGAGTGCCATTTACGGCGAGAGGGGAAGTTTTTGGAAGCAATTTCAGCCCCACTTCTAATTTTCCATCTTTTGCTGATGCGACATGTTTTATCACAAGGTTGTTTTCTTCTGCAAGCTCTACTGCCTCTTGAGTTATGTTTCTTATGCCCTCTATTTTTATCTCATCAAATTTTACAAATCTTTCTTCCGGTTTTCTCAGGATGGTGTTTGTGAGAATTAAAAGTTTACCTGCTGCATCTATTCCGTCTATGTCATAGCTTGGATTCCTTTCAGCATATCCTAGCTCTTGGGCTTCTTTTAGCGCTATTTCAAAAGGTATCTTTTCCGAAGCCATTCTTGAAAGGATAAAGTTTGTTGTTCCGTTTAATATGCCTTCAATACTGATTATTTTACCACTTTTCAAGGGTTCTCTTACTAAAGAAAAAACAGGAATGGCGCCGCCTACAGCTCCCTCATAATGAAGAAATCGTTTGTTCTCTTCAGCAAGAGTGATAAGTTCTTGGAAAGCAACAACAAAGGGTCCTTTGTTGGCCGTAACTACATCTTTTCCAGATTTTAATGCTTGTCTTATATGTCCTAATCCCGGTTCACCGTTCCCGATATTTGTAGGTGTGAGTTCGATAACAATGTCGGCTTCCATTTCTGGTATTTTATCATAGGCTTTTGCTTCTTTGACCCATTGTGGATTTTCCTTATAATCTTTTATTGAGAGGAGGCTTTGTATATCAAGGCCCGCGTCTGTGTTTGATATAAAGCCCCCGTCACTCTTAAAAACGGCGTTAATAAGCAAGTTTAACCCGTAACTTTCTTTTAAAAAGCTTTTTTTCTCAAGAACTACGTTTAAAAAGCCTTTTCCTACCGTTCCAAATCCTACTAAAATTATTCGAACATCAACCAACTTTCTTTCTCCTCGAAAAGCAAACCAACTATAACTAAGATTTGATCAACACTAGGTCTTTTTCCTCACATATTTTTTCAAGCTCATTCATAGCAATATCAAGCTTTTGTTGTTCATTTGCTTCAATAAAAAGTTTAACAGTTGAAGGATCCTCAGGCCTATTTATCATGGCAGAAACCTCCCTAACTCTCACACCACATGCCATTATTCTATCTAGGGTATCCAAGATATTTGTAGCAAAAACATGACCTATCAGGAGAACTATCTTTTTAAAAATCTCAGCATCTTTCAAAGACTTAACAACTTTTATTCCTTTTTCTTCAAGAGCAGACTTTATATGACGGAGGTTTTTTAGATCTTCAAGTTCAAAAAGAAAAACAACGGGTAAAGTGTCCCCCATCTTTCTCTCCCTTTCATGGAATATCCCCCTAATATTACCTCCAAATCTTGCTATTGGTTCCAAAGCCATCAATAGTTGCCCAGGAGTATCCTTTAACTCCACCTCTAATCGAATATTATGGGCATTCATAACTTATATTCTCCTCTTAAAATAAGGGCTAATTTTTTCAATCTTTTAAGAAAAAAACATTCTATTCTTTTTAACTTTGTCGCGAGGATCTGCCTTCCAAAAGGGAGTGGGGGATGAATCACGGCGTTTATGAATTTCAAGATAAGAATAAGGTAAGAATAAGATAAGAAATAAAAGATAAAGTAGACTAAGAAGATTGGCATTTATAGGGCAGTTTGCTAATCTTCTCAGCCAAATTTTTCATCATTAACTTTTTGTTAGCGTTTCCATTGATTGTATGCTAGTTTGATATCTTCTGCTAT
>JBHLKN010000068.1:0-10815 GCA_048886645.1 Candidatus Hodarchaeota archaeon | reverse complement strand
AACAAAAACACCGAAAGAAATAAGTTTTACTTGATTTTTTTGAGGTCTTCTGGTCGGTTTATATTGATGAAGGTTTTAAGGTTTGGGTCTGCTTTTTTGAACTGTTCTATGGGTATATATTTGACTTTTTTAAGGTTGTTTATTAGGGTCCTCATATCCATTTTTTTCTCGTTTAAGGCTTTTTCTGCTGCGATAATTGTTGTTATTCTTTTATAGGTTGCGTGTAGGGGTTCTATGAAACCGCTCTCCCAGCGGGGTATTACGGCATCGTAACTATTCGTCTCTTCGATTAGGGTCTGTAAGACTTTTTTTTCGATGTAGGGGGAGTCGCATGGCAAACATAGGATATATTCTGAAGTCGAGAACAAGCACCCGGTTAATAGGCCTAATACGGGTGTTTTAATGTCTTTGTATGAAGATCTGTCAAAAACTAAGCGCGCTTTTTTAGGAAGTATAGCTTCATATTCTTTAACTGCTTTTTCGCGGCTTATTACGACAATTATTTCGTCTGTTAAAGAGTTTACAGCCTCCACTACATGAGAAATTAAAGGTTTTTCATCTATAACAATTAAGGCTTTATCATGATGAACAGATTGCATTCGGGAGCCAGGACCTCCGGCTAAAATGACCACGCTAAAATCTACCATAAATAAGACCCTTGAACATCGTTTATTAGAAGAATTTTGACCTAATCTTTTTTATTATGGTAATTGGATTGGCGGGATTAAAAGATTATTTCGCCTGAAATGAATGCTTTTACTCTTTTATCTTTTGGGTTTTCGAAGATTTCTTTTACAGGTCCTGATTCTATTATTTCTCCATCGTATAGAAACCCCACGCGGTCTGCGAGCCTTTTTGCTTGGAACATGTTGTGAGTGGTCATTATTATCGTGTGTTCTTTTTTCTGTTTTATGGCTTTTATCATTTCTTCAATTAGGGCGCCGCTTGCGGGGTCTAGGTTGGCTGTGGGTTCATCTAGGAGGAGGAGTTCTGGTTTTAAAACTAGAACTCGGGCAATGGCTACTTTTTGCATCTCTCCCCCGGAAAGAGTCGTGGCTTTTTGGTTTTCAAATTCTAACATGTCGAAATATTTTAGGGTTTCTTTGACTTTTTTATCGATTTCTTCTGGTTTCTCTTTGCGGAATTTGAGGCCAGCTGCTATGTTTTTGTAGACGGTAGTTCTGAACATTATGGGGTTTTGGAACACCATGCTTTGACGTCTTCTGAGTCGTAGTTGGTTTTGGGGGGATGAGTTTGTGTCTTCTCCATCTAAAATTATTTTTCCAGAAGTGGGAGTGTCTAGCATGTGTAGTAGTCTTAGTATTGTGGTTTTACCCGAGCCGTTTGGACCGATTATTGCGAAAGTTTCCCCTTTTTCCACTTCAAAACTAATGTTTTTTAGGACTTCTTTTTCTGGAAACTTTTTTGAGACAGTTTTGAATTCTACGAAGGTCATCAGAAGTTATCTCCTCTGCAGATATGTGAGGAGTAGGTTTACAATGAAGGCGATGGTTAAAAGGATTATTCCTAAGGACATGGCGGGGCCAAAATTTCCTCTTCCTGTCTCTTCGACTATTGCAGTAGTAAGTACTCTTGATTTGAATCGAATGTTTCCTCCAGCCAGTATTACTGCGCCTACTTCTGATATTGCTGCTCCAAAGGCAGCGATTACTGAAGCCATGATACCGAGTTTTGCCTCTTTGAAGATCATTATAGTGCATTGATTACTATCAGCTCCTAAAGAGAGAGAAGTGTCCCTGATTCGTTCGTCCACGCTTGCAATGGCGGAAGTTGTTATTCCTGTTACTATGGGTAATGTGAGGATTAGTTGAGCGATTATCATCGCAGTGGGTGTGAAAAGGATTCCAGCCTGCCCGAAGGGCCCAGATCTTGAAAAGAGTAGAACAACTAAAAGACCTACAAGGACTGGGGGGAGCCCCATTAGGGTGTTTATTATGGTTCTAAGAAAGTTTTTTCCAGGGAATTCATTTAGTGCGATCAAGGTTCCAGCGGGTATACCGATACAGGCAGCTATTAAGACCGCGGTTCCAGAAACTCTTAAGGAGAGGAGGGTAATTTCAAAAATTTCTCTATTGAAAATAAGTTCAACCAAACATATTTCACCTCTTTGAGAGGATTTTATTTTTATATTCCATATTTTCTCGGCCACCATTATTTTCCCATGAATAAAAAAAGGGGGATAAAAGGGGGAAGTTTGATAAAAATGGTAGAAACATATGAGAGTATTTTTTAGGTTAGAATTGCGAATTTTCGGTTAAGTATCATGATGCCTTCATTAAGAATATCTGTGTATGGTGGGGGGTCTAAGCCGACTTCTGGTCTGTTCATTTCTTCTTCGTGCACGGTTGGGCAATTGGTGTAGTGTAAATGATGGCCATTTTCGTCCCATAAGGGGAAGAAGAGTTGTTCTCCGCCTTTTGTGTAGTTATTTATGAGTTGTTGGCCTTCAGTGGATATGAGGAATTTTATGAGTTTCTTTGCAAGGTCTAATTTAACGTATGGATGGAGTGTCTGATTTACAGCTATTACTCCATAGGGATTTACTAAATCTGGATCCTCTTCTAATACTATTTTTAAATCTTCTAAGTTTGATTTTAAGGCAATCCATGTGCCCCTATCAGTAAGAGTATAGGCCATTTCCCAGTTAGCCATTTGGAGAGTACTACCCATGCCTTGGCTTACGGACCAATACCAGTCAACATTTTCAGGGATAACGATGTCATTTTCATAGTCGAAGCCTGCTTTTTCCCACAGTAATTTTTCTCTTTTGTGAGTTCCTGAGTCGTCTCCTCTTGATATGAATTTGATGTTTCCTGCTTTTCCTTCTTCATAGATTGTTAGGAAGGCCTGGGTTACGTTTACTGGGCTAATTGATAGTAGATCTGCTGGATCGTCGAGGGGTCCTACGATGACGAAGTCGTTGTACATTACGCAGAATCTAAGAGATCCGTATCCTTCGTTCATGAATTCGTCTTCGCTTGTTCTTGAGTGTACTAGGATAACATCGCAGTCGCCTCGTTTTCCGTATTCTAGGGCTTGTCCTGTTCCTACTGCGAGGACATTTACTATGACATCGTTTTCTTCTTCAAAGGGTGGCAGTATGTAGTCGAGGAGTCCGGAATCGTAGGTGCTCGTGGTTGTGGCTAGCATTAGTTCATCCTCATCCTGTAACATGAAGTAAGCGCTTGTTACGGTTACTGCTATGGCAATTATACCGATCATTGTTAGCGTTTTTGCTGTGATTTCCATCTAGTTCACCTTTATTTTGTCCCATGTTCTATTTTCATCGTTATGCATGTAAAGTAATATCGATGATCAACAAACAAAAAACTTATATTTAAACGTTATGCATGTAAAATAATATCGACAATAAATAAAACTAGAAAATATGAGAAGAAAAAACTCCTACCCTTTATGTGATGACTAAAAATGCTTGAAAAAAATAAAAATCAATCCAAAAATTTAAAAGAACTCTTGGAAAGAGTCGAGCCTCACGCCAAAGTATGGCTAGAACACAAAGGAGAACCAGTAGTAGGAAAGGGTAGAAGAAACCTCTTAAACGCTATAGAAAAGCATAGATCTCTAGCTAAAGCTTCAAAAAAAACCAAAGTGTCTTTCAGGGCAGCATGGAATTGGCTCCGAAAGATAGAAGAGAGGCTTGGAGTAAAGATAGTGGAGAGCAAAAAAGGAGGCGAAGGAGGTGGAGGGATGACCGTTTTAACAGAAGTAGGAAAACGCATCTTACGGAAATATGATAATTTTGACGCATATATCCAAGATGCTTTAAAAAACCCCGAGTTATGGGAGGCATGTGGTTTGAAATTAAGTGCAAGAAATAAGTTAAAAGGTATAGTAAAAAGCGTGGAAAAAGATGGAGTAACTGCCAAAGTTAAAATAGAGATAAAAGTTCCAGTTGTCGTGACAAGTGTAATCACAAAGGAAGCTGTAGAAGAACTTGAAATAAAGGAAGGAGACGAAGTAGAAGCAGTAATTAAAAGCACCGAAGTCATGATACTCAAAAAATAAAAGAGTTCCCTTCATTTTTCTTTTTTCTTTTTTAAAGTTTTTAAGAAAAACAATTTACTAAAACGTGTATTTTAAAGGTTTTTAATAAAGAAAAGCGAAAACTTTTTTAAAGAATAAGCAATCTTTTAAAAGAAAACCTTTAATTTCTTTGTAAAGTTTAGTTTAGACTTTTTTATAGATTTTAGCTGATTTGTGTCAATGTTTTTCAACGGTTTACATTTGATACCCTAGAAAATTTTAGGAGACTTAAAAAATGGGCTTGTTAGAAAAAACTTTCAAAGAAATTTCGCCAGTGGATGTAGGTATAATCTATGAAGGTGAAAGATTACGGTGGAAAGAAACTCACGTGGAACTGGGTGGCATTAAATGTGATAAAAAGTTTGAAATAGTGCAGGCAAGAAATATGGATGAGATAGAGGATGAAAAAACCATAGTTGTTGGAAAAGATCTTGACGAGCTTGAACCTGAAAATACCTACAGGTTTGGACTCTTAATAGAGGTAGCGGGTGCCCAAATAGAAAAGGAGCTTGAGGGAGTCGTTGAAAGGCGAATCCACGACTTTACAAACTGGATCGCTGGAGTGATGCACTTAAATCAGCGGTATGACGTGGTTATCCGCATCGGGAAAAAAACCTTCAAAGAGGGATTCACCAAGTTTCAATACTGGGGAGATGTGCTTTGCAAACTCTTCAAAGAGGAACTGCCCATCATTGAGAAGATGCAGGTCACTATTATAACGGATCCTGACAAAGTAGAGGAGATGTACTCAAAAGCTTTAGAGATTTATGAAGCTCGAGATGCTAGGGCTAGAGGATTAAGGGACGAGGAAGTGGGCGAGTTTTATGCTTGTACTTTATGCCAAAGTTTTGCCCCAACCCACGTATGCGTGGTCACGCCTTCAAGGATCTCTTTATGCGGTGCTATATCATGGTTTGATGCAAGGGCAGCGGCAAGAATAGACCCAGAAGGAGCAAACTTCCCCATAGAAAAAGGCGATCTCGTTGATGATGTGTCCGGGGAATACACCGGTATAAACGAGACGGTTAAAAAGAGGTCCATGGGCGAAACAGAGCGAGTGTATCTCCATAGTATTTTTGATTATCCCCATACAAGCTGCGGATGTTTTGAGTCCATCGCTTTTTACATACCTGAAGTGGACGGTATAGGCGTCGTTAACAGGGACTTTAAAGGAAAAACTCCTAACGGTTTAACTTTTGCAGAACTTTCGTCTCAAGTGGGAGGAGGCGCGCAGGTAAACGGTTTTGTAGGCATGGCTATTGAATACTTAAGATCTTACAAGTTTTTAGAAAAAGAGGGTGGATTAAACAGGGTAGTGTGGATGCCGAAATTTGTAAAAGACAGGATTATGGATGCTTTAGACGGCATGGCAGAGAAAATAGCTACAGAAGAAGATGTAGAGACACTCGAAGATCTGGAAAATTTCCTGAGAAATGTCAATCATCCAGTGGTCGAACGATGGGTAGAAGAAGAGATACCTGCAGAGGCTGCGGAAGTAGAAGCAGGAGGTATGGTTGCATCTTCCTCAACGCCTACCATAGAGGCGGGTACTATAACTTTGCCTGGTGGAGCTTTGTTGCCTGGCATTGGTGGTGGGGTTAAGATAGTTTTGAAAGGTGCGAAAATTTACGCTGAAAAAGTAATAATTAAGAAGGTGGAAAAGGGCAAATAAAAGCTTTGGAGAGCGTGGATGAATAATGGTTGAACCTAAGGAAAAAGAGGGTGAGAAGGAAGATAAGGGAATTCAGGAAATTATAGAGAAACTGATGGCTATGGCTGATCAGTTGGGAGAAATAGAGCTTGAAAATGTTATAATTGAGACTGATGCTTTAGAGTTTGAGATTTTGCCAAGCTCAATGGTGCCGATAGTCCAGCCTTCTGCCCAGGCGGCAGCTGCGGCTAAAGCAGTTCCTGAAGTGCTTGTTTTACCTACAGAACTTCTCTCTGCGACTTTTATGCCACCTATCACTGAATGGCCAGGCGAGGTTGTGGAAGTGCAAATCGGGGCTAAGAAGGCTCAAGGTGGGTCGAGGAAAAGCGTTGTAACGATAGGCGGCGAAAAAACGATGCCCTTTTACTTGTTTGAATATGAAAATCCTAATCCGCCGTCCATAGCGATAGATGTTTTCGACGTTCCTGGAGATTTTCTGAGCCAGCCAGTTCGTGAAAAATATGAAGATGTTTATGAGGATCCTGGTGATTGGGCTAGAAAAGCAGTGGAATATGGGGCGAATGCTGTGACAATACACTTGATAAGCACTGATCCTTTAATTAATGATACTCCGGTAAATGAAGCGGCAAGAACCGTAGAAGAGGTATTACAGGCGGTTGATGTGCCTGTGATAGTTGGGGGTTCGGGGGATAAAGACAAGGATCCGGAGGTGCTGGCAAAGGCAGCGGAAGTAGCGGAAGGGGAAAGAGTTCTTCTAAATTCGGTAAGCTTGGATATGGACTGGAAAAAAGTGGTGGATGCAGCCAAAAAATATGGACATAACGTGATTGCTTTTACACAGATGAATGTCAATGATGCTCGCCTTTTAAACACGAACCTCCTTAAGAGAGAAATGCCAAAAAATCAGATAGTAATAGATCCTACATGCGCTGCTTTAGGGTATGGTCTTGAATATGCCTTTTCAAACTATGAAAGGGTAAGAATTAGCGCTCTTAGAGGTGATGAGGTTCTCCAAATGCCTATGAGCGCGGGTACAACCAACGCATGGGGTGCAAGAGAAGCGAATAAAAGCGAGAAAAAAATGCCTCAATGGGGACCAAGAGCCTTCAGAGGACCACTCTGGGAGACAGTAACCGCGCTAACTCTTGCCTTAGCAGGCTCAGACCTTTTCCTAATGATGCATCCTGGAGCACTACAAGCCTTTAAATCAACGGTTAAAAACCTACTAACGGTGGTTACAGAAAAAAGGGAACAAATAGACTGGGTTCACGCAAAATTCTAACTAAGAAAAACCCTATATTTCTTCTGGCACACCTACAAGGAGATGCTCGAAAAAGAATTTTGCAGATTGTTTCCATGCTCGAATCGCATTCTCTGTCTTTGTGAAACCGTGTCCCTCGTCTTCAAAAACTAGGTATTCTACATGTACACGTTTCTTTCGAAGTGCTTCCACCATCTGATCGCTCTCTGTTTTTACGACGCGCGGATCATTGGCTCCTTGAATGATGAGGATGGGTGTTTTTGCCTGATCAATATAGGTAATTGGTGACCGTTCGATCAAGAATTTTCGGTCTTCTGGATCATTAATATCTCCAACCAATTCCTTCACCATTGGCTTCCAAAACTCCGGAATGGCTTCAAGGAAAGTCACTAGATTAGAAGGACCTACGATGTCTATAGCCGCACGCCAGTAGTCAGGAAGACGTGTCAATGCTGAGAGAACTGCAAAGCCACCAAAACTGTCACCATAGACTCCAATTCGCTCGCCATCAATCTTTGGATGTGCCTTTAGGAATTTTGCTGCTGCTTCAATGTCTCGAAGCTCATCTCCTCCCCAATCGCGCCGGATAAGACGCATATAGGTCTTCCCATATCCTGCGGAGCCACGAATATTGGGTGCAAGAATGGCAATACCAGCTTGAAGGAGACATTGGTAAAAATGATAATAGAAAGGTATTTCCTGGATCTGAGGACCGCCGTGTATAGAGAGAATACACGGGAACGGTCCTTCCCCTTTCGGAAGATAAAGCCATGCTGGAATAGGTCTATCAAAACTCTCATATTGGACGAGTTCAGGCGCAATAAGATGTTCGCTCCGAACGCCGCCTGACATGGAATTTGTTACACGTCTTATACTGCCGTTTTCCATGTCGAATATGTGATAATCTCCAGCCCGTGTTGCTTCCATCTGAATGAATACAAGATAGCGACTATCTGGCGTGAATTTAAGATCAACACGAAGAGCTGGTGATTCTTCACCAATAAAGCGTTCTTCTTCTGTCTCAAGGTTTCGTAGCACAATAATGTAATGACCACCACGATTAATTGTGTAAGCTAACCATCTACCGTCCTTAGAAGTTGTCGCCATAAGGATATCCCATTGCGGTTCGGCAATAATTTTTTGCTTGTTTGTCTCCACATCGATTTGAATAAGACGCATAAATTCGGAGCCATCATCCGTAGTCACGTAGAGGTTACGGTTGTCTTGACTCCAGGCTTGAAAGTAGTAGCGTGCTCGCTCTGTGTGGGGTGTAAGCTCATGCCGTTTCCCAGTTTCCAAATCTAAGAGATGAATAGTAGAGTGGTCGTTCCCAAATGTTTCGCTTATTGGTAGATAATTTCCCTTGGGAGACGAACGTTCGGGCTCTAGGATCTTATCTTCTTCTGTGAGTCTTTCTTGCTTGCCTGTGGTTACCTCAATTCGAACGACATCAAGAGCGCGCGGGTTGCGATCATCTGTGGCGAAGTAAAGAAACTTGCCATCCGGTGACCATTGGGAGAGCATATATCGCTTCTCAGGATTGTCAATAAGCAGACGAGGTCTTGCCTCGGCGTCAAGATCTAGGAGGTAAAGTTGTTCGAGCTCGTTTCCTTTATGGTCTGCTGTAAATGCGATCTGGTTTGAGACAGGAGACCATTTTACTCTTCGAACAGTCCGATCCTTGAAGAAGGTAAGTTGTACAGGAAAGCCCCCCATAGTGGGCATAAGCCAGAGGTTTCTCTGGCCATCTAGGTCTATCACGATAATCATCTGCTTACTGTCAGGCGAAAAGGTGCATCCGTCTGGCCGGAAGCTTCCGCCTAACCAGCGTACATTTGCAAGCTGTTCGAAGGTGTATCTTAGTTTAGGAAGTTTTGCTTTGTTTTTGTGACTCATCTTAAACACCTTTTCTGAATCCCTTGTCAAAGATTAATTTTATTTCGTTCGTGGGATTTTTATCGTGTAGTTATATTTATATGTAGATTTCTATATATGTAGATAAAAATATTCATTAGTAGCTATATAAATTTATCGATCGAAAAAAACTCCGAAAAAAAGAGTTTTTCATTTCAGGGCGATTTAAACCTCAAATAATTTTAAATAATCTATATAAGAAAGATTTAAGGAGAAAATCCGCTTTTATCCAAACTAAAAAGTTAATTTTTTGTGCTTTTTAGGAGTAGTGATAAATTTTGAAGTCAAAGAGTTTAGTAAAGTTTAGCGTGGACGAGGTGTTAGAATATCATAGAAATAACCCACCTTATCATGGGAAGATTAGTGTTGTGAGTAAAACCCCTTTAAAAAATGTTAAAGATTTAAGTCTTGCATATACGCCTGGCGTGGCGGAACCTTGTAAAATAATTGCAAAAGATCCTGAGAAGGTTTGGGAGTATACTGCGAGGCAGAACATGGTTGCAGTTGTAACAGACGGCACCGCCATTTTAGGGTTAGGAGATATAGGGCCAGAAGCCGGTCTACCTGTGATGGAAGGAAAATGCGTACTCTTTAAGATGCTTGCGGGGGTTGACGCCTTCCCTATATGCATTAAATCGAAGGATCCTGATAAAGTTCTGGAGACTACTAAGCTTTTAGAACCAAGCTTTGGAGGCATAAACCTTGAGGATATAGCTGCCCCTAATTGCTTTTATATAGAGGAAAGACTCAAAAAAGAGATGAGTATTCCGATTTTCCATGATGATCAGCACGGTACTGCTGTGGTTTTTGGAGCGGCCTTGATTAATGCTTTGAAAATTGTTGGCAAAAAAATTGACGAGATTAAGGTAGCGTTTAGCGGGGCGGGTGCTGGCGGTATAGCTTGCACTAAATTTTTGATCGCTATGGGGGCAAAAGACCTCATTTTGTGCGACACTAAAGGGGTAATTTATGAAGGAAGAAAGGAAGGAATGAACCCGTATAAAGACGAAATTGCAAAGGTTACTAATAGAGAAGGAATTGTAGGCAAGCTTAGCGATTCTATAAAGGGTGCAGACGTTTTCGTAGGGTTGAGTGTGGCGAAAGTAGTTACGAAGGAGATGGTACGGAGCATGGCAGATGATGCTGTTGTTTTTGCCATGGCTAACCCTGTCCCAGAGATTATGCCCGAAGATGCTTTAGAAGCAGGAGCGAAAATAGTTGCAACTGGGCGTTCAGACTATCCAAATCAAATAAACAACGTTTTAGGATTTCCAGGGATTTTTAGAGGTGCCCTCGATGTTAAGGCTACGGATATAAATGAAGCGATGAAGGTGGCGGCAGCAGAAGCAATAGCGAGCCTCGTAAAGGAAGAAGAGTTGAATGAAGAATACATAATAGTTAATCCTTTACACCCAGAAGTTTTTCCTGTAGAAGCTTCGGCAGTCGCGAAGGCGGCAACGGATTCGGGGGTAGCTAAGGATAAAGTTGCCCCGGAATGGGTTGAGGAACATTGTAGAAAACTTAGAAAGCTAAATGAAAGATGGATGCAAGAAAAACCTTCCAGCTTTTAAAAAAGCATACTTAACGGAAAATAAACCATTAATCCGTCATTATTTTTTATTTGATTGGTTGAGGTGTTTTTTCGGATGGGTTGGGTTATCCCTCCGCCAAAACAGCCTGAAAAAACAAAAAAGGTCTTTTTAGAGGAGAGAAAGAGGAAAGTAGATTGGTTAATTAGGCACGGATTTTTAAAATCATCAAGGATAATTGAAGCTATGCTTAAGGTTCCTAGGGAGGAGTTTATACCGGATTTTTACCGTGATTATGCATATCTTGAGGTTCCTTTCCCGCTTCCTGGGGCGAACGCTACGATATCGTGCCCCCATAGTTATCCGCTTTTTTA
>JBHLKN010000067.1:0-10885 GCA_048886645.1 Candidatus Hodarchaeota archaeon | reverse complement strand
GTCGAAGTTCTAAAGGATGAATCTTTAAGCGTTAGAAAGAAAGTAATATGGGCTCTTGGGGAGATAGGAGATTCGAGGGTAATTGAATACCTCGCCCAGGCTTTATTATGTGAATATGGTTATATTCAAAATGAAGCAGTAGAAGCCCTTGAAGAACTAGGTTGGAAGCCTAGAAATGATATAGAAAAAGCGCATTATTTAACTGTAAAAGAGCAGTGGGATGAAGTGACTAGAGAAATGGATGAGTTTGAGAAAAAAATTCTTGAACATATCGACAAGATAAAGATAGACGCTCCCCGACAGTGGGGATGGAGATTTTCTCTGTACGATACTTTACGTGGTGGTGATTTCTGGGAGGAACCAGATGCAGAAAGCTTTTTGGATGTTGTGATTTTTTGGTCAAAAGAAGAAAATGAAAAAGTTCTAAAAAAAGTAAATGAAGAAATATTCAACGACGTAGACTACAACTGGGAAGACATGGCAGTCTTCGCAAACCCTCAACCCACATTACCTCGCACCCGCACTAATGAAAGAAAATTGGACGAAAACCAACGAATTTACAGCTATTTATTCGATAACATGCAAAGTGTATTCACCGAAATAAGAGACTGGCTACTGGAAAACGGGATAGGGAAAGTCGTAGGGATAAATGGATCCCCCTACACAGAAGAAAAAATGTATCGTGTGAAAGTTCGCTACGGTATAGTCCTAATCCAAAGGGAAGCAAAAGGACTCACTTGGAAAGAAGAAAACTTATACCCAACCCAATCTTCCGTTATGAAAACCCCCGACTTCTGGAACTGGTTCAAGAACCAAGAAAGATACATAATAGCCGATGAATTTGAGGGCGTAGGCGAACTCGAAGAAAGTTGGGATGTGTTCAAGAACCAGTTTGTAGAATACTGGCACGAACTAAGAGCAAAACCTCGAAAAATCCTAGAAAAATTCCCCTACTTCAAAGACGAAATACACCCAACACTCGTTTCAAATCCTATATAATAACCCTTTTCTAACTTATTTAGAAAAAAATATTTTTAGTAATCCTTTTCTAACTTGTTCTTAAGCAAGAAAGATAACCCAATCTTCAACAATCTATTCAAAAACCACCAGTTTTAGATTTTCTCATACTCCAATCCTTTTCTTATTAGTATCGTATAGGCTCTTCTCAGCTTTAAACCCTTTTTATCCGCATATTTTTTGACTTTTTTACGATCTTCCTCTGTTAAATCTGTATCAATTCTCATACAATAAAATGTATGGTATTTCGTATTTAAAGCTTAAGAAAATTCTCTTATCTTTTATTAATTCACCACTCGTAAACAGGGGGATTAACTTTGATTCTTTTCCGAGTTTTCTTTTACTCCTCCTTCCCTGTCTACTAGTAGAATTATGTTAACAAATTCACTTTGAACTTCAAAATAACCACACCGAAACCATATTTTTGGTATTACGAATCATTTTTGAAAACTATAAAAGTTATTAATGAGGATAAGTAAAGATTTTTAAAACTCAACACCCTCGCACCACATTAAACAGTAAAAAAACACGGATTCCCCCCTGTCGATTTTAGACATGAAAAAAGCTATATTTTCAATTTTTTTCCCTATTTCGTTAAAGAATTTTACAGATAAAAGGTAAAAAAGATAGGGTCATTTTTACACCATTTTTCTAACTTTTACCCTAAGTAATTTAATTATAAAGACCTACTTTTAGAACTTTTTTTATTTTAACCTTTTTTTGTCTTTTAAATGGAAAAATAACCTTTCCTGTTCCCGCGCTTCATAACGTTGCAAGCGTACAGAAAAGCCTTTAACATCGCCGCTACTGCTAACACCAGTATTTGTTTTTTATTTTTTTGAGATTTTCCCTGTACCCTTTTGAAATGTCTATAAATAGAGATTACTTTTTACATACGTAAAATTTATAAATGAATTACTTTATATCTTAATTACATAATGTTGTATACAGTTGACCTCGGCGATCCTTTAACGCGATATCCCTCGGAATTTACGGAGAAAATTATCGGAATAACTTTTCAGCCAACAAGTTACCACCAGGGTACGTAAAACTTATATATTTGGGTATCGTATTAATAGTGAAGTTACTACCTTGGTACGTAATAAAACACGAAGTCCCCCAAAAAACCCCCCATCAACCCCCTTAAATCCCCCCATTATCACTGCACTTTTGAATGTTTAAATTTATGAAGGTTAATTTGTTTAAAAAATTGGTGAAATTTATGAATGGAGCTAAAACTAAACGTGTTTCGCCACCCATAGGTAATGAAAAGATTTGTCCTGAATGCGGAGGGAACAATATTTTTACCGATTACAGCAGGGGCGAATTTGTCTGTATGGATTGTGGTTTGGTCCTAGATGATCGTGTTATGGACCGATCTGCGGAGTGGAGATCCTTCACCCCCCAAGAAGAACAAAAAAGAAGCCGTGTCGGAGCTCCCTTGTCCCTCCTTCGTCCTGACAAAGGTTTAGCAACAGAAATCGGAGGACAACCTGGAGACCTTAGCTCTGGTAGGATGAGCGCATCAAAACGCGCCAAAATCCGACGTCTCCGATGGGTCGACAAAAGGGCACGCTCAGGCCAAGAAAGAAACCTACGCAAAGCACTGAGAGAACTTGCAAGACTTTCAAGCGCTTTAGGCCTTCCGTCCCATGTCCAACAAGAAGCAGCAGGAATTTATAGACGTGCCCTTAAGAAAAATCTCATCCGAGGCAGAAGCATAAGCTCGATGATCGCAGCCTCACTCTATCTTGCATGTCGATTGCAAAAAATTCCAAGAACTCTTAGAGACATCGTTAACGTATCACAAGTCAGTGAAAAAGATCTTAGCAAAGCTTTCAGAGTCCTGATAGAAGAACTTAAGATAAGGAGAGCACCTCTTGATGTTAAAAAATTAGTATTTCGGCTCGGTAGTTCATTAACACTCACAATGCCAACCCAGAAAAAAGCCATTGAACTCTTAGAACAAGCAAAGGAAAAGAATATTATGGCCGGTAAAAACCCTACAAGCATGGCAGCTGCCTGTTTGTACCTTAGTGGAATCATCACTGGTGAGCGTAGAACGCAGCAACAGATCGCAGATATTGCCAACACTACACCCGTTACTCTGAGAAATCGCGTAAAAGAACTGATCAAAGAGCTAGGTTTAGAGAATATAGAAGTGAAAAGAGGCGCAGCGGCAGCCCCTGTTTATTTTACCGAGGACGAGGAATTTCCTGAAATACCGGCAGAATTCTGAACTCTCCCTCCGTTTTTTTTCCTTTTTTTTATGTAAGTAAAGATTTCTGTTTTTTAGTGAATCATCTTTCCCTCTTTGTCTTTCTTTTTTTCCTCTTGAAATCCTTATAAGCACCCTGATTTTTTTCCCTTTCTTGTTGAAATGAGTTTTTTTAACGAATAAGTTAAAAAATAGGAGGGGTTAACAAGTTTAGCATAAAAATTGTTTTTTTATTTTTTATGTTTTGTATGTTCGGGTGGTTAAGGTTGAGTAGTGATTTTGATGATGTGAAAAAGGTGCTTGAGGAGTTTAAAGAAAGTGTTGAGTCTGGTGAGTTATCTGCTAGTGGGATTAAGGCGGAGAAGAAAAAGCTTGAAAGTGAGTTTAAAGCCTTAAAAAGGAAAGTCTATGAAGCTGAAGCTCCTAAAAAAATTTTAATGCCTAGGGAGGAAGGTTTTTTCAGCGTTATTAATTTTTTCACCGTTGAATCTTTATCTATAGTGCTTTTTTTTGGTTTTTTCGCGTTTATCTTGGAATTTTTTGAGTTATCCATTGATATTGGTTCGGTTTATATTCCTCTTGCCTTATCGGTAGCTCCTGCTTTGGCCTTTGCTGGGTCTGCTCTTTCTAAGAACTTTTACGGATGTTTTGTAATAGGTACTCTTGCTGGTGCGGGTGCTCCCGAAAGTTGGCATATTAGTCCTTTGTCATTATGGGTTTTCTACATTCCTACATGCATATTAATCGGGTTTTTAGCGTTTGCAAATTTTGGTTCTAAAATCGTTCTCAGATTAGCAGCCATAGGTTGTGGATTTTTCGGCGTAGGGGTGGTATTTTTAAGCTACTGGGTAAGAAACCAAGCCGAAGATAAAGATTATAAAAACGCTATGAAGAGTGCGTACAACTGGGACTTAGGATCCCTCACTTTAGACGTTGCTTTTCTGATCGCAGTCTTAGTCTTATGCTCTTCTCTCTTAGTTTTGTCGACAACAACTTTGAAAAAAGATGTAGAGAAATGGCATACTATTAAAAATATGGGAATCGGTTTTTGCATAGTTCCTCTTCTATTTATCTTGTCATGGATTTTCTTTGGGGCAAAAGAACTGGGTTCTTCAAAAATAGATAGGGGTCCTTTGGGAAGTTCCATAACTGGGAATAGTCTTAACGCGATAGAAGATTTCCTTGCCCGTAAATCTCTTTCAAAGTTCTACGCTTTTAACGGTAACATTTTCTATATCTTGTCCCTGCTCGTAATAGTTATGACGATTGGCTTAACATTGTTTATTCTCGGTGAAAGTGAAGGTAACATTAAACGTGTCAACTTAGGATGGCTTTCCCCAGTATTTGGTTCCGTGATCGCTATTCCTTTATGGCTAATATTTCTAACCTACGAGCCCCTCGAGTCAAAGATGATCAGCGTTTATATATGGAACATAGTCATAAGCTATGGTTTAATCGTCTTCGCGATAAACGCATTGCTTGCGGTAACGATAATCATAGCCTACGATGAATTTGTTGAAAATCGCTTAAAAAAGAAGTTAAGTGAAGAAAGAACAGGTTAAAAATAGGAATACATAAGAATAGTCGTGTTTTAATTGTCACATGTTTTAATTATCGCTATTAATGCTAGACCTATTGCTTCATCTGTAAGGTCTCTTGGTTGGAATGTAGGAATAATCGATTTTTTCGGAGATCCCGAAATTAAACAATTAGGCTGGTGGGTTTTTTCCGTTATGCATCAAGAGGTAGGAGGAAGTCTGAGAAGAACGATGTGGCGTTCAAAAGCTGACTATTTCATGAAATTGGCCGAGATAATGATCGAAGAAGTTGGCGGTTTTGATTTTGCTTTATTAGGTGCTGGGTTAGATGATTATCCCGCCTATTGGAAAGCGCTGAGGAATCATGTCAAAATTTTAGGAAACGATGAAGAAACTATTGTTAAGGTGAGAAATAGAAGTTTTCTCTATAAAACTGCTCAAAAATACGGGATTTCTGTCCCGAAGCATGACATAGTCTCTGTTGCCGATGAGGTTCCCGAAGTTTGTGATTCAGTAGGGTATCCTTGTGTTGTTAGGCGAGAAGGTGGTTCTGGAGGCGTAAACGTCTTTCTGCTGAAAAATAAAGGAGAAGCAGACTTTATTAAGAACAAGTTTGAAAAAGATTCCTCTGAAGGGAAAATAATCGTCATGGAATTGGTTGAAGGTAAGCATTCAAGCGCTTCAGTTCTTGGAACTTCTAATGATTGCATATGTTTAAGCATCAATGAACAGTTGATAGGGATCGATAGTCTTGGAAGCCCTGGTCCTTTTACTTATTGTGGTAATATAGTCCCATTGAAATTGGGTGAAAAAAAGATTTTAGAAAGCTTAAAAGAGGTTTTTTCCTCTCTTGGAAAAGCTTTAGGTTTGGTGGGAAGTAACGGGTTTGATTTTGTTCTTCGTAATGATGAAGAACCTGTAATTTTGGAGTGTAATCCCCGTCTCCAAGGATCCTTAGAACCTTTCGAAATAGCGACGAACGAAAACATGGTAATGCTTCATGTGCTTGCATGTGAAGGCGAACTGCCTAAAGAAATCCCTTCAGCGGAAAAATTCGCCGTAAAAACTATTGTTTTTTCGACTGAAAGCGGCATAGTTCCTGATATAAAAGCTATGGAAAAAAACGATAAACTGCATAATCTTCGGATTTTTGACATTCTTCTTCAAGGCTTATTTATAGAAAAAAACGACCCTATTTGTACATTATTAAATTCTTCTAAAAACCGTGAAAAAATCTTCGAAACAACTCTTAGAAAAGCGCGTGAAATTCAAAAAAGTTTTAAAGTCTGTAAAACTCCCTAATATTTGTAGATAAATGATACTTCCTCATTGTTTGGGGGCTTTTAACAAAATGGAGAGCATAATAAATTATGGTAGAGTCCAGACTTTCTTAGGAAAGTCTCAATTAACCCGTGGGACAGTCCGCGTTAAGCGCGGTTTTGCCAGAATGTGTAAACATGGCGTAATAATGGATGTTACAAGCGTTGAACAAGCACAGATAGCAGAAGATGCTGGAGCTACCGCCATCATGGTTTTGGACAAGCTCCCGTCCGATGTCAGGCGGGCAGGAGGAGTGGCAAGAACCGCCAGTGCCACGATTATTGAAGATATACTTGACAATGTAACAATACCCGTGATGGCTAAATGTAGGATAGGCCACACCTACGAAGCCAAGGTCCTAGAGGTTTTAGGCGTTGACATGATTGATGAAAGCGAAGTTTTAACCCCAGCCGACGAAGAGCGACACATATGGAAATGGGACTTCACAACGCCCTTTGTCAACGGTGCAAGGGATCTTGGAGAAGCTTTAAGAAGAACAGAAGAAGGCGCTGCAATGATAAGAACTAAAGGCGAACCCGGTACAGGAAATGTAGCAGAAGCAGTCAGACACATAAAAAAATTAAACAACCAAGTACGCTGGCTGACATCAATAATCGATGAAGACCAAGAGTTAATAAAAGCTGCAAGAAAATTAAAAGTCTCCTATGATATAGCCAAAGAAACAGCGAAATTAGGACGATTACCTGTCGTTAACTTTGCAGCAGGTGGCATAGCAACTCCCAGCGATGCTGCCTTCTTAATGTCCCTTGGATGTGACGGTGTTTTCGTAGGATCAGGAATCTACAAGTCCCAAGATCCTGAAACACGGGCTACTGCTATGGTTCTTGCAGTTTCCTATTGGGATGACCCTGAAATAGTGGCAGAAACCCAAAAAATGGTCCTTGAGACAAAAGCTATGCCTGGGCTAGACATACACGACCTAGAATTAAGAATGCAAGAAAGAGGCTCAAAAATCTAAAAAAGAATTCCCCTATTTTTCCCCTAATTTTTTGTTGAGGAGATTATAAAGCGATGATTAAAATTGGTGTTCTTGCATTACAAGGCGATTTAGAAGAACATATCGATATCACAAAGAAGGCTTTAGAAAAGCTTGGCTTAAAAGGCGAAGTTTTACCCGTTAAAAAGCCTGAAGAAATAGAGGGACTTGACGGTCTTATAATCACGGGTGGAGAAAGTACTGTTTTTGGGAAAGTTTCCTCCCGGTTAAACGTTTTTTCTACTATTAAACAGCTCTCCTCCAAAAAAGTCCCCCTATTTGGTACCTGTGCTGGATTAATTGTTTTTGCTAGAAACGTTTACGATCGGGTGTTAGGGGAGACAAATCAACCCACTTTAGACCTTCTAAATGTCACTGTTTCACGTAACTATTTTGGTAGACAAAGAGAAAGTTTTGAAGCAGACCTTCTCATCCCCGTTTTAGGCGATGAACCTTTCAGAGGCGTTTTTATACGCGCCCCGGCCATAGAAGAAATAGGAGAAAACGTTGAAATTCTAGCAAGATTAGAGGATATTGTTGTTGCAGTCCGCCAAGAAAACATACTTGCCACCGCTTTTCATCCCGAACTTACCAATGATACCCGATTCCACGAATATTTTCTTAAAATGATTCTTCAAGAGACCTAAACCTGAAAAAATAGACCCTCCCTGCCTCCTTAATCGCTTTTTAGGATCACTCTCACGTCTACTATTTTTACGCCTTTTCCTTTTGGTAAAACAAATGTAGGGTTTAAATCAAACTCTAAAATTTCTTCTCTTTCATGGAAAAACTTTGAAACTTTTACAATAATGTCGACAAGTTTTTCAACATCAAAAGGTCCCTTTCCTCTGTATCCTTCTAGAAGAATTTTTGATCCTTTGATTCCTTTCACCATTTCCCAAGCATCATCATCTTCAACAGGCGCTAATCTAAAAGAAACATCTTGTAAAATTTCTACAAATATTCCGCCTAAGCCAAAAATTATAACCTTCCCGTAGGATTTGTCTGTAAAGCCCCCGATAATAGTTTCTGTCCCGTCTTCCACCATCTCTTCAATCATTATACCTGCTTTTTCAGTCTCCATAGCGGAAGGATCATGTTTTTCCATGATTTTCATAAGCTTATTAAAAGCTTGAGAAACCTCCTCGTTATCCTTTAGATTCAAAATAATGCCTTCAACATCTGTTTTATGCAAGATTTTGGGCGCCACTATTTTTAAAACCACGGGAAAACCTATTTCTTTAGCAAATTTTACCGCTTCTTCCTCTGTACGCGCCAAACGATACTTATTTACAGGAAATCCTGCTTCAATAAAACGGTTTTTTCCCTCAAAAACTGTCAAACTTCTGATGTTCTTATCATAATCCTTCAAAAATAACACCCTTATTAAATCAGCATAATTATCCAATATAAAAATCAAAGGATTTTTTAAAAATATCCTCGTATTAATATTAGGGCTTTTCCTTTTGGTGATAATTGATTGACAGTAGAAACTCTCCAAGAGAAAATTAAGTCAAAGGTTCCTTGGCTTAGCGATCTTCAAATTACGAGGTTTATTGGGTATGCTAGCATCTATGGAACTTTAGAAGAAAAAACTTTGACCAAATTGCTTGATATTAGAAAAGAACACGTCTCAGATTTGTTCAAACTACTTATTGATCCTAAAAACGGCGTTTTAAGCGGCAAATATAAGGGTAAAAATTTTGTCGTGTCAAGCTTTAAAATCAGTCCTCTAAGAGCTGATTTTTCAGATCTTTCTAAAAAAGAGATAAGAGTATTAGGTCTTTTGATAAGTTACCCTGACGGTATTAAAGAAAGTGAAATAGGGAAAATGCTCTCCCTAAAAAACGAGGAAGTACTAGATTTAATTTATCGCTTAGCTTCCAAATCTGTATGCGCTATCACTACTAAAAACGGCTTCTTTGTAGTAGATTTCGTAACCGTTAGTGCTCCCCGAGATTTAAACGAATTAAAACCCGAAGAAAAAGAACTTATAGGCTTATTATTAACCCACGGATCCCAGAGTATCCGTAAATTATCAGAACTTTTAGGAAAAGACAAAAAAGACGTAATTTCCACCTTGCTCAGGCTTGTTGCTGAAGGCACCATAACAGGAAAATTTAGGGAAAACCAAGACTTCTCCCTAAAAAAACTATCTTTTGATCAACTACCCGTAGAACCCTATCTTTTAGAAGGTGAACTTAGAGACGTAGTCGGTCTTTTAGTAGCATACAAGGAAATTGAAGTCAAAAAAGCATCCCGGCTCATATCCCACGACGAATTAACCTTAAGAAAAACCATATACTCTTTGAGTTGTGACGGAACAATAAAACCGTACTTTGAAGAAGATAAAATCCACCTAACAAATCTCCCAGAAATAAGCCAAACCATGGATCTTGAAGAATTAAGCGACTTCCATGGAAAAGTAGCTGGAATGATAATTGGCTATAAATCAATACCCATAAAACTAATGAATAAAAAGCTAAACTTAGCGGAAATAGTCCTATTAAGATTAATATTCGACCTCTTACTCTACGAAATTATTAACGGTTTTATAAACGAAGATGATATCTTCCTTTTGAAAAAACCTCCAAATCTTCCCACTCCCTACTCACGCGAACTCAACGAAAAAGAACTCATAACTTTAGGGGCAATTATCGCCCATAAAACCTTGAAAACAAGCTTTATACGTAAACTCCTCATCTCATGCGCTAATAAAAGCCCAGAAGAAGAAAGAAAAACAATAACAGAAAATGAAGAAGAAAACATTATTTATGATCTCCTTGCTGGAAACTTCATAAAAGGTCAAATAACAAACGGAACATTTACCTTAGAATACCGACCGCCCAATCCCTTTTCATCACCAGTCTACTCCCTCCCAGAAACCGCCCGCATAATTTTAGGCTACATGCTTGGAACACCTGCAATAAATCCAAAATCCCTATCAAATCTACTTAAAACCAGGAGGGAAAACGTCGAATGCGAGATTTACAAACTAATAGGCCAAGGTGTCATAACTGTTGACATCGTAAATGGTGAGTTCCAACTATCAAATCCGCCACAAATTTTAGTCGCCCGCACCCCAAAAGAGCTAGGAGAAAAATTTCAAGAACTCTCAGACCTTTTAAAGGGCGAAGAAGAAATCAAAATAAAAAAAATCTCTGAAAAATTAAGCGTCCAAAAAGACGAAGTAGCAGTTATGTACTCCCTTCTCTTAGGAGAAGGAATCTTCAAAGGAAAAATAACAAACAACAAACTAATAATAGATTCCGGCCCCCATCCACTAGATCCAAGATTCAAAGCTAAATGCTACTGGTGCGGTGAATTAACCCTCGCCGTCGAAGAAAAATGTAGTTCATGCAAAGAAAAAATCCCTTGGTGCAGCGTGTGCAATAACCCTATACAACACGGTGAAGATGCAAAAGTTTGCCCAAAATGCAATAACCCAGCTCACAAGCCTCATTTTCTTGAATACTTACGTACCAAAGGAACATGCCCAGCCTGTGGCTCAAAAATCAAAGGAAAAGCCCTAAAACCCCTCGAAAAGATAAAACAAAATAAGAAAAAGAAAACAAATAACACAACTAGTTGATTTAAGATTCTAGGGAGGGAGATAGAGAATGAGATTAAGGAGAATAACGACAAAAATAAAAACTTAAACCCTTTTTTCTTTTCCAAACTTAGAAAAAGGTGGTAGAATGTCTCTTGAAAAAGCTGTTAATGATATAGCTAGCTTCATGTTAATTTCAGCAAAAACCGCTCCAAAAGCAAAAGGAAAAGACGATGTTTTATTCA
>JBHLKN010000066.1:0-11033 GCA_048886645.1 Candidatus Hodarchaeota archaeon | reverse complement strand
GACCAAGGAGCAGAATTCTCAGAGGAGGAAACAAATATATTTTTGAAAGGGACACCTCTCAATCAACTTCCTGCCCCGACAATAGAGAAATTAAGAAAACACGATATGGTTGATTTCATTGACCTTTTCCCCCGCAACCTAGGCGTTTTTCTCAAAGCAATTCATTAGAATTATATCGGATTAAGATTCATTCTCAAACATAGGTAGAAAGTCAATTGGTCAAAAAATTAGATGGTTTCAATTAAAAACTACCGAAGAGATAATCAAAATCAGTTAGCATAATGTCCGATTACAGCAATCTAGTCCATATACGCAGTTGTGTATTTTTTTACCACTTATGAAAATTAAATCACAAATTTTGGATCAAATCTTAAAAAATTAACTGGTAACTGTACGATAAAGAAAAACACCGACTTCTCATAACTATTCACATTTATAAGGATAAAAATCCCTGTTAAAATATATCCTTAAGATGAAAAATTTCTGAAGTTTGCCAAGCGCTTTAAAAGATAAGTAAAAATCTTGTTCTTTTGTTAACTTGGCACATAGTTTATTCATTCATAAATTATTAAAAATCCTACAATAATTTTAAATAAATTATTGAGAATTTTGGGCGGGGGTGAAATAAATGTCCACCTATATAGTTCTTGGCAAGTTTACTCAAGAAGGGGTCACGAAGATAAAGGATTCGCCGAAACGATTGGCGGCAGCTCGAGAAGTGGTCAGGTCGCTTGGAGGAGAGATCAAGGAGTTTTACTATACCTTGGGGCAATACGATTTCGTTGCAATATCTGAGGGGCCAAGTAACGAGGCAGTAATGAAGTCTCTGTTTATTATCGGCTCTGCAGGAGCGGTAAGGACAGAAACACTGGTAGCGGTCCCCGCTGAAAAAGTAGTAGAGATGATTAAGGAGTTACCGTAAAGCCGTCTGGCAATGGTTGTGAATCTCCTAACGGGGGTTTTGTAGACTCTGAGAAACCGCGTTAAGTAGTGGTAATGCCGAAAAATACTTGATTTTAAGCTTTTAGGAGCTCTTTTATGCCTTCAACGGTTATTTTTACATCGAAAAAGATCATTCCTAGCTTTGCGTCGGCTGGAGCGATGAGGATTAAAACAGCTTCTGGTCCTGCGTCCATGGTAATGGTGATCCCTTCTGCTCCTTTGATTATTATCTGTTCTATTTCGCCGCATTTTAGTATGTTGCCAACCCTTGTACCTAAAGAGAGCATGCCTGCGGACATGGCGGAAATAGCATCTTCGTCGATATCTCCTGGTAATTTGCTTGCCATCATCAAACCTTCTCTAGAAACAATTGCACTAGCCTTGACTTCGCTTCGTCTCTCTAGCTCGTTTAATAATTCGCCCAATTTTTCTGTTCTTTCAGAAATCGAACATCAACTCCATTAAAGTTGTTAAGCTCTTAGTTTCTTAAGGTGAACTGACTTTTCTTTATTCCTAAGTATAAATAGACTATTTATCATTTTTGTGTATGAGAAAAATTAAAGGGAGTTTTAATATTATTCTAGTATATCAAAGTATAAGACTAAGTTAAACCATCAAATTTCCTTAATTTAGTGAAAATCTGTTTTAAATTTGTTATCCTAAGAGTGTGTATCTTCCTATGAATCTTCCTTTTGAACTGAGCATTGTTCTTGGTTTGCAGATAATCTCTCGAATTTCCATTCCATCATAAAGGTCAAACATTTTCACGGAGACTGATGGTTTTATAACGGTGGCCGTGTCTAATCCCCTTTCTGTCCCTGCCATAGTTATGGCTTCTTCATTGGTTGGGATCGCTCCGTTGTCTGCCGCCATTAATGCGATTTCTACGCATACTCGGAAGCCTGGGCTTATGAGTCGAAGAGTTTCATTAATAATTTCTTGAGGGGACGTACCGCCGTACTTTACCATGAGAGAACGATCAATATTCCATAGTGTTGGTGTTCCTCCTACAATTTTTACTCCCAGTTTCTTGAGTTCTTCTATGTTTTTCTTTGAATATTCTTTCGGAATCCGTTCTAATCCTTTCTTAATCCATTTTTCCCTCATCTTTTTAAGCTCTGGAATTGTCTCGTATGCCCCATAAGGCTCCTCTTTCACATTCCAAGCGCCGCCAGGAAGATACCTAACACTGACTATGGTGACATCCAAATCCTTAAAAGTTTCCGCAACTTTCACGGCACTATCTCCAGTCAATGAAGCCACAACAACAAAGCGAGTCCCAAGCTCTATAGCCCGTTGTCTACATAACTGAATAACTTTCTCTGTGTTAGCAGGACCGGGGCGTTCAAAGTATTCTACAAGACTTATAACCATACAACTTCCCCCTTAATATCCTGAGGATCAAGGTTAAAATAACTTTGTAATTGTTGTGTTGGGAGTAGATATCTATGTATCACTATTTTTAGCTACACTATCACAATACACTATTTTTGGAGGTCTTGGAGCGTTAATCTTTGGTCTATCAAGTATCGCATGTGGTTTTGACATGTTAAACAAGGTTGAAGAAGGGGAATCATATATCGTTAATCAGTATTTTCACCTGATCACGGGAATAATCTTTGTTGTTCTACTCCTTATCTTCTTGTATCCTTTGTTACAAAAATTGACGCCGAAAAAATAAAACGCTAATATATGCCATTTGGAAAAAGTTATTATTTCTTTATCTGCTATTTTTTTCTTATTACTTTAACTTGGTGAGGTGGTTTTTTTGGTGAAAGTCATCATTGTTTATGAGTCAAAGTATGGTAACACTAAACGTGTAGCGGAAATGATAATAGAGGCTATGAAGGAAGTTGGAGGACTAGAAACGGATCTTATAATGTATAAAGAAGTTGATCTTGGCAAGATTCCGGAGTATGATGCTATTTTGATCGGTTCTCCTACGCATATTGGTGGGCCGACCGGAGGTATTAAGAAGTTTATCGATAAGCTTGGGAAACTCAACTTAGAGGGGAAAGTTGGAGCTGTTTTTGGCACATATAAATATGATTTCGAAAAAGCTGTAAAGAAGATGGAAAAGCGGATAAACGAAAAGGTTCTTGGATTGAAGATTTTGGCTCCGGGATTATCGATTAAAGTAAAAGGGATTAAGGGACCGATTCTAGAGGAAGAGCTTCCTAAATGCAAAGAGTTTGGAAAAAAGATAGGCAGTAAAATGAAAGAAGCTTGATCGCTTATTTTTGTTTACATTACAACTAACGCATTAATTCTCGAGTCAGGGGTTGAAATGGGCAAGAAAGAGAATCATAAACAAGATTTAGTTGGTTTTTTTGATGGGTTTCTCAAGGATGGGGAAGAGTGTAAGCTCGTTGAATATCTGGTTTCAAATAGTAATCTTCCTGGTCGTCGGGCAAATTTAGAATTGGGACAGGCGTTTGTGGAGGTGGTTGAGGATTATTTTGGGAAAGATCCTGAAAGATTATGGAGTTTGTGTCTAAAATTGATCGAGGTTTCTTCGGATGAAGCACCAGTAAATTATCCGAGGGAGTTTCTTCCTTTTTGTGGGGTGTGGGCTATAGGAGGTGTTGGTTCGGTCTCTTCAGATTTCTTTCAAAAAGCATTAGCTCGCTTAAAAGAGTTGGCAAATGATCCGAGGTGGAGGTTGAGGGAAGCTGTGGCTTTTGGTATTCAAAAATTGATAGGGAGGGAGGGTGAAAAGACTTTGAGAGAGTTGGAGGGGTGGATTGTAGAAGGTAATTGGCTTGAGATGAGGGCAGTGGCAGCAGGAGTAGCTGAACCTGGTTTGTTGAGTAATAAGAAGGTTGCATTACAGGGCTTAGTGTTGCATAAAAAGATCTTTGACCAGATAATTGCTACTGAAGAGCGTAAATCTGAGACCTTCAAGAAATTGAAACAAGCGCTAGGTTACTCTTTAAGCGTTGTTGTTTGTGCGGTTCCAAAAGAAGGCTTTGAATATATGTATCAACTTTTAGATTCCAAAGATCCAGATGTTCTTTGGATAGTAAAAGAGAATTTGAAAAAGAATAGGTTGAAAAAGAGCTTTCCCGACTACGTAGCCTCGATAAAAGAATCTCTAAAATAAAAGAAAATGTTGGACTAAATGGCGTTTTTTAGAATATTATCAATAAAAGTACAGAATATTATTATGGAAGGCGAAGTGGTTGAATAGTTTATTCCATTCATTGACTGTTGGAGAGGTTTTGCGGGAATTATCTTCTAATATGGATGGGCTTTCGAATAAGGAGGCGAGAATCCGTTTAGAAAAGTTTGGTTTTAATGAGATACCTAAAGAAAGGCGGAAGCATCCTTTTCTGGTTTTTCTTACACAGTTTAATAGTGTTTTGATTTATGTGCTTCTTGTTGCTGCTGTTATTTCGTTTTTCTTCGGGGAGTTGATTGATGTTTATGTGATTATTGGCGTCATTTTGATTAACGCTACGATAGGGTTCTTTCAGGAGTATAGGGCTGAGCAATCGATTCAAGCGTTAAAAAATATGATTGAACTTTATGCAAAGGTTTATCGAGAGGAAGAATTATTCCAAGTGTTTGCAAAGGAATTGGTGCCAGGAGACGTTATTTTGTTAGAAGAGGGGGATAGGGTTCCTGCTGATGCGAGACTTTTAGAAATAAAAAATTTTAGGACCGTAGAGGCGTCTTTGACCGGTGAATCATTGCCTGTTGTTAAAAATGTTGAGGTTTTGCCTGAAAAAATTTCTTTGGCTGATCGTAAGAATATGGTATTTATGGGGACTTTTGTTGCGGGAGGTCAGGCTAAGGCTGTTGTGACGGCTACGGGGATTAAAACGGCTATCGGTAGAGTGGCGCAGGAAATAGAGAAGATAGAGAGGGGGAGGGGGCATTTCGAAAAAAAGGTAGATAAGCTTGCGAAGCAGATGGGTGCTATTGCATTTTTTGGCGCATTTTTAACGTTTTTTATAGGGTTTTTTATTAGAGAGGTTGAGTTCGAAGAAATTTTTATTTTTGCGATAGCTTCTCTTGTTTCTGCAATTCCAGAAGGGTTGCCTGTGGTACTGGTTATTGTGCTTGCTATTGGCGGGCATAGGATGGCTAAAAGGAATGCTATTGTTAGAACATTGCCAGCAATAGAAACGCTTGGTGTAGTAACGGTTATCGCGACGGATAAGACAGGGACACTTACGCAAAATACTTTGAATGTTGAGAAAATAATTTTGCCAGCTGAAGATGAGATTACCGTGTCAGGAAGTGGTTGGATACCTTTTGGAATTTTTTGCCGAAGAGATGGTGTTATTTCTTCTTTAGAGGATCGGCGTTTGTCAAAACTTTTGCATATTGCTGCTGTTTGTAATAATGCTCGGATTTTTAAAAAGGAGGAGGATTATGGGATTATCGGCGACCCTACTGAAGCTGCGCTTGTGGTGCTTGCAGAAAAAGCAGGATTGACAAAAGAAGTGGTAAGGGAGAAAGAGAAGAGAATAGATGATTTGCCTTTTAATCCGGAGTTGAAATATAGGGCATCACTTTTAGTGGTTTTAGAAGAAGAGGATTTGATTTTTAATCCAGACTTGAAATATAGGGCATCGCTTGCGGTGCTTTTAGAGGAAAGCAAAAAGAGAGAGGTCTATGTTATAGGTGCTCCGGAGGTTGTTTTACATCATTCTAAGTATATTTTGAAAAATGGTATGCGTGAAGAAATATCTCAATATGAGCGTAGAAATATTTTAGCACAGATAGGTTATTTAACAGAAAAGGGGTTGAGGGTGCTTGCTTTAGCTTATAGAGAAGTTCCGGATTCTGTGAATTACTTATCGGAAGATTTTGTTTTTGATCTTGTTTTTGTGGGTATTGTTGGTATGAGGGATCCTCCAAGGTTAGAGGTGGAAGGAGCGGTTGCTAAAGCCAAGAAAGCTGGTATACGGGTTGTTATGACGACAGGTGATCATAAAGGTACAGCTGTTGCAATTGCTAGAGAAATCGGTCTTATTGACGAGAAAACAGAAAGAAAATATCCTGAAGTTCTTACAGAACAAGAGTTATTAGAACTGTCAGAGGAAAAGTTTGAAGAGATGGTGAGAAATGTTTCTGTTTTTGCTCGTTTAACGCCAAGTATGAAGCTAAGAGTTGTTGAAACTTTGCAAAAACAGGGGCATGTTGTGGCAGTTACGGGGGATGGGGTTAATGATGCGCCAGCATTAAAAAAGGCTGACATCGGTATTTCGATGGGGATAATTGGTACTGATGTTGCGAGGGAGTCTAGTGAAATTGTGCTTGCTGATGATAATTTTGCTTCTATTGTGAATGCGATAGAACAGGGAAGGATTGTCTTTATAAACACTCGTCAGGCTGCCTCTTTTCTTATTACTACTAATTTTGCAGAGGATGTGACTATTGTAAGTTCGTTACTTCTTGGTTTAGGTTTACCTTTATTACCTACCCAGATATTATGGCTAAATTTGGTTACAGATGGTGTTTCTGATGTTGCTTTAGCTACTGAGCCTGGGCATGGAGATGTTTTAAAAGAGTTACCACGAAAAAAAGAGGAAGATATTTTATCAAAAGAGATAGTGTCGTTTCTACTTTTAATGGTTTTAATTATGGTTATTGTTACATTAGCTGTTTTTAATGCTTATTTATCGCAAGGAATAGAAAAGGCGAGAACAGGGGCTTTTGTTGTTATGGCGTTTACTCAGCTTTTTAATGTTTTGAACATGCGTTCCCTTAAAAGATCTGTTTTTAGTATAGGATTATTTAGCAATAGATATGTTGTTACCTCTCTTTTAACTTCAATTATTCTTTTGTTTATGATAATTTACATACCTTTTTTCCAAGAAGTATTTCGATTTAAATCGTTGAGTTTAATCGAATTATTAACAATAGTCCTTCTCTCTTCTTTGGTTTTCTGGTTTGGCGAGTTATATAAATTTTTAAATAAATGACTTTAGGAGAAAAACTATAAAGCGTATAAAAAACATAAAGAATTTAAGAGATAAATAGGATGGGGTTGCTTATGGGTGAAGATACTGAAAAATTCTTCGACATGTTTCCTCGGGCTTACTTTCACATAATAAAGGAGTTCGTAAACTTCTTTGATCCTAAACTCGCTCACGGTACCCTTGCAAGAGTAGGGAAAAAACTCTCTTTTGCGATGCTTGCACAGTTCGGGGGTGAAGCGGACATATTGACTGCTTTGCAAACCTTTGAATCTACTCTTTTAGAAAGAGATGGTAATATAATATCCCTTCCAAGATGTCCTTATTACATCCTGGCTGAAAATTATAAAAAACGCTTTCGTAAAAGTTTGCCTTCCGAAGTCGAAGAAACTTTGGAGGCAGTAAACAAGACGGGGATTTATGCTGCAATGATACCCTTTTGCGTTGTTCATCAAGCCTTTAGAGACGCTATGGGGGTTCAGTTCGGATTAGAAGTAAAACATTTAGGAACAAAAAACCCCGAGACAGGAGACATTTTTCTTGCAGAAAAAAACCTAGAAGTAACAGGGGTTTCTCCAGACGTTGTTAAAGGAAAGCTTGGCTCGGCAGTTTGCGTATATCACATGTCAGGCTTCCGTGAACGCGACATAATAAAGAAAGAATAGTAAGCCGATGAAGGTAGAGGAAAAAGGAAAACACTTCTTATCTTTTATCTTAAAAACGATTCACAAGAAACGAGAGGGGAAAAAGATTAAACGCCATCACATTTCTGGATTAGTTTTCTCCTTTCTTCCTATATTTTTGTAGCCTTCTCAAAATATTCTTTAAGACATTCTTATCCGGGGATGGGGAAGATATTAAAAGATTAAATGATGGTGAATTGTGTTGAGTCTATTTAGAAGGATGGTGGATGTTTTTGGAATTGGAAAGTATTTCAGATTATTGGGTTAAGGATATCTCGCTTGAAGAGGAAGGTAGGAGGCTTCTTGAATGGGCTGAGCTGAGTATGCCTGTTGTTATGAAGGTTCGGAAAAGGTTTGAGGAGGAGAAACCTCTTAATGGTTATACTTTGGTTGGATGTCTTCACATTACTAAGGAGACAGGAGCTCTTGCTAGAACCTTGAAGGCGGGAGGGGCAAAAGTTGTCCTTACTGCTTCTAATCCTTTATCTACAACAGATGAGGTGGCTGCAGCCCTTGCAGCTGAGGGTATAAATGTTTATGCTGTAAAAGGCGAGTCGAACGAGGACTATTATAGGTGTATAGGTTATGCCCTTTCTCATGAAGCTGATATTACGATAGATGATGGGGCAGACCTTGTCTCAACCTTGCATAAAATGGCTCGAGGGGAGAAAGGAGGTGAAATGGATATCGTGGAAAGTGTTTTAGGAGAAAGACCCGACCTTATAGGGAAAGTTATTGGGGGAAGTGAAGAAACCACCACCGGGGTTATTAGGCTGCGAGCCATGGCAAGGGATGGCGCGTTAAAATACCCCTTGGTAGCTGTTAATGATGCTAAAAGCAAAAACCTCTTCGACAACCCTATAGGCACAGGACAATCTGCTCTCGACGGAATCATCCGCGCAACAGACGTGTTAATAGCTGGAAAAAATGTTGTGGTTGTTGGTTATGGACATGTGGGATCAGGCATAGCAGAAAGGGCAAGAGGTTTGGGAGCCTTGGTTACTGTAGTAGATGTTCAACCCCATAATGCATTGAAAGCTACTATGTATGGGTTTAGAGTTGCGACAATGAGGGAAGCTGCAGAGTATGGTGATATTTTCATAACAGCCACAGGAAACATAAACGTTATCAGAAAAGAACACTTCGAGCTCATGAAAAACGAAGCAATCCTGGCAAATGCCGGTCATTTCGATGTGGAAATATCGAAACCAGACCTTGAAGAACTATCTGAAACCATAAGAGAAATAAGGCCCCTAGTCACCGAATACAAGCTCAAAAACGGGAAAAGACTCTTCCTTCTAGGCGAAGGAAGGTTGGTGAACCTTGCATGCGCAAAAGGACACCCAAGCGAAGTCATGGACATGAGCTTCGCACTACAAGCCCTCTGCGCTGAATACATCGTGAAAAACGCAGGCAAACTACCAGTAACAGTCATCGATGTTCCGCAAGAAATCGATGAAAAAGTAGCTCGATTAAAACTAGAAACCATGGGGCTC
Organism: Candidatus Hodarchaeota archaeon; assembly: GCA_048886645.1. GTDB lineage: Archaea > Asgardarchaeota > Wukongarchaeia > Wukongarchaeales > Wukongarchaeaceae > Wukongarchaeum. Next base: position 1,982 of record JBHLKN010000066.1, on the reverse strand, counting down.
AAAACAGAAAAACTCACAAAACAACAAGAAGAATACCTAAAATCATGGAAAATCGGAACCTAAAAAAAATCAAACTAGTTCCATCATCATATTTTTTGCACATAGAAAGTCATCAAAAAAAGAGGGAGTTTTCACTAGTTTAACCGATTATTGTTAAAAATTTATTTGTACTTAAAGAAGACTCCTTCCCATTCTCCTTTTTCCTTCGGTTTTTCATGTCTATGTTTTATCTTACGGCTTAAAGATTTTCCAAACAGTGCTGATATGGTGACAGAAACGCCTATTGCAGTGAAAATAGCTACATTGTTATTTGATAGTATGTTTTTATCGTCGTTATCCCTTGTATCTTCAAGATTTTTAAATCTAGAATCTTTGATCAACCAGACATCGCTCCATCCAGCACCGAAAGAGTAAGTGTAACCTACTATTATGTATCCTCCGTCAGAAGTCTGCAAAACAGAATTACCCTTATCATTTCTTGTTCCCCCGTAGGTTTGGTTCCACTCTTCTTCTCCGTTTGCATCAGTCTTAATCAACCAAACATCATTAACACCGGGATTTCCGTAAGATTCTGTGGAGCCTGTGATTATGTATCCATCGTCAGAGGTTTGGGCAATATATTGACCATAATCTTGGTCTGTTCCACCGTAGGTTTGGTTCCACTCCTCATCACCACTTGCATCAGTCTTAATCAACCAAACATCATTAACACTGGGATTTTCGTGAGATTGTATGTTACCTGTGATTATGTATCCTCCATCCGCAGTTTGTTTAACACAACGACCCCAATCATTACCTGTTCCTCCATAGAGTTTGTTCCATAATTCGTCGCCGTTTGCATCAGTTTTGATTAGACAAACATCCATAGAATCAGTACTGTGAGAGTATATGTTACCTGTGATTATGTACCCACCATCTAGGGTCTGCTCAACACAACGACCTGAATCTATGCTTTTTCCTCCGAAGGTTTGGTTCCAATCAAGGTTTCCGTTTGCATCAGTTTTAATCAACCAAACATCAGTATCACTAGGATTCCAGAAAAACCCCTTGTCACCTGCGATTATGTACCCACCATCTGTGGTCTGCTCTACACAACGACCAAAATCTATACCTCCTCCGCCGTAGGTTTGATTCCACTCTTCTTCTCCGTTTTCATCAGTCTTAATCAACCAAACATTACTAGAACCACCGATACCGAAGGAGTATGTGTTGCCCGTTAATATGTATCCTCCGTCAGAAGTTTGCCTAACACAATAACCCCTGTCATAGTTTGTTCCTCCGTAGGTTTGATTCCATTCTTCGTTGCCGTTTTCATCAGTCTTAATCAACCAAACATCGTATACACCTGCACCAAAAGAGTATGTTTCGCCTGCTATTATGTATCCTCCGTCAGAAGTCTGCGCAACACAATAACCCTCATCCCAGCTTGTTCCTCCGAAGGTTTTATCCCACAAAAGCTCACCTTTTGAGTCTGCTGTTTTAGAGGAAAAGCTTAGTTGGGTCTGTGTTTTTGTAGTGCTTGTATCTGGCACTGCTAACACTATTGAAAAAGTTAAGAGCAAAACAAGAACTGTTAGTGTTACTTGTTTAGAACTTTTCCCATAATTTAGAGCCGCTCGTCTACTTTTTAAACAACTGAAAACCTTCCCAAAACCCCTAAAACTTCTAATACTCATTATTCATCCATCATAAAATTGAAAATGCTCATAAAATTCTTGAGGAAAAAACGTATAAAAATTTTCGTAAAAATAGTTCAAAAACTCTTTTTTTAAGGTTAATTTCAAAGTTTTAAATAATCAATCTTATTTTAAAAATTCCGAACAGTCATCAAAAAAAAGGAGAAGTGTTTAGGGTTTTTTTGCATATTGTGTATAATATATGATCACTGCTACTAGTCCTATCACTACCAGTGCTAAACCAAATGCACCCCATGGAAATCCTCCTTCTTTTTCTGTAACCATCACCATCACAGTATCGCTAGC
>JBHLKN010000065.1:0-11042 GCA_048886645.1 Candidatus Hodarchaeota archaeon | reverse complement strand
AACTATTCCAAAACGGTTTTTCATGTATTATTTCTCCTTTCTATTTTTTGGATTCCTCCTTTTCTATTTTGCATGTCTTTTTATCGCCATTCCGAGTATATCCATTCGATTAAGTCTCCATTAGAAACCTTGTAACTAGTTGCAGCAACAGGAGCTTGACGATTGTTAACATAATAGAGCCATGACCAATTTCCTTCTCGACCTTCATCTTCTACACCGTTTATGCCTGAGACATAACTTCCACCGTACAATCCAGTTTCAATTTCTGCCACTAGATCAAGCACGTAAAAAACTGTCGAATCCTCTGATAATCCTGTATCCATTGTTATATTTTCTGATTTTGATGTTCCATTATTGTAGTTTATTGTTGTGTTAATCCAATGTTTTGTTATGTTGTGAGTTTCTGTATTCCGTTCATCATGATGATTACCATAGTCAATCACTAATACAACGAATCCATTTTCGGGAAATTCTTCGTCACTGCCACCAACAGTGCCTTCTTCTTCGATGTAATAATACCCAACCATAGATCCGATGATGATAATTGTTATTATAGTGATCAGTTTGAAAGGTAACATTGATCCATTCGTTTGAGTTGTTTCTGAAATTTTTATCAGCCCCTTTTTATGTGCTTTTTAAGGAGGATATTAGTAGGTTAATTAACCTATGTTATAAAACTATGGCTTGCTCAATAGGAAAATATACCTACTTTAAAAATTTTTCGTAAAACTTAACATAAAAATTCACAGAAAAATTAGGAAGAAAAGAAATAAATTTTCTAAATTAAGTTGTGCTTATTTGCGGTGTTGCAGGACTTGGCACTTTTTGCGGTGCTTCAATGATCGTTTTTGCTTCTAATCCAACCTTATCTAAAGCAATCACAATGTCACGAGTGAAACCAAAAAGAATGGCATTTGATACCTGATGGACAATATAAAAGGGTGTTCCAAATAGTAAATAATATGGGAGAGAACTTAGAGGTTGAGATAGGATGAAGAGCATTCCTATTGTTGTTAATATATCAAAGATAAGGGTGACAAAAGCGCCCATTATCATGAAATCGCGCCTTTTAAGTTTCCAGAAATATTTACCGCAGAAAGCACCGAAGAGAGCGGCTATGCAATAGGAGATTACTTTAAAGGGGAAGATTATCCCGCTACTTCCTAAAATTGCGGTTACTGCAATTTCGAAAATTGTTGCCGTTAGAGCTGCTGTAAAGATTCCAACCCTCCAACCGAATAGTATTCCAGCGATAAAACACGTGAAAGTTATAAGTTCAACGTTAGGAAGAAAAATAAGAATCAATGTTGCAGCAACAGCCATAGAAGATAAAGTTATAGCTGTTGTGAGTTCTTTTGTGTCCATTAGGTTTAACACACCTTTCTTTATTTTTTACAGGTTTTTCAACCTACTGCTATTCTGATTATAGGTTTATTAACCTATTATTGGCTACAGTCAAAGTTGATAGGAAAAATATCCTAATTAAATCTTTCGGTGTAATAAAACTAGGAAAAAAGAGGAAAATTAAAAGCTAAAACATCAAGTAAATAAAACCATAAAACGGGTGTAAGAAGAAATTTTAAAGTTTTTCTACCTTTTTTAACCTTCTTGGGAAGGGGGTTTAACGATTTTTGAGGAGATAAGCAGTGCTATTATTATGAGGATGGTTGCAAGTATGATTGCCCATGGTATGTTATTGTTGTTTTCTTCTTTTGGTAGGTTTTCAAGGGTATCTTTCGTTATTTTCAACTCTATTTGTGTTATTCCTGGAACGGAGAATTTGCTGTAACCATGGAGAAGGACACCTGTAGACTTATCAAAGATCATCATTACGTTGTGTCCATAAGTTTTGTTTTCACTCCAGTAGTCGAATGAGAATTTTATAGCTTTTCTTGTAATGTTGAATTCCTGCCATGAGAACTCTGAGTAATTTACTGGGGGGAAGCCGTAACCTGGAGATTTGGCTTCATTTTTTAGATTTTCCCATTGTGGGGGGATAACTATTCCTAGTTTGAAATTGCCTATGTTGAGGGCAAAATTATCCATAATAGAAAAGCTTGTTATAGGATTTAGAACTGTTAGAATAGTGTTATTAGAGGCTTTTATGGTGAGAATTCCTTCTAATTCTGTGTTGAGAGATTTGATTGTTAGGTTAAGAATATCGCTTTCAGTAATTGAGATTCCAGTGGTTATGTTTGCCGATGTTGGAGATATTGGTTGTATCCAAGAGTAGTTTTCATAACCTGAAGCTGAAATAACTGACCATTCGTAACTTGAACCAGGATTAACATTTGTCCCCCAAATTGAGTTTGCATAAACATTAGTGATAGAAGAATTAAAGGTGAAAAGAGCAAGGGTTGGGATTAGAAGAACCATTACCATGAAAAGATTAAGAGTTATTTGGCGTTTATTTTTTTTCATGATCGGATCACTTTGATATTGGTGGGATTAGGAAGATTATCTTTTTGTTTTTAGGTTTTCTTTCCTACATTTAATAGAAACTTTTATTTTTTTAGGTTTTCTTTCCTACATTTAGTGCAAATTTTAAATATTTGAGCTGAAAAGAGAAACGATAAAGAAAGAATAGTAGCTGGCAATAAACAAAAACTACTAAAATAATAAAAAATATTAAGCTGAAAGATTGTTCATCGAGAGGAAAAAAATCTAGATTATTTATTTCTGGAGGTATTTAAAGGTTTTTAGCGTTGTGGTAGAGGATGAGAAGGTCTTTTTTTGATATGTTTAAGCTTTCAAGCGTTGATTCGCCTGTTCATAGGTTGGATCCGAGGACTAAGATGCTTTTCACGATTGTTGTTATTTTTATTAGTATGGCTTTTGGCGAGATTATTCCTCATTTGATTCTACTTCTTTTGATTATTCCTATTGTGATTGCTGCTAAGATTATGCATTCTTGGTTGCGGACTATGAAATTTTTGAGTATTTTTATTGTTCTTATAATTGTTATTGATAGTTTTTTGATACCTGGGCCTCATGCAACCAATTTTGGCGTGGCTATGGCTTTAAGGTTGGTTGTGCTCACTGCTGTTTTTGGGATTTTTTTTAGCACGACTGATCCTGATCGCTTGGCTTTAGCTTTAAGGAAGCTTCATTTTCCTTTTGAGTTTTGCTGGGCGATATCCACAGCTTTTAGGTTTATTCCTACGGTAGCTATGGAGGGAGAGAAAATCATTGATGCTCAAAAAGCACGGGGTTTAGAGCTTGAAAAGGGAGGCTTGATACAACGGACTAAAAAAATTCTGCCTATCCTAGTACCTTTATTTACTAACAGTATTAGAAGAGCTCATAATATGGCTGAAGCTATGGAGTCAAGGGGGTGGAAGGCTACTAAAGAGAGAACGAGCCTTACTGATGAGAAATATAGACCGATTGACTATTTTATTACAGTTATTCTATTAATGATAACGTTTATCTTAATTGTACATTTGTTTATCTCAGAATTACCTCTACCTTCATGGTTTGATTGGAAAATACCTCAAAAGTATGAGATAAAAAATCATATTTGAGTTCTCTCCCTCCCATTTCAACGGGGGACCTTGCTAATTTTTTATTTTGAGGAGGTTAGCTTTAGGAGGACTGTTCGGCTTCTTCACAGGGCTTTTTTAAGGGTATGGCTTCGTTTTTTAGGAATTCATTTATGGCTTCTTTTAGGGTTTGTGACCTGCATGTTAATACTTTTATTCCACAGCTTTTCATTACATTTATTCCGCGGGATCCCATGTTTCTAACAATTAATGCATTTGCCCCACTTTCAGCAATTATGAGACCGGGGTGTCCTTTACCTCCAAAGTGGTGGCCTTTGTTCTCCATATAGGTTATTTTTTCAACTTTTCCTTCGCCAGATATCTCTACATTGGCGAAGAAAGGAGCTTTTCCAAAATGGGGGAATATTTTGGCTTTATCAGTATCGTTTACATCTACTGGTATCACTATTTTTACCATGTGTTCTTCACCTCTGTGGTTAGTTTATGATTTCAGTTTAAAAAGTTTATATGGATTAGGAGATAAACCAATTTAAATAATATTCGTTTATTTTTTAAACAGGGATGAAAAATGGATAAAATCGACAGGGAAATAATTAAAGAACTTATAAAAAACGCGCGAAAATCCTACAACGAAATCGGAGAAATCATTGGATACACGACAATGGGTGCAAAAAAAAGATTGGACAAACTTATAAAAAAACAATTAATCAAAACCACAGCCCTTCTTAATGTAAAAGAACTCAAACTATATCTTGCCCTTGTTTTCCTAGAAGTGGAAAGTGCTAAAAAATTAAGTGGAATTTTTAAAAAATTTGAAAAATGTCCAAGGATAATCCATTCTTTTACTACCCTTAGTGGATATAACCTAATAGCCCTAGTATTTGCAGAAGACAAAGATACGCTTGAAAGTATATCCGTTGAGAAATGTTCTATTAGAAGCCAGGAAGGTGTCCGGCGCTCTGAATTTTACCCAATAGGCGAGGTCTTCTACTCACCCTTTCTCCCAATAAGAGAAGGCTTATGCTATAAAGACTTAGATAAAAGCCCTTGCGGTGTTTATTGCGTAACTTGTGAAAGATTTGAAAACAATAAATGCGTAGGATGTGCCGCAACACGTTATTACAGGGGGCAACTATGACCTTTTATTTTGGTTTGATTTTGTTTTTAGTTATTTTAGGGTTTTATAATTAGAGACTAGGTTTTATATTTTTTAGTTATTTTTTATTCTGGGGTTTTTTCTTTCATTTTTTCTAATGATTCGATGCGTTTTCTTATCTCTTCAAGTTCTTCTTTTAGTTGGGATTCGTATGTTTTGAGGTCTTCAATTTCTTCTTCTGGTGTGAGATATGGTACCGTGTACCACGCAGGTGGTGCTGCCCACGGGGGTACTATTTCTCCTTCGGGTGTTTGCCAGAAGGCGGGGGGTCCCCATCCGCATCTCCATGGTCCAAAGTAGGGCCATCTTTCAGGGGGGCTAACTGGCCGCCATCGCCCCCATCTTCGATAATAATGCCATCCTCGATCTCTTCCATATCCCCATCCATAACCCATGTTTGTTTTCACCTCTTTTTTGTGTTTATGCACATATCTTATTTTTGAGATAATGCACAAAAGTTTATAAATTTTTCTGTGCAATATCACAAAATAGGGGTAAACAAAAATGATGAGAAAAGGACCTATGTGGCACCACAGATTTAGAAAAAGAATGGGAAGGATCCCAAAACGGGTACTAATAGAAGGAAAACCAAAAGTAAGAAAACTCATACCAGAACCTTGCCTAGACAACAAGCCCATCATCTTAGACCTAGCAGAATACGAAGCACTAAGACTCGCAGACCTCCTAAACCTCCACCAAGAGCGCATAGGAGTAAGAATGGGTGTCTCAAGAGGAACTGTGTGGAGACTCCTAAACTCTGCAAGAAAAAAACTCGTAAAAACCCTAGTAGAAGGACGCCCCCTCCACATAGTAGAACAAGAAACAATAAAAGTCATATAAAAACATGCCTGTTAAAAGTTTCCAAATCTTTTTGATAGCTTTAATAACCAATAGCGATATTAATAAACAGTGTCATGGATAAAGATGCAGATATTATCCTAATCGTTAGGCTTCTAATTTTCCAACTATGGTTATAGGTTTTTGGAATTGGGGTTTTAATTTTTGAACTTTTTCTCGGGAAAGGGTTACAAGAAGGACTGTTGATGGGCCTGCGGATTTTTCTAAATCTACTTTTACCTCTTTTTCAATGGAGAAAGCTAGGTTATGGGGCTTTGTCAGAGTTTCTATTTCTTTAGCAATTCCTCGTGAACCCACAGGGAGGATCTCATGAACGAACTCAAGGGATAGCAAAGTTTTTACATCTTTTAGATCAGCTAAAAACTCCTTTTCTTTACCGCTTTGAATCAATTCAACGACTTCATCGCCTACTTTAGGTTCGCCAATAGCCACTACAGCGTCTCCTGGTTTGGAAGTGCCAATTTTTAAATCTTTTTTGGCTATGATCCCGATAACTACTACGCCTAAACCTGTTTGTTCTGTGGGAACATTTTTCTCATAGCTTCCAGTAAGAACTAAATCTGGATCCAATCCTGCATCCTCTACCTCCCTTTGTATTCCTTTTATGATATCGATGCCTGTGGGTTGCATCTCTACAGAGAGCGTGTCGATAACAGCGATAGGTTGTGCCCTTACACTCAAAACTTCCATAAGGGCTACCCTTGCTGTGAATTTTCCTATAATGTAACCGCTAACTTTAACTTTGTCTAAAGGTTTTGGACCTATACCTCCCGCAGAATCACACCCTATAACCAAAAATTGCTCATTTGACAATTGGATAATTTTTACGTCTCTCACCAGCTCCAAAAAACAATACACCACCCAAAAAACTGTTTGAGAATATTAAGTTAATGTTTGTTTTTTGTTTTTTCCCAGTTTAGAAGATCTTCGTAGATCTTTTCCATCTCTATCCTAAGGTCGTGGATAGTGATTTTTCCCCCAGATTTTAAGAGAGCGGCTAGGGCGGCTCCCCCAGCTCCTGCCCCTTCCTTCATCGCTCCTTGGGAATATGCTTTTATTTTTTCATGGCGAGAAAGATGGAGGCAAAGATCTATCGATATTATTGGTATGTCGATTATACGGCTTACTAACGTTTTCAAATCTTTTCCGGGCACGTAGCTTGTAGAGGCAATCACAACGTTTTCTTCCGTTTTATTGCTCATTTGTTTGAGGAGGGCTAAAACAGCTCCGTTTATCGTGCTTCCGGCCAAAATAACAGGTTTTTTCCCCTTTATGAAGCCTAAAGTGAGGCCTATTTTTGCGGGAATTGTAGGATCGCCAAGGGCAGATATAGCGCTAATTGGATCATTCTTCATGGATCCAAAGGTTATTCCTGCAGCCTTCATTCCTTGCGCTACAACTTTTCTTTTTAGGTTGATGAGGTTTTTTGGGGTGTAAGTACTGTAGGCGTCTGCTCCAATGGTGTCTGAAGCCTCTATTCCAAGGGCTGTCATGACAGCTAGAGCGGTGGTGGTTCCTGCAGGAACAGATTCTGCTATCAAGGCATAGTCTGCCATTTTTGCAAGATTTTCCCCTACTACTTTCGATTTTTGTATTATGCTTTCTACTGCATCTCTTCTCATGGCTTTGCCGGTTCTTATGTCTTCTCCACCACCATTAATTCGCCCTTCAACATCAAAGAGGAGCACTTGTGGCTTAATTTTTACACCAGAGTTAACAATTACTACAGGGAAATCCGCCCTTCGTACTGCTGCTAAGGAATAGATTGCTGGTGTGGGGATACCGTCAGGGGTTGTAGGAACCTCATTTATGCACCTCGGTCTGCCTAACAATAGAACTTCCGCATCAGCTGCAGGTGTCTTATCAACACTTTCTACGCTCTTACCTGCAGCGGTTATTCCAGGAATCTTCGCCGTTTCAGTAGTCCCAATAACTAAAATAAAAACAGGTCTTTTACCCACCAAACTATTAACAAAAGATTCAGCAGCCTTTTCCCTATTGATGAATTTTATCCCTTCATACACTTATTACACACACCTAGTAAAAAATCACCTTGTATAGAAAAGGAGAATGGTCATTTAGAAGGTTTAGAGACTGGATTTCAGGGGTTTAGCGGGTTTCCTTGGAAGGTGTTTATATGGTTTAGACCGAGGGTTTTTGCTATGGTTGGAGCGATGTCGATAATTTTTGCTTGTTTTTCTATTTGTTTTGGTTTTATTTCTCCGCCTAAAAGTAAGAGGAAGATTTTCATGTCTTCTTCTGTTAGGGAGCCGTGACCGACAATGGCAGGGGAGATAGGACCCCATCCAGGGGAGCAACTTGTAAATATTTCGCCTATTACATCTTTTGGTAAGTGATAGCAGTCGGCTTCTTCATTCGTTCCGATCATATTGAAGACTCGGCTCATTGATTTTAGTTTTTTTAGAATACTTCCTTTGATCTTTTCTTTGTCTGCTTCTTCTTCTAACCATAGAAAGTAGGAGGTGCCATTGGGCATTACTATAGTTTTTTCTCCTGCTTCTCCGTTGGCTTTTAGTTCTGCTTCTAGGTCTATATAGTTGCGAACTTCTGATGCGCCATGGTCAGAAGTTATTATGAAGAGGGTTTCTTTTAGAAGTTTATTTTCTTTAAGCCAATTGTATAAGCGCATTATGTGGGTGTCGACATCGCTCAGGGATTTGAGGGTTTTTGGGTCGTTGAATCCGAAAACGTGCTGCATTAGGTCTAAGTATGGGAGATGAATCATCATTATTTCAGGTTTTTCTTCTTCGAGAGCTGTTATTGAATGATCAATGATCCATTTTTCGGGACATTCTAAGAACGTCTTGTTAAGTTTTAACCCTCCAAGATCGTCACCATCTTCGGGATTATAGGGCTCGTATTCGCCTTTTAAACGTTCTCTAATCCATCTTGGAAAAGGTTTTAAAAGATCTTCCCTCCAGGGGACAGCTCTTTGATCATAATATCTTACTCGATTGAGTTCTATAAGAATATCTGCCCCTTTTGCGCAGATAGATCCTACACCATAGCCTGTAATAGCGCAGGTTTTTAATCCTTTTTTCTTTGCATGGTCAAAGATGGTCTCTGTCTTAAAAAAATCCTTATCCCATTGTGTTGATCTTAGCAAATCGATTTTTTTTCTAAGTTTTCGGTCGTAAAAACTGCCTATGATGCCGTGTGTTTCTGGGTAAGTTCCCGTTACCAAGGAGGAGATGCTTGGAAGGGTTATTGAGGGAAATACTGTGTGAGAATCTTTCGCGTATAAGCCTTTTTTAGTCAAGTTAAAAAGGTTAGGCGCATTTTTCGGAGTAATAGATTTCGGATTTAAAGCGTCAACAATTATGAATATCACCCTTTCTAAAAAATCAGACAAAACATCACACCGCCATAACGGAAACAATTATGCTATAATCTAAGCCATTTTTTAACATTTTCCTACAAAAATAAAAAAAATGAAAAATAACTATTGAAAAAACGTTACAGAAGAGTTTATTCTCTTAAAAAGGTTAATAAGACATTTTTGGATGGAGGGTGTTAAGACTTCCTAAATTAAATTAACCGGTTTTACTGTGAGAAGTTAATGTTTGAAGCATCTCATACCGGTGAATACCATGGATATTTTGCGTTCGTTTGCTGCATCGATTACTTCTTGGTCTCTTATTGATCCTCCTGGCTGGATTATTGCAGAGATTCCTCCTTTTGCTGCTTCGTCTATGCCGTCTCTGAAGGGGAAGAAAGCGTCGGAAGCTAGAACGGAACCTCGGGATCGTTCGCCTGCTTTTCTTACTGCTAGCATGACAGCGTCTACGCGGCTCATTTGTCCTGCTCCTATGCCCACTGTTTGAGTGTTTTTTGCTAATACTATGCTGTTTGATTTTACGTGTTTTACTATGGTCCATGCAAAGAGTAGTGCGGATATCTGTTCTTTTGTTGGAGCTATTTCCGTAACCACCTTGAGATCGTCGGGATTTAATTGTTTCTTATCCTTGGTTTGTAGAAGCATTCCTCCAGTAATGTTTTTACAACTTTTTTCTTTACTGTTAAAGGCTGTTTTACCAAGGGATTTGAGTTCTAATAGGCGAAGGTTTGGCTTTTTTTTGAATATTTCTAAGGCAATGCTTGTGTATTCTGGGGCTATAACGCATTCTACGAAAGTTGAGGTGATTTTTTCTGCCAGTTCTTCGTTTACTTCCCTGTTTAGGCCGATTACGCAGCCAAAAGCTGACATGGGATCTGTTGCATGAGCTTTAATATAAGCGTCTAGGATGTTGTTGCTTACGGCTACTCCGCAAGGATTTGTGTGTTTTATTATTACAGCTGTGGGATTTTCAAACTCTTTAACAACGTCTAGAGCTGCGTCTAAGTCAACTATGTTGTTAAAGGATAACTCTTTTCCTTGGAGCTGTTTTGCTTCACTAACGCTCAGATTTAATGCATTTACATCTTTGTAAAAAGCGGCTTTTTGGTGAGGGTTTTCACCATACCTTAAATCCTGTAGTTTTTTAAGGGGGAAAATAAGGATTTCTGGGAAGTCTGTGAGCAGGTTAAACTCTTTTATTAGATATTGGTGGATTATTGCATCGTAAAAAGCTGTGTGAGTGAAGGCTTCCGCAGCTAAGGTTTTCCTTGTTTTCAGGCTTATTTCCCTGTTATTTTCCTCTAATTCTTTAATTATCTCATCGTATTTCTCTGGGTTTACTATGACTGCTACGTTTTCAAAATTTTTCGCCCCAGCCCTCACGAGGGTAGGACCACCAATATCAATGTTCTCAACAGCTTCTTCTAAGGAAACGTTTTCTTTTTTTACAGTTTCCTCAAAAGGGTATAGGTTAACCACTACCATGTCTATGGGTTTTATGTTGTGATCTTCTAACTCTTTTACGTGTTCATCCTTTCTTCTGTCGGCGAGGATCCCTGCGTGTATCTTAGGGTGGAGGGTTTTAACGCGGCCATCCAACAACTCCGGAAAACCTGTAACATCTGAAACCTCTAAAACATTAACGCCAGCGCTTTTTAGTAACTTTGAGGTCTTTCCAGTGGCGAAGATTTCAACTCCCATCTCGGAAAGCTTTTTTGCAAACTCCGCTACACCTTCCTTAAAAGACACGCTGATCAACGCACGAGAAACCCGCATAAAAGCACCAGCTTCTAATAAAACTAATTTTAAATACGAGAAACCCGAGCAAAAAGTTACAACCTCATAATATAAAAACAATATCCCAAACAAAAAGAATCTTATAAAAGCAAAAAACCTTCAAACCTAAATTTATTAAAGGTTTATGGGATGGTTAGTACTTTTGCTTTTGAAATACTTGAACTTTCTAATTTAGCATTTAGCTTGCGAAAAACAATATAAAAATAAAAAAAGGAGGAGAGAGCCTTGACTCCTTATTTCTCCTTTAACCTACATTTTTACAATTGTCTTGTGATATTTAGCTCTCTTCTCCTTTCGGTCTGAAGAATAGCAACGCCAATATAATTACTAGTGCTATGAGTACAGCGAGACCTGCCAAGAGCCACGGAAA
>JBHLKN010000064.1:0-11223 GCA_048886645.1 Candidatus Hodarchaeota archaeon | reverse complement strand
TGTTTTTAGAAGTAAATTGGCCTAACTTAACCCTCGCAGAAAGGGAAAAAGTGGCGACAAAAAGCGAAAAATTCCCCAACATAATCATTAATGGTACCCTTACGCTTTCCGGGTTCATCCAAGATTTACAAGAGGAAATTAACCAGTATGGAAGCCCGCAAAGATATTATATTGGTGACTCTGTCTATTACAGATTTGAATTTTATTGTAATGAAACAAGGACCCTCGTGGGTGATTTGGAAGCTCGATTAGACGCTACTTCCACCGATTTTTACATCAACATAAGTTTAAACCAAGAAAATGTCCAGATATTTTATCCTGTTTTTGATGAAGATCCTTTAAAAAGAAACTATACTGTTGACTATTTTATAGATCCAAACCTGATTAACGGAACCTACACCCTAACAGTCTTAGTAAAATTGATAACAAACGGCACTATAGTAACAGTATCGCTTGATGATAAAACACCCACCTTTAAAAGTTTCAAGGTCTGGATCACAGGTTTACCCATTTTATTAGGGATCGATATCATCTATATTACTGGTCCTGTAATCGCTCCAGGAGACACATTGATCGTCTTTTTCTTTACAAGAGCCAACCAAACTAAAAACACCCTAATTGGTTTGTTCTTAAACGTAACATTAAAGGATAATCAAAATGTAGAAATTTATAAAACAAATGCTATAGGTCACTCCGGTCGTTGGTATCAAATAGTGATGGATATCAGTCCTAATGCAAAAGAAGGCAGTTATACCTTCCTTGTTTATAGGCGGAGTGACGGGTCTTTTATGGGTGAAATACCCTTCGAAGTAAGAATACCTGAAGTTGTAAAAGAGGGCAGATCTTTAGAGTTTTATATACTCACTGCTGTGATAATCTTGGAGTTACTCCTAGTACTTTTAACTCTTTATGTACGTTATAAAAAGAAACCTTAAACTATATCTATAAACTCCTCAATTTCTTCTTAACTTTTCTTTATTTTTATTTTGTAGATTAGGAGAACAAGAAGTATTCCTAAAATAATGGAAGTAATTATTAAAAGAAGAGTGTTTTCATAAAATTCTAGGTTTAAGGTTTCTTGATTATCTTCTTCATTTATTTCAGTGATCTTGTTTTGCGGATCAATTATTACGGTGATTTTTTTAATGTAGATATTTTCAAATCCTAGATTTACTTTAACTTCTATGCTTTTATTTACTTCAGGCGCGTCTATAGTATCAATTAGAAAAATTTCATCTTCTATTAAGACGTGTATGTCTATTATATGTCCGTATGAGACTTCTCCTAAATTCCAAACTTCGAAACTTAGCTTTGAATTTAACCAGTTTAAAGAAAGGTTTTCCAAAGTAAAGTTTGGATGAACACTTTCTGCGATTTCTAAGGATAGTTCTCCTGTGTAATTATCAAAGATTTGGGGTTTTTGGGGTGTTTCAGCATTCTCCGTAGTATACTCTACTGTGCTTTTGTTTGCTTTTTGGAAAACTTCTTCCAAGGATGCGGTTCTATCTTGATTTAAATCCGTTTCATCATCGAAAAATGCTTCAAATAAAAAGTAGGAAAAAACACCGTTTTGAAAACTTGAATCTTCATAAGCAAGACCATTTTTATCCGATGAAGCTAGAACTACAGAATTCCCAAGATTCTTTAAGTCATCTCCCTCGCTAAATAAACTTTCAGCATAACACATATCGACAAAAATAGCTCTAGCTGAAACATTTAAATCCAACATATTGCGCAAGCTTTTATCGTAGAGTGAAGAATCATATAAAACCAAGTTGTTACTTGATCCATGTCCACTAAACCAAAAAACTAAAAGATCATCAGGACCAGCGGTTTCATTTACCTCTTGTAAAACATTTTCCAAGTTTGTTAGGTTAGCATCCGAATCTGTTAAAAGGTAAACATTGCTTTCCTTAAAACCATATTTTCCTAAAAGTAGTTCTTTAAATTCTTGTGCATCATCATCACAAAATTCAAGATCATTAATAGATCCTGAGTAATCTGAAATCCCCACAATCACAGCATAACCATCACTAAAAGAAGAATTTTTTTCGTTAACAATTTGTGGTTCAAAAGATGAGTATCTTTCTTCAGAACTCGGGCTTGACACTGTTTTATAAACTGTAAAACTGCAAATAATAATGGCTAAAATGATGAAAGAAGAAAATGTTTTTTTACTATTCAAGTTATTTTTACACTCCACAGTAATAAAAACAATTTAAAATATCTAAAATCTGCCTATTAAAAGTTGCCAAACAAAAAAAAAAAACAGAAAAACCCATTAACTGGGACTAGGGATGGATCACCTTGCGATAAAACTGTTAATTATTTCTTTTCCTTCATGATCGAATTTTAAATCTCTATTTAAATCTCTATTTTGTAATCCAAATCCCTTTTCTTCCCCCTCTTCAATCTCTTTTTTATCCATTAATTCACTTGTCTTTTGTTCTTTTTCAAATCTTATTGTTGGTGGTGTCACTAGGATAAACTGATCCCCTATTTGAACAATTTGGCCGCCATGAACGTTTAAAAACGCTTTAATTTGCTGGGTTATCCTCTTCAAATTTATCGGACTCGTGTACAAAATCGTTTTAATGCTCAAAATAACAGTATTACCACTCAAAATTTCATTTTTGATCCGCTCAATATCTGAGAGCGTTTCAAGAGGAAAAGCTTTAATCCTCGCTATTACGTCTTTTTCAACATCAAAAAACTCTAAATCTGGCAGTAACATGTTTGAATTATTCCTTCTTTTCCGGTTCCTTAATCGCCCAAAAACCATCAAGATACCCCGCCTAAAAAACCTTTAATTTATTCTTTGTTAAATAATAATCAGTTTAAAGGAATCTAAGTGATACAAAAAATAAGAAAGAATTCGATTTAAAATAAGAGACTACCAAAATATGATTAAGATAATATCTTCAAATCAACAAGTTTTCAAATTTTTTCTATTAGTTTGTTATCATCTAACGATTTTTCTTAGGATAGGCACTCTCAAATAGCCTTTTTTAGTTAAGTCTAACACGTCTACGTTAAATTTTATATTTATGTTGTTTGGATTTTCAAAAATGGTAGTTTCTGCTATTTCTAAGTTTTTTATACGTATAACATTCTCTGCTGTTGTTGCTGAAACCCTTACATGAGCATCTGGTTTTAATGATCGACCTTCAACTATTCTCGCAGGATTTCCTACTCCTTTTTTCTCGATGTAAAACTGTGTATCCTGACAGATAAAACTGCATACAGTATCATCAAGCCCTCTAGTAGCCTCAACAACCTCCTCATCCCCTAAAAAAACCTCCTCAAACCACTTCATGAAACGTTCACCCAACGTTAATCCTGCAAATTCTTCCTCTATCGATCTCTCCTCTTCCACTACTATACCTTCTTCCTCTGGTACAATTTCTCCCTCCTCTTCTTTTTCCTCTATAGTTGATGGTAGCGATACTCCTTCTTTTTCTACGATTACTTCTTCCTCTTCCTTGAGCACGATTAATGGCAATTCTGTATCTTTTCGCTCTTCTATTACTTTTGGAGCTGGTTCAATTATTACATCTTTCACCATTATTTTTCGCTCTTCTTCTTCCTCCTTCTCTTCTTCTTTTATTTCAATCTTTGGGGCTTCTTCTTTTTTTCCTGTAATTTTTTCCTTTATTTTTTTGAGGATTCCCATGAGAACTTCATCACACAAAAAAGGGTTTCATACGACTTTAAAAATATCAATAATATATAAGGATCAATAATATTCAATAATATATCTTTTTTTCAGCTTCTATCCTCGTTATTTTCTCTTTTCCGCTATGCTTCCTGTTCCTCGTCTTCTTCTTCCTCTTTTTCTTCGATAAATTTGCCTTCTCCTTTGATTGCCTGTTTTAATAATTTAGCGATTTCAGGTTCTTTTAATCTAAATTTAATGTATTTCCAAATTTTCTTTAATCTCCCGCTTACAAGTTCCACTATGTTGTCCCCTGACAAGTTTTGCGCAAGTTTATCAAGCTGTTCATCCGTCATCACTTCAAGAAGTTTCCGCATCCTCAACCCAAGGGCAAACTTCTCCTCAAGCTTTTCACGCCACCCTTTTTCATATTCAGCCAGAGCTTCTTCAGACACATCTCCTTCCAACAAACATTTTTGAGCAACCTCCCCTCCAACAGTGGCCGCGGTCATAGAATAACTTATACCTCCCCCAGTGAGAGGATGAACTTGTCCCGCAGCATCCCCCACAAGAATAACACCATTTGTAACCGTTTTCTTAGGAGGTCCACCTACGGGGATAGCGCCCACTCTAAACTCTATAGGTCTAGCATTTTTACAAATTTTTGCCCCTATGGAGTGTTTTTCCATAAAATCATGTAAGTACTGGTAAACAGTTTTTTCGCCAAAACCAACCCCCACCCCGATTCCTATATTAGCTCTCGTTTCTCCCTGAGGAAAAACCCATACATACCCCCTTGGAGCAACTTCTAATCCAACAAAAAAGTCCATCCAATGAGGCTCATCAAGCTCCACATTAACCATATCATAGCCTACACTAGTATCCAAATCTTCCCTTCTAATGTAACTTCTCAAACCAGTTTCCCTTGCTATAACACTATTAACTCCATCTGCACCAATAATAATATCAGCCCTTATCTCAACTTTTTCTCCCCTAAATATTCCTAAAACACCCTTAGGAAGACCGTTTTCCCAAATAATACCGGTAACAGACAACCCAAGCAAAGTATTAGCCCCCATCTCAACGGCTTTTGCGAAAAGCTCCTTATCAAATACTCTCCTATCAACGATGTATCCTTGTGTTTCATCCCTATACCATGTAACAGGTATGTTACTTGGCGAATAAATACGAAAACCAGAGATAGTATTCACGATTGAGTTTTTAGGTATCTCTAACCGTTCAAGTTCTGACTTACTTTTACCGATCGCCTCTCCGCATTGAACAGGGACACCTATATGATTTTTCCTATCAACTATTAACACATCTGCTCCTGCTTTTGCAGCAACAGCAGCAGTAGTTGAACCTGCAGGACCAGCACCAACAACAACAATTTCCGCCTTATTTGGAAAATTCAACAATCATAACCCCCATAAGAAAATAAAAAAACACACTAACAAACATAATTACGCTTTTAATCACTTTGCTGTAATAGATCAAAAACATTTTTAGCTTTTGCGTGAACCTTTTATGAAGATAAAAGTTAGGGTGTCTCAATAATGTCTAGAGTGATAGTAAATCAAGAGATCTGTGGACAATGTTTTGGTTGTGCTACCCTTTGTAAAAAAAATCATCTTAAAGTTACTTCTTATGGTTCATTAGAATTCGTTAACCCCCCCTGTAGTGGGTGTGGGCTCTGCCAAAAAGCTTGTCCTGTAGCAGCAATTACAGTCATAGAAAACAATCAATAAAAATAAAAACCTTAGAAAAAAGTTAAATAAATTTCAAAAGCGATATGGTTATTTTTTTGGAGAGTAATGCACCGCAAAGATTTTAAAGTGTTCATAACCTCGGAATTATTAAGAGTATATAGAAACTTAGGAGGTTATTTTTTTTGCCTAAAAAATCAAAAAAGAAAGAAAAAAGAAAAGAAGAAGAAGAGGAAGGTATATCCTCTCCTGAGGAACAAGAAGGCTTAGAATGGTGGGACGAAGAGGAAGAAGAGGAAGAAGAAGAAGAGGAAGAAGAGGACTGGGAAGACTGGGAAGAAGAAGAGTGGACAGAGGAAGAAGAGGACTGGGAAGAGGAAGAGTCGGCAGGAGAGGAAGAATGGTAGACTAATTTTTAAAAATAACCTTTTTATTTTTTGTTTGATTAAAAATGGAGGAGAGGGAAAATTAAGTGGTTAGTATTTTTTGAGCTGTTGTTAACTGTTTTAACTTAATTTTTGTTACTTCTAAACCAACTTTTTTCGCTATTTTTTCTGCTTTTTCCACGTTGTTTTCCACACCTGTTTCCAATAGTGCTTCTTTAAACAGTAAAAACCAACCACCTGTACCACAGTTTGGGTTACACCACATTCTCTCGGGTGGGAGTATCTCTCTATATTTCTTCGCTAAAGCATTGATATCTTCTTGTTTGTCTATTATTACAGGATTTTTAAGCGCTTTCTCTAGGATAATTTCCGCCAGATCTTTACCCGTTCTTTTTTGCTCTTCTTTTGCCGAGGTTATCAGGGGATCTATGGTATTTCTATCAACTTTTGTGTTGACCATTCCTACCCCTATCGTGATTTTTTCAGCGTTTTCTGATGCTTTTAAAGCATTTTTAACAAGCTCTAACCTACGCGCTCTTTCTTCAGATTCTTTTTCATAATTTTCTAAAAAGAGCAATCTGAGGGAGGGGAGGTCAAAAAGGAACTCTAAAAGGTCTGGAGAGAGATCCGCGCACGTATGTATTGAAGGTATAATCCCTTTCGACTTGATTTTGTCCAATATCTTCTCAAGGACTATAAGGTATTGTTCTATTAATGGCGATCTCCCTATCCTTCCCAATTCATACTGGCCTATTATCGGCATTTGAAATGCCCCTAAAAGGGGTTCGTCAATCGTGATTATGGGTGGTTTCATTCTAATATATGCGTCCAAGATCTCTTCATATATTATTTCTGAAAAGACCAAAAAAGAGCTTTCATCAAAGGCAAGGGTTAACTCACCTTTTTCGATGTTATGGACGCAGTAAGTTAGGGTTATAGGTCCTGTAAGTGGTACTCTTATTTTGCCGACAAGATCTGGGCGTTTTATTGTTCTTCCCCTTGCTATGAGGGTGCGGGCAGACTTAAGAAAAGTGGTATCAATCGATTTTGGTTTTGAAAAGTTTGAAACATCATAATAGAACGCTTCTCCTTTTTTCTCTATTCCACATTCTTGCTTTACTAAGGGGTCAAGATACATAGCTATCATGTCCCAGTCAGCAAACTGGGGAAAAGTTATGAAATCCAAGCCCGCGTCTACCTTTATTTTGAGGGCTAATTCAAAATTTTCCATATTGTATTTTAGAGGTAAAGATCCTATGTCGTTACTTCTTAGAGGTAGTTCACCGTTTTCTAATTTTTCAAGCCAAGACATACTTTTTTAAACCTCCATTATCTCACAAAAAAACATAACAAGATAATTACTCTTAGTAATTTTTTTGTACATTTATAATACGTGTGGGTAATTATAGTATAACGTTATTAACTTTCAGTATTTAACTTTTTTTATTTCCAACCTTTTTTTGTATTTTCATAACTTTCATGCCTTTTCCATTTTTCCTTCTCTTCATTTAATTTTTATTAAAAAGATTTTTTTAGAAAAATTCCCTTATTTAATCCAGAAAAGAGGGAAGTTGTAAAACGAAAAGGGAAAGGATTTTAACTCGCGATGAAGAAAAAAGAATAGATCAGATGAACAAGCTTAAGTATCAATAAATTTACCAATCTGCTTTTTTTGATTTTTTTAGGTGAGGACGATTTAATGCCAAGTAAAAGTAAGAAAGCTGACAAGACGGAGACGGAAAAAAAGAAAAAATCTCCCCCTAAAAAGAGAAAATCTCCTAAGTCAGCGGGAGAGAAAAAAGACAAATCTAAATCTTCTCCACATAAAGATTTGAAAAAACCTCTTAAAAAGAAAAAAAGAATCAAAAGTTCTTCAAAATCCAAATCTAAGTCACGAATAAAAGTAAAAGATAAGGTTTCAACTGGTAGGGAAAGAGGAGGATCAGCGCAAAAGATTGCTCCCTCTTCTTCAATCCCCGTAAAAAAACCTGAACAAGCTGTAACGAAAAAACGGAGGGAAAAAAAACCAAGAAAAGTTTCAAGAGGCGTTATCAAGCTAGGCACAATTGCTAAATTCATGAGGAGAAGAACCCAGCTTGTGGGCTTTGAAAAGGGTATTGCTAAAAATTTGCAATATACATGTGAGTTTATCGATAACGGTTTGGACGCAATAGAAACCCTTCAATGGAAGAAGAAAATCTATAAGCTTGATGGAACGCTGAAATTTCCCAAGAACGATATGTTAAAACGGTTTTTCTCCGCTATAAGGAAAAAATCGTCAAAATCTGTTGACGAAGCGGGAGAAGAAATTGACGAAAACATAATGGAGCGAATGATAGGGCTCCTAACGCCTTTTAAGGAAATCATAGCGAATAAAGAACCTTTAATCATTCTAAGCTTAAGAGAGACTAGAACAGTTTCAAGCCAACTTGAAAAAAAAGAAAAGGAGAAGGATAAAGAGGAAAAAGAGAACTCGAAACAACAAACAACAACAAAACAAGCAGAAGCAGATTACGAAAGACTCTATGAACTTATGGTCTTTGACAACGGAGTAGGAATGGTCAAATCAGATGTCGAAAAATATGGCTTATACCTTGCTTCAAGCAAAAGTGAACAGTTAAAACAGACTAGGGGTAGCCAAGGTTTCGGCTCGCCTAGTGCTTTTAGTGACGCCCAAAACACCAGCGGAAAACCCATAAACTTAGTAAGCAAAAAATTTGGCGAAAAAACCGCCACAATGGTCTCCTTCTTCACCACAGGGCAAAACACTAAAGAATATGTTTTAAGCCCTGAAATCTTAGAGTTCGACTTTTTTGATTATGGAACCTTCCTCATCCTCTACTACCTAAACGTCAAATATAAACGAGGATATGCAGACACTTACGTCGAACAAACAGCCCTCTTAAACCCCCACGTAAACATAGTTTTTATAGATCCCTACGATGATGTTTACGTCTACCCACGCTTGGTAAAAACCTTCCCATCAGAACCTGCCTACGCTAAACTTCACCCAGCAAGTATAAGTATTGGAGAATTTAGGGAACTTCTACGCACATCAAAAAAACATAGCTTAAAACTGTTTTTAACTAAAAGTTTCGTGAGAATTACAAATGAAAAAGCAAAACAAATTATACAAAGAACAAACGAAATATCAATGAATCAAGGATTACCTACAATTGGTTTGGAAACCCAACCCTCAAAATTATCCACAGAACAAGCAGAACTCCTTTATAACGTTTTTCACGGTATGAAATACCTTTCACCCCCTACAAACACCGTTTCCCCAGTTGGAGAAAAACAGTTAGAAAATGTAGCTATGAAAGTTTTTAAACCTGAGTTTGCTGTAAGTGTAACAAGGAAACCTACAAGTGGTAAAGGTCTTGCTTTTGTGGTTGAAGCTTGTATTGCCTACGGAGGGGAAATTTCCGATGCTACAAGCGCTTCGGTAGTGCTTTGGAGGTGCGTAAACCGAGTTCCAAAACTTCGAGATAATAGTGACTGCGCTATATGGAAAGCCTGCACAGAGATAAATTGGAAGCAATACCAGGTGGATCAGTTTGAAAATGGAATGCCCAAAGGGAAGGTAAGGGTCATAGTTCACGTCTGCGGACCCTTCGTTCACTTAATGTTTAAAGGTCAAAGCAAACAGGCATTAGCAGAAGACGATCACCTAATAAAAGAAATAAAGCTTGCTTTGCAAGAAGTAGGCAGAAAAGCTCGCCTACTCATATCACGGCGTGAAAGAGAGAGAAGGTTTAGAGAAAGAGCTGGAAAACTTGCAGAACACGTAAGACAATTCTCTGAGGACCTAGTAGCCATACTAAAAACAGACTCATCACCAAAATACAAAAAAGTAACTGTGAAAACCGTTGAATCGAAAATGCTTAAAGCCATAAAAGGGCTAACTAAACCCCCTGAAGAGCTCCAAACCCAAACCCAAACCCAAACCCAAAAAGAAAAACAAAAAGAAGAAGAAAAACCCCCAGAAAAATTAGAAAAAACTACCTCAAAAATCAGGGAAGGAGTAGCTACTTAATACCCCATCAAAAGGGTTTAAAAATAGGTTGACAGAAGATTCTTTTTGTGAATAATGCTCTTAAAATTTTCATTTTAGTAATCCATCTTGAATGTTTTCTAAAATGCTTGGATAGTGATAGAAATGTCTCCAAAAAAAACGGCGACAAAATCTAAGAAAAAATCAAGTAAACCAGAAAAAACAGAGGAAATAAAACAGAAAAAACTAAACGAATATACGGAAAAAAAAGCCAAGCCAGAAAAAAACTCTAAGCCAACGTCCTCAAAAAGAAGATCTCATAAGAGAGTTCTTTCAGAAGTTAGAAAACTAAAAAAAGAGTTGAGGTCAAAGAAAGAAAAACCCTTTAAGAAAAAGGAGGGAACCTTGCTCGTTACCGAATATTCCCCAGAAGAGGCTCATAAACATATACATGAATGGGTGAAGGAACTATGGCACCAAATAGAGGAAAGTGGACGCCCTGTCCTTGAAATTCCTGCAAGAACTTCCGATAACATAATTTTCGACGAAGAAGCAAACCTCTTACTCCTTGGTGAAAAAATCCTTAAAAGATCTTTTCACACCCTAACAAGCGTAGCAGACGCAACCCGAACAATGAAAGTCCTAAAAATAATCCACGATCTGCTAGAACAAAAAACCCATACCACAAAAAGAGGGGTATACTACCAAGATCCAAAACTTTTCAACTTCGACCAAAAATACAGCGACAAACTTATAGAAGATATAGCAGCCGCCCTACGAACGACAAGAAACAGTACCAACGTAATAGCAGCCGCGGCTGGAGCATGCATAGGCCGCCTTGTAATAAAAGATTCAGGCGACAAAATAGACCTAACAAAACTCGGAAAAGGCGGTTGGGCTATAAGCCCGCTCCTTGACGAGGTTGAAATCGTTGAAAGCGATGCAGAACTCATCTTTGTAGTTGAAAAAGACGCGGCAAGATTAAGGTTGGCGGAAGCCAAATACTGGAACCAAGTACCATGCATAATAATTTCGGGAAGAGGAGCTCCAAGCATAGCCAATAGAGCCTTCCTAAGGCGGCTGGTAAAAGAGCTTAAAATACCCGCTTTTGCCTTAGTAGACAGCGACCCATACGGACATTACATATTCAGCGTCTATCTCAGAGGATCTAAACGGTTAAGTTATGAAAGTCCCTTCCTTGCCACCCCGGCCCTCAAACTGTTAGGCGTTTTAAACCGTGACCTAGACTATTACGAAATACCAGAAGAAGCAAGAATACCCATGTCAAAACAAGATACCGAAAGAACCAAACAACTCCTAGAAGAAGATTTCGTGAAGAAAAACACTGCATGGGTAGAAGACCTAGAAGGCATGCTAAAAAGCGGACATAAAGCAGAAATACAAGCCTTTGAAGGCTTCGGTTTCGACTACCTGACCTCCACCTATCTACCCCAAAAACTCGAAACAGGAGACTGGATATAA
>JBHLKN010000063.1:0-11258 GCA_048886645.1 Candidatus Hodarchaeota archaeon | reverse complement strand
ATATTGTTGAGCAGTTTTTCTGCAATAGTTTTATGCATAATAGCTTCGACAAGCGAGGAAGTGATATCGCTTATGGCAGAACTTGCAAGCCTAGCCTTTAGGATATGTTTTGGCCTTGTTTTTATCTCTTTAATTGTTTTACGTAGAAAAAGACCTGATATGAACAGGCCTTTTAAGATACCTTTCTACCCATGGCTCCCCATAATCGGTCTGGCTTCTGTAATATTTTTCGCCGGAGTAATTCCCTTAGATGCTTGGTTAATTCTTTTAGCGGTTCTTGTTTTCGGCATTTTCTACTATCTTCTCGTGATCATGAAAGCAAGATCTTGGAGTAGGATGATAGAGATATTAAAAAGAGATTTTAGAAGAATCCTCATAAAATAGGCGTTTCAAACGATGGAAGAGGAGGATTAGATAGCCAAACCATATAAATGTAGAGAAAGGCTTTTATGCTGGGCTTATGTTTAAATCTTTTCGAAGGAATAAAAATATTTGAGTAATCTTTAGGATTTAGGAGAATTTTGTTAAAAAGAAGGATAATGATATGGCTTTTAGGCGGTTAGTTTCAAAATTGAAAACTTCTGCGGAGCTTGAGAAGGCTAAAGAAGTGGGGGTAAGGGCAAGAGTTGAAGGTACTGTGGTAGGCGTAGATGCTTTAGAATATACTGAAGAAGGTTATATTTTGACATGGCTTTTAGACAATGGGGAAATGCGGGGTTATTTACTTTCAGAACAAGTTGCAAGAAAGCTTCGTGATAATTTAGAACAGCTGGAAAGACCAAGCTTAAAAGAGACTGAAACGAAGCTGAAAAAAGCGAAAAGCGAGTTTGTAGGATTCTTGATATCGAAGGAGTATGAATATGGAGAAAACGTGGAGATATTAGGGTTTAGAGTAGATATCTTGAAGCGGAAAAAAGGTCGTTTAGACGTGCCAGAAGCCTTTATTTTCGTAGACGGTGTTTTAGATAAACCTGCAGTAATTGCTTTTTCAGAAAAATTTAACAACGATGAACTAAATAAAGACAAAATCACGCTTATAATAGCGGCAAGTGCAGCAACTCATGAAGCAATAAAGGCAGCACGCGATAGAGTTCAAGTTTATGACCTTAACTCGGGTGAAAAAGGTGAAGGCTTTAACTCAGTAGAGCTAGAACACTATTGCGAAAAGTCTCTAGAAATACCCTTCAAATACTTGTAAATAAAAAAACTCTAAAGTATAGTATAATACAGAAAATCCATAACAACTCCTTACTAAACATCCTAAGCTATGCGTTTAAAACTCCATTCTTTCTTGAGAGCAATTTTTATATTGATTTTGTTTACATTTTTTAAGCGATTTTAGAGATCTTTTGAGGGGCATTTTTTGAAACTTATGGTAGTGGCAGGAACAAGGCCTGAAGTTATAAAGCTTGCCCCTGTAATAAGGGCTGCTGAAAAAGGGGAAGACGTTGAAACTGTTTTTGTGGGTAGTGGACAACATTATGACGTAGAGATGTTTGATAATTTTGTAAAAGAGCTTGAACTACCAAAGCCTACGTGTTATTTGAAAACAGGTTCCGGTACTCAGGCGGAACAAACATCGAAAATCCTCGTAGAAAGTGAAAAGGTTTTAGAGGAGTTTAAGCCCGACATGGTTCTGGTTGAGGGGGATACCAACACTGTTTTAGCGGTAGGAATATCAGCGGTAAAGCTTCGTATTTCTTTAGGCCATGTCGAGGCAGGTTTGAGGAGCTATGATAGGAGTATGCCGGAGGAGATAAACAGAACCCTTGTAGCAACTTGTGCAGAACTTCATTTTGCTCCCACAGAAAAAGCAGCCCTAAATCTCATATATGAGGGTATAACTCCTTGGAAGATATATTTGACTGGGAATACGATTGTTGATGCCTGTTTGCAACATGTTGAGATCGCGGGTAAAAAATCGAAAATTATGGAAGAATTGGGATTAAAACGAGGAGGGTTTATTTTAGTCACTCTTCACCGTGTTGAAAACGTAGATAGAAAGGAGAAATTTTCCCAGATCATTGAAGCGTTCATAGAGTTAAAGGAACTGCCTTTAATTTTTCCAATACATCCTCGTAGCAGAAAAATGTTGGAAAGATTTGATCTTGCTTTAAAAGTAGAGGAAGCAGGTCACATAAAACTCGTTAAACCCTTAGGTTATTTAGATTTTTTATGGTTGCTTAATAATTGTGCCGTTGTGCTTACCGATTCTGGGGGGGTTCAGGAAGAGGCTTTAACTTTAAAGGTGCCTTGCGTTACATTGAGAGATAGTACTGAAAGGCCAGAAACAGTGATGGTTGGTGGCAATATTTTAGTTGGCGCTAGAAAGGAAAAAATCGTGGAAACAACGTGTAAAATTCTTGGGGATGAAGAGTTTAGAGATCGTTTAAAAAATATTGAAAATCCTTTAGGGGATGGAAAAGCAGGGAAACGCATAGTAGAAATTTGTAAAAAAGAAATAGAAGGAAGAGAGAAAAGGGAAAGGAGTGAACCTTCCCTTCTTGAAACAGGTTTGCTTTCTTTTATGATTTTACCGGTGAAAGCCTTTAACAAAATAACGGTTAAAGAGTTAGAGGAAAAGATGCAAGTAAAAATAACGGCTATTTACAATGAGGACGGAGAACCGGAATTTTTTGATAAAGAAACAGTAATAAAAAAGGGAACTTTCCTTCGTTTAAAAGGAGAGAAACAGTACCTGATCAAAACACAGAAAATGAATAACAAAGAACATAAAAATTTTAAGAAGAACTCGGGCTTTTAATTTTCACATTAGGCTCTTTTTCTTGTCGTAAATGGCTTTGAAGTAGGATAAAAATATGCGTTTTAATATATTGTAACCGTCTCTGAAAGAACGGATTCCTAATCCTCCGCAAAGACGGGGTATACATTGTATAGAGACCTCTTTTATACGAAAATTTTTCATCAAAACTTCCATTAACATTTCTGATTCTAAATCATAGCTTTCTGCACTAAGGTTTAAAGCTCCAAGAATTTCCCTTCGAAAAGCCCGAAATCCACTTTGACTATCAGAAAACCTCCTACCCGTAAGAATGTAAAAAAAGATGTTAAACAAGGAATTTCCAGCAATATTAAGGGCACGAGTGAAAAAAGCTTGTTTATGCCCAAACCTTGACCCTATAACCATATCAACTTCCCCCTTCAATAAAGGGGCAATAACCAACGGCAAATCTTCAGGGAAATGAGATCCATCAGCATCAAGGGTGACAATTACCTCTCCTCTAGCCCTCCTAAACCCTCTTTTTAAAGAATAACCCTTCCCCCTATTAACTTCGTTCCTTAAAACAACTACGCCAAGATCCCTAACAACTTTAAAAGTACCATCCATAGACCCATCATCAACCACGATAACCTCAAAAAAAGAGATACCGGAAATACGAGAAACCACATTAACAACATCTTCCACAACATCCCTTACCGTAGACGCCTCATTAAAAGCAGGAATAACAATAGAAACACCCTTTAAAACCAACTAAAAAACCCCTAAGAAAGGCAAGCTAACAATTCATATATATTTGGAGAACATATTTAGAGAGTTTCACTTGCATAATATAGGAGTTTTCCTCTAATCCTTTGTTCGGCAATTTTAACGTATAGCTCGTCTATCTCGAAACCGATGTAGTCTACGCCAAGTCTCATGCATGCTATAGCTGTGTTCCCTATACCCATGAACGGGTCTAAGACAAGATCTGTCTTATTTAATCCATGTAGTTCTATGCACATCATGGGTAACTTTGGTGGAAACGTTGATGGATGCGGTCTCTCCTTATCCTTATACTTTATCGTTTCATAGGGAATAAACCATGTGTTCCCCCTACACCTTAAGTCCTTGGTTGCAGCCTTCCATCTTCCGATATTGGATTTATCTTGATATGGAACTCCTATAGCTAACTTATCAAGCTTAACATCACCAGTCTTCGTAAAGTGGAATATATATTCAAAGCAATCATTAAGAAAACGATTCCCGCCGATAGGCTTGTAATGACCAACAGTTATGTCCCCCTTAATATTCGGATATTTTCCAACATCCTCTTTTCGGATAGCTATAGACTTAACCCAAGTAATTACATTCTGAAGCGTAAAATATTTCCTCAGTCTAAAAGCAACCTCCCAAGGAACCCAGAGATCTGTAGGTTTGTGCCCTACATTTAAAAAGAAGGAACCTTCACGCTTTAGAACCCTTTTACATTCTTTACCAACTTCCTCTATCCACTCTAAATAGTTCTCTCTTGGGATGGTATCATCATACTTTTTGTATTTCACTCCTATGTTGTATGGTGGAGAAGTAACTATAACGTCAACCTCTTCAGGGCTTAAGAGTGTTCTCATGCCTTCTAAACAATCCATGAGATAAATTTTGTTTTTCTCACTTCTCACTTCTTCTCACCATACTTTTATTTAACGCGGTTATTTAAAAAAATTTCAAAAAAAGATTTAAAATCTTTGGCTTTTGGATTTTAGGAGGTTAAATGAACGCTGAACATTCTTATGGTTTACGAGTTAGGTCCCTTAGATGATGCTTTTTTTACAGGGGGCTTAGAGGTCCATATCGTTGAGCTTTCAAAAGCTTTAGTAAAAATGGGTCAAAGCGTGACTTTTCTTACAGGAAATACGCCTCATACAAAAAAAGAAGTTTGGATTGACGGAATACGCGTAATTCGAGCGGAAAAACTTGGATTGATGAAAAGTACATGGAACCCTGACGTTCTAACCTTCACAAGACAGCTACTCTTTCCACCTATAGCCGTTCAAAAAGCCCTCGACTTCCAAGAAAAATTTGACATAATTCATGGCCATATATACACCGCAGGCCTAACAGCATACCTCATAGGAAAACTAAAACACGCAGCAAGCATAAACACGATCCACGGCTCCTACTACAACGTATGGCACCTTCTAAGAAGTAAAAGAAAAGCAAAACTATACAAAACCACAGAAAGAATCATCGCAACCCTCATGGGAAACCTTGTAGATGCCCAAATCCACACAGAATCCTCCTTCGCAAAAAAAGTTGTGAAATGGGGCGTAAAAAAAGAAAAAATTCACGTGATATACAACGGGGTAAACCTAAACCATTTCTTCCCCGATAAACCTCCAACAGACGCCATCCCACAGGATCTACCAATAATAATGACTGCAAGGCGCCTTGTCCCAAAATGCGGAGTAAGATATCTGATAGAGAGCGCTCCAATAGTCCTAAAACAGCACAAAGTAAGGTTCATAATCATAGGGGAAGGACCAGAAAAACAAAAACTCATAAAAAAAGCAAAAGATTTAGGGCTTAAAATAGGTGAAAACATCCTTTTTTTAGGAAGCATACCCCATCAAAGAATCCCAAACTACATGTCTGCAGCAGACATAGTAGCCGTGCCAAGCATCGTAGAAGCAACCTCAGTCCTCGTAATGGAAGCAATGGCAATGGAAAAACCCGTTATCGCCACAAACATAAGCGGCATAAGAGAGATAACAAAACACCTTACCACAAGTTACTTACTGGAACCAAGAAATCCAAAAGCCCTAGCAGAAGGCATAATAACCCTCCTTGAAGACGAGTCTCTGTCAAAAAAAATTGCAAAACAAGCAAAGGAAAAAGCAAGAAAAGAGTTCAGTTGGGAAAATACAGCAAAAAAAACCCTAAAACTCTACCAACAAACTTTAAACCAAAAACACTAAACCAAATGTTTTTAACCAAAAAGTTATAAAACTTGATCCTTAAATTGAGGAGGATTAAGATGTCAGAATCAAGAGAAATAGATTTGGAAACTAGTGCTGAAATAATCTCAATAGCTTCAAAATACATTGTTTTTAGTGTTTTAGCAGTAGCTGTAGGAACTGTAGGCATTGTTTATTCAATTCTTGCCTTTGCTATTTATGGTAAGGAAGCAGCTTCGTTTTCTATAGCTGGAGGATTTTTCTTTGGTATAGCTTTCATCCTCATAGGCATATTCCTAGTGTTTTGGGGTCTCTACTGGATGCGGAGTGAAGGAAAAAGATTAAGAAAAAAATACGAGAAATAAAGAAGGGAAAGTTTATGTCTGAAAAAGAAGCAGTTACATCTACAAAATCAAAAAAAGTGAAACATCCTATACCAAGCTGGGAGGAAATAATAGACCGAGTTTATGCACAAATCGAATGGTATGCTACACGTTTCATAATAATCGCAGTTCTTGGAGTCGTTGTGGGATTCATTGCTCTAATTTACGGAATTTTAAATATATATTTTCTAGAGGGCGATGTTGAGGATATTTCAGTTTTTCTAGGAATCTTCATCGGAGTTGGTGCTCTAGTAGCCTCAATCGTCTTATTAGTGTGGGGAAGATTCTGGCGAAAAAAAGTTGAAGAAAGAACCATATTCTAAGCAATTTGTCTTCTAAAAATATTTTTTGTTTTATTTTTTATTTTTCTTGATCTTTATAATACAAGAAAAAATAATAAAGTCTATAAAATTTTTTAGTCAATTTGAGAACCATTATTCAGGTTCTTGGTTTGATAAGGAGTGTATCTTAGTAATGGATATTTTTTATTTGTCTTCTTCAGATATACCTGAGCTTGTTAGTGAGGGTAAGATTACTGTTGCTGTTTATGGTTTGGGGAAGATGGGGCAACCTTTAGCTGTGATTTTTGCTTCTGCGGGGGCGAAAGTTATTGGTGTTGATGTCGATGAGCGTGTTGTTTCGATGATTAATGAAGGACGTACTGCGCTTTTAGGGGAGCCGGGAGTGAGGGAAGGAATTGAGCGTTTTGTTAGGGAAGGAAAACTTTGGGCTACTACGGACATGGTTAAGGCTGCTCAACTTGCTGATTTTATCGTGGTTATCGTTCCCGTAATGGTGGACGAGGAGAACAAGGATCCTGATCTTAACGCTCTTTTAACTGTTTCTGAGGCGATTGGGAAAGGGTTGAAGAAGGGTAGCGTGGTCATAATTGAGAGCACTGTCCCCCCAAGTACCACAAACGAATTTGTATGCCCCATAATTGAGAAGAGCTCTAATCTTAAAGCTGGGAGAGATTTTGGCTTGGTTTATAGTCCTGAACGCACGTATGTTGGGCGGGTTATTGAGGATGTGACAAAAAGATATCCAAAGATTGTTGGGGGGATAAATGAACAGAGTACGGAAGTTGCAAGCGCGTTTTATGCCACTTTTTGTGAGCGAGGAGTTATTAAGATGAATAGTGCTGAAACTGCCGAAGTTACTAAGGTTTTTGAGGGTATTTATAGGGATGTTAATATTGCGTTGGCTAATGAGCTTGCGCGTTTCTGTGAAAAGACTAGGATAGATTACTTTGAGGTCAAAAAAGCCGCTAATTCCCAGCCTTTTTGCCATCTTCATGATCCTGGCGTTGGAGTAGGAGGCCATTGTATACCTGTCTATCCCCATTTTGTGATAAAGATAGCTGAAAGCATAGGGTTAAAGCTTGAGGTTACAAAGACTGCTCGAAAGGTTAATGAGGAAGCGCCCCTCCACGTGATAAATCTAGTTGAGAAGGGATTAGCGAAAATAAGCAAAGAGATTAAAGGGGCGAATGTTGTGATTTTAGGTTTATCTTATAGGGGAGGGGTTAAAGAGAGCAGGTTTTCGCCCACTTTTGACTTGGTAAAGGAGTTGGCGAAGAAGGAGGCTTTAGTGACGGTTAATGACGTGCTTTGGAGTGCTGAGGAGGGAAAAATGTTTCCTTTCAAGTTTGAGCCAAACATCATGAAAGCAGTGGATGGTGCTGATTGTATAATAATCGCTACGGATCACTCAGAATATAAAGAGTTAGACCTCGAAAAAATCGTAAATCAGGTAGCTAAAAAACCCCTTGTGATAGTTGATGGTCGACAAGTTTTTGAACCGAAACTTTTCTCAAAATTTAAGGATGTAATATATATGGCTGTTGGAAAACCAGATGCTTAACAAAAAACAACAGCAATAAAAATGAAAAGAAACTTTAAAGTTCAAAAAATACTAGTGTTATAAATGGAGTAAGCAGAGATTTTAAACACTTAATATAGTTAGATGATGGAGTTTTGCGATTTTATTTCTTTTTAGGTGCTTTAAGTGGTATTGACGAGTGAAGAAGGTTTATTTTTTGGGCTGAAATCTTTTTTTAAGCGTTTTAAAGGTGTTATTTTAGGGATAACATCCTGGTCAATAGCTTTCGTTTTATACCTTCTTTATGAGCATACCCATAACGATTTTTTACCGCCTTTAGGCCTCCTTTTTTTAGGTATTGGCGCTTTTTTGCTTTTGCATGAAAAAAGAAAATTTAAAACCCTTGAAGAGCTGATTTTGCCCTTAATTGCAGGTATCTTCGTTTTCTGGGTCTTTTTAATAACCCACTTTGATGAAGTAATCCTCCATACAAAAATGGCGGATGAGATGGTTAAACTTGCAGTAATCGCCACAATACATATCCTACGCCTTTTAAACTACGAAGCAGACTATACTTTTTACGAAACAGCAGACGGAGACCAAATGGGGATCATCTACTTGGAAAACCCCTCAAAAGTCTCAGCCATCTACATAGATGCAAGATGTAGTGGGGTTCATTCAACCACCATATTTCTCCTAGTCTTTGCCCTAATGATTCTTTACATAGGGCGTCACGTATCCTCTAAAAAAAGAGTAGGAATAAGCTTCTTAATCGGTGGAATAGGCACATTAACAACAAACTGGATCCGACTAACAATCATTTGCCTTACAGGATACTACTACGGATACACCACAATGATGAACGTACATGACTATTTAGGGTTCCTCCTCTTCCTTTTATGGATGACAATTTTCTGGTACTTCGCCATAAACTACATGCTAAAAGAAAGCAACAAAGAAGAAAAAGAAGAAATAACAACAGAGAAAGAAGAAGAAAAAGTAATAATGACATCAAAAATAGCCTAAACTAAAACAATAATGCAGAAAAAAAGAGGTACCACCATTTTATTTTCCGCGGTGAAAATTCACAATCTTTTTCGGTTTTATCGTTTTTATAAACTCTTGAAGTTCATAATAATCATTATGCTCAGAATAAGCAACATACTCAATCCTCCTCCCCCTCCGATTTCTAGGCTTCATTATACAAGCCCACCCAGTAGGTATCACTGTATACCCCATAGATATCTTGGAAAACAGTGGATTATCAACCTTTGGCTTCTCTAAAAAACCTCGCGAATAAGCAGAAATCCAAGTATCTTCCACATTCTTTGTAACAACCTCCCCCATATCTAACGCTTGATACGCCCTATAAGTCCTCTCAGACACATAAACAGGGACACCGAAATGATTCGAAACAGCTTTAACTACCTTGTTTTTCCCAATGGTATAAATACCTATAAAAGAATCTTTACCTTCACATGTTCTTAAAACCGCTATAACTTGCTGAATCGCATGAGATTGAGGAGGAAACATAAAACAAGGATTATTATAAGTCATGTCCAAATAACAAACATCTGCTCCCTCAAACTCGTGTAAAATCCCCCTCATCCTATCATTTAAACGAAAATCCCCTGTATAAACCTCCACCTTACCCTTATCATTCTCTTCTTCTTTATGTTCCACCTTAAACATAAGAGCCCCAGGACAATGATTCGCTTCATAAGCCTTTATCACCGCCCCAAAAACCTCAAGTTCCTCCCCAGGTGTTATGGCGGCTATCAAACTTTTAGGAACACCATAAAGCGCCTGAATCACCCCACCCGTCTCCTCACTACAAAGAATAGGTCCCTTACTCCACCCCTTTCTCAACCCCCGCATGTGATCAGTATGAGCATGAGTAAGAAGATACAAAGAAGCCTTAACATTAAAACGATCCACCACTATATTTCCCACAAAAAAACACCACACAAAAACCTTAATTTTTCTTTCTAATGAGTATTTCTGTTCACTTTCAAAGACCTCTCCCTCCTAAAAAGTTATATAAATATAACAGTCAGAAAAAATAATCGAGAAAATATTTTATCATTTTATACCCTTTTTTAAAAAGGAAAAAAAGTATAAAACATTAAGAGTGATTTTTCTTATTTTGGTGGTGGAATGACTATTGTCTGAATCTGAAGATCTTGAAAGCTTACCGGGAGTAGGACCAGCAACAGCTGAAAAGCTTCGTGAAGCAGGCTACTTAAACCTTGAATCCGTAGCTGTTGCTACACCACAAGAAGTTGTAGCAGTAACAGGACTTGGCGACACTGTTGCTGCAAAAATAATACAAGCAGCTAGAAAATCCTTAGACCTCGGATTCAAGTCGGCAGAAGAAGTTTTAAAAGACAGACAAAACACAAAAAAAATCGCGACAGGAAGCAAAAACATAGACAACATACTAGGAGGAGGCGTAGAAACAAGCGCGATGATAGAATTTTTCGGCGAATTCCGCACAGGAAAAACACAACTATGCCATATGTGCACTGTAACCGTTCAACTACCAGAAGAAGAAGGAGGGTTAGAAGCCAAAGCAGTTTTCATAGACTCTGAAGGAACTTTTCGCCCTGAAAGGATTATCTCCATGGCTCAAAGATTTGAAAAAGATCCCCAAGAAATCATGAAAGGAATATACGTGGCAAGGGCCTTTAACACAGACCATCAAATAGCCCTTGCTGAAAAAGCGGCAAAAATGGCGAAAGAAAAAAACATCCGTCTCCTCATAATAGACTCTCTAACCTCTCACTTCAGAGCAGAATATATAGGAAGAGAGAGCCTTGCAAGCAGGCAACAAATGCTAAATAAACACCTACACCAGCTACTCCGGTTCGCAGAAATAAACAATGCGGCAGTAATCGTTGCAAACCAAGTTATGGCAAGACCAGACGCTTTCTTCGGAGACCCAACAATAGCTGTAGGAGGCCACGTAATGGCCCACGCAGCCACAACCCGCGTCTACCTAAGAAAAGGAAAAGGAGAACTCAGAGTAGCAAGAATATTCGACAGCCCATGCCTACCAGAATCAGAAACCACCTTCAAAATCGTAGAAAGCGGCATCATAGACCCTTAAAACACCCAAAAATCAAACTCGGTAAAAAAAGTTAGGAAGGTTAGGTATTAAATTCCTTCAAGAATCTTTAAGTCTTCTTTTAATCCTTCATCAATGAGACTCTTTACTCTTTCTTCTCGGGGTGGCATGTTGCTGGGAGGTGGTGTTTGTCCCGTTTTTATTTGACTAATATTTCTGTTGATAATCCTTACTATGAGAGGAAGACGGAAATGAGCATGCCAAGTGAAGAAAGCTACAAGCGCAATTCCTACAGCTGTGGCTAAGCCTATGAA
>JBHLKN010000062.1:1441-11610 GCA_048886645.1 Candidatus Hodarchaeota archaeon | reverse complement strand
GCCGGGGTAGCCTAGAGGCGAGGCAACGGACTGCAGTTTAAAGCAGTTAGAAGCCGATTACTGGTTTTGGTGGTTATCCGTCTTACGCCGGTTCAAATCCGGCCCCCGGCTCCAATCCAAAACCGATTATTTCTTTTTTTGCTGATTTTTTTGTGATTTTAGAACTTTTAGGGTAGAAAATTTTTAGTAGTGTAATCTTTTTTTGTTTTAGGGTTGTAAGTTTGGAAAATTTCAGGGTGATTGTTTACGAGGGATCTCGGATTGAAAAAAAAGCTTTCAATGGAGGAAGGAGGATTATTCAAAAGAAGTAAATCTTCAAATGAGATTATGCGGGTTGTAAAAATACGAGGTTCTTATTTTTTTACTATTAGTACAATTTTGAAAGGTAAAAAGAGGAAAATTGTTGCAAAAATGACAGTAGAGGTATTTACCCCTAAATTGTATAGATTATTCAGAATTTACGTGATCCTGGCTTTAGAAATAAGGGATATGGAACGATTTTAATGAACAAGTTTGTAGATTTTTAGAGGAGAGAAATGCAACAGCGATCCTTGTTGCGAAACCTTTTGAAGAAAATGGGAAAGATTTGGCAAGAAAGGAGTTCATAGAGAGGAGGAAAGGTCTTATAAGATGGTATTCAAATTTCGCTTTCAAGTTGTTAAAACCTTATACAGAAAAGCAACTTAATCATCCCGATAAAAGCATACACATGATAAGAAGGCCGGAAAAGCAGTCAAATAGTTAGAGGATTTACCTCATAATTTTTAACTTATTGTAGCGAAAGTTTTTTAAATCTAAAGCATGGGGAATTAGATACAATTTTGGCAGATTGAAATTCCATGATTAAAAAAACATCCGGAAAGAAACCCCAAAAACGCGGGGAAAAGGGTGAACAAAAAAGAAAAACATTAGGACCAAATTCCATGATTAAAAAAACATCCGGAAAGAAACCCCAAAAACGCGGGGAAAAGGGTGAACAAAAAAGAAAAACATTAGGACCAGTACAAAACCTCGAGGAATACGTTAGTACTGATTGGTGGCGGCGTATTTTTAATGCTACTTACTTGAAAACAGATGCAGATGTTGTGGATGATCAGAAAATCACGAGGAGGGAAGTCGACTTATTCTCAGAGATTCTCAATTTATCCCCTAAAGATAAAGTTCTGGATTTATGTTGCGGTCAGGGGCGTCATTCTCTTGAATTGGTAAGGCAAGGGTTTGAAAATGTTGAGGGTTTGGATCGTTCGCACTATCTGATTCAAAAGGCTAAAGCTGTAGCTAAAAAAGAAGGTTTAAAAGTTCGATTTAGAGAAGGGGATGCTAGAAAACTTCCATATCATCCTGATACTTTTGATGTTGTTATGATTCTTGGTAATAGTTTTGGTTATTTTGAAACGATTGAGGATGACATGCGAGTTCTAAAAGAGGTTTTCAGGGTTCTAAAGCCTTGGGGACGTTTTCTCCTTGATGTTTCTGATGGGGAATATTTAAGGGAGTATTTTCAGCCAAGGTCTTGGGAATGGATTGACAAGTATCAATTTGTCTGTAGGGCGCGTTCCCTTTCATTGGACCAACAAAGACTAATTTCAAGAGAAATTGTTAGTCATGTGGAAAAAGGCGTTATCGTGGATCAATTTTATGCAGAAAGACTCTATAACCGTGAAAGTTTGAGCGAACTTCTGAAAAAAGCAGACTTCAGCGATATTATCATACACGGCGCTATATCATCTGATTCACAGCGGGGTCAAGATTTGGGAATGATGGAGAAACGAATAATTTTAACTGCTGAAGTCAGAAAAGAATGGACTCCTATTAAAAGGAAGAAAAAGCTAAAGAACATAGTTGTCATCTTAGGAGATCCTGCAAAACCCGATATCCTAAAGCCATTTTGTATCTTTGATGAAGATGACTTCTATACAATTGACAAAATGAAAGACACATTAAGAGAAATAGGCGACTACCATTTTACATATCTTAGTAATCATGATACTCTCTATCACGACCTCTTAAAACTGAGAACAAAAATAGATCTCGTTTTCAATTTATGTGATGAAGGTTATAATAATGATGCTAGACAAGAACTTCATGTACCTGTTCTCTTAGAGGTTCTAGGCATCCCTTATACGGGTGCAAATCCTCAATGCATTGCATATTGTTATGATAAGTCTTTGATCCGTGGTATCGCAAAAGAGATGGAGATTCCTGTCCCAGAAGCCTTTTTCATTAAACCAGAAGACACAACTTTTGAACTTCCCTTTGGTTTTCCCGTGATCGTAAAGCCTAATTTTGGCGATTCAAGTTTTGGGATTACACAAAGAAGCGTAACAAACAGCGTTGAAGAAATTGTAAATGCTATTTCCGAGGTACGGGAGAAATTTGGTTACGATAAACCAATTCTTGTGGAAGAGTTCCTTACAGGAAAAGACCTTACTGTAGGCATTATAGGCAACTCTCCTGAATCTTATACAGTTTTACCCATTATTGAGGAGGATTACTCTTCACTTCCAGAAGGATTGCCCAGAATTTGTGGTTATGAGGCTAAATGGCTTCCTGATTCCCCCTATTGGAACATCAAATCTATTCCTGCGGATCTTCCGAGTGAGACGGAGAAATCCATCGAAGAGTGGTGTTTGAAATTATTTGAGAGACTTGGGTGTCGGGATTATGCACGTTTTGACTGGAGACTTGATGCAAAAGGCACCCTAAAACTCCTTGAGGTAAATCCAAATCCTGGCTGGTGCTGGGACGGTCACTTGGCAAAAATGGCAAAAATTGCAGGAATATCTTATGCTAAAATGCTTAAAGCTATTTTACGAGCAGCAGAAGAACGGTTGAAAATCAAATAATGCGAAAGAACGAAGAAAATACCGCAAACATAAGCCTAAAACTACTTAAAAAACTTCATTTTTTTCAATTAAAATTCTGATTACTTAGAACTTTTTTATGAACTGTGGCATAAAAATTGGAGATAGAATTTGTTAATTTGTGGTTATCCGTCTTTCGCTGGTTCTAATCTGCACCCCCGGTTCTAAAACTGTTTTTGTCTTTTTTTCGCAAACCTTCATATACTCGTAAACGTTATGCCACACCTGTTTGAAAATTGGAGGTTCTGGATATGAGTAGGGTTGAACAGGCAGTTTCATGTTTTAAGGAAGGTTTTAGTTGTTCTCAGGCATTGCTTTCAACATATGGTGTAGAGTTTGGTTTGGATCGTGAAACTGCTTTGAAGGTTTCTGGTGCTTTTGGTGGTGGAATGGGGCGTATGGGAGAAACATGCGGAGCAGTGACTGGTGCATTTATGGTTATAGGGCTTAAATATGGAAATACAAGAGTTGACGATAGGCAAGCTAAGGAGAAAACTTACAGCTTAGTTAAAGAATTTGTTGACAAATTTAAGTCTCGTAATGGTTCAATTGTATGTAGAGAGTTGCTTGGTTGTGATATAAGCACTCCTGAGGGAATGGAGATTGCAAAAGAGAAAAATCTTTTTGCAACTCTTTGTCCAAAGCTAGTTTCAGATGCAGCAGAAATTATCGAACAAACATTGTAAAAACGAACCTCTTATAACGACAAATAAAAAGAAAATCAAAAAATTCCCAATATTACCTTCTCGAGCAGAAAAATTACATAAAATAAGTTTATGGTTAGCACTAATCCGTTTTATGCTAGTTCAAATCCGATCTCTGGCTCCAAAAAATCAATTAAACTTTTTTATTTTACTGATAGTTTTTAGTCTTCTGCTTCGTAATCTTCTTCTCCTTCCATAAATTCTAAAACTTGTTTATAACTCTCTTCCCTTTCTTCTTCTTCCATCCCTTGCCTTCTCCTTTTTAAGGGGGTTGTGACTGTTATAACTTCTTCACGAGGGGAATGTTTTACTTCTCTTATCAGCTTATACGTATTTTCCTCTCCTCCAGTTTTCTGGTATCCACATTTTAGGCAAACGAGTTTCATACCTGCCTTGTCCTTTTTTGGTTTTAGAAGTTTACCACACTTGTCACAGAATTGCATTGTTAATCACTTCACCTCTTTTTCTTTCCCTTTTTATGAATCAAATAGTTTCTATTTGTTGGCTTTTTTTTATTTAAATGTTAGGTATGAATCCTTTCAATTATTTTTTCTTCATGAATTTTATACGATGTTTTTTATGAGATTCCCCTTACCATGATTTTTGCTTGAAATCACCACCATTTTAGTTTTTATGTCTGTAGCATGTTATTGGATGGTTTTTTAAAAATGTTTTAACGAGATGTGGTGAATGTTTAAGTATTTATATCTATCTGAATATCTACATGTTGTACATCTATTAAGTGGTGGTATTACTTTGATATACATTAATACGGTGGTATTACTTTAATATACATTATAGTTGTTTACTTTAAAAAGAATTTTGCTGGAACTGTTTAAATAAACAGGAAAAGATGGGGGTAAAAATATTAGATAAATTTTTCTAAAAATTAGATAGGGTTGTAGTGTTGTATGGAAAAGAAAGAAGATTTTGCGTTTGAGATATTTGACTTATTAAAGGGTCTTATCCTTTCTGAGGAGAAGCATTCGATATGGGCTCATAGGGGCGCTTCAGTGGGTATTTCTTTACCTTTTGTTAGTGAGGGTGATTCAAAAGTTTTAGAAATTTTAGCACCGATTGCTAATAATAGCAAAATAACTTCTGTTAGAAGTGGTAGCGTTATTGCTCATTCATTATTGTTTCAAGGTTTTGAGGAAGAGGGTTTACCCCTTTTAGAATCTTTTATTTCAGATAAGGATAATGATGTTAGATTAGCGTCAATTATAGGTTTAGGTATTCTTTTTTATGGGCTCAATAAGGGTCTTTCATTATTTGAACCGTTACTTGAGGAGAAAGATGGAAAAATTAGGCGAAATGTCGGTATTAGTATTGGATTAGCATTCTTTGGTAGTGGCGATCTTGAAGCCTTAAATGTTTTAAAACAACTTCTAGAAGATGGAAACCCTCATGTGAGAGAGGGGGCGATTATTGGTCTAGGCATGGTTTTAAACAAGTTTGAGGACAAAGCAACTTTACGGTTTTTAAAGAACATGATTGGTAAAGAAGAAGATGGAAATATTAGGCGTCTTGCAACTTTTGCTATGGCTTTATTATTTGAGGGAAGAGGGGATATCGATGTTTTAGAAGAGTTGGTGAAAATACTTGAAAAACGTGATGATGATTATCTTTTTGAAGGCGCCGTTTTAGGTACTGGAACTTTGTTTCATGGAACCAAAGATTCTCAAGCTTTAACTTTGTTAGAATCGCTAATAAGCGATGAAGATCCTTTTATCAGACGATCTGCTGTTATAGGAATCTCCCTTATTTTGCACCGGAGTGCAGATATAAGCGGTTTAAGAATACTCAAACCTTTAGTTTATGACCCTGACATCAATGTGGCTCGCTTTGCTGTTCTCAGTATTGGGATAGTTTTTCAAGGAACTGGAGATTATAGGGCCTTCCAAATTTTAAAAGCAATACTGGAAGAAAAAGAGTTAAAACCGTTTAAGGAGATTCGCCACGATGCAATAATCGCCATCGGTTTATTGTTCCAAGGTATAAAAGATGAAAGCGTGATAAAATTTTTAGACAAAATTTTAAAAGAAAAAGACTGGTTTTTGCGCGAAGGTGCAGCTATTAGCCTAGGATTATTAGGGTCAAAAAAAGGATTTGTCCCCCTTGGATTACTCCGCGATTTCGGCTTAGCCCTATGGCCTGAACTATATACAATAAACGTTGCCAAAACAGAGTTAAAGAGCGAGGTTATTCTCGCTCCTAAACCCCTAATAGATTCTTTGGTAAACTATTTAGCAGATTTATTGAATGTTAACCACGTTCTAATAATTATAAAAGACAGTGGATTAAACATTTTTGAAAAAAATTTTAGGGGCGGAATAGAGCAACCCGTTTTAGTGTCTGGCTTAATTTCTGCTTTAACTAATTTTCTACAAGAGATACGAGAAGACTCAAAGAAAGAGATAACTAAGGACCTCTTAATGCCTTGGCGAGAACTTGGCGAAACTGGAGGATACATAGGGATAGTTGAAGGTAAGCTTACACTAACTGCAGTATTTTCCAAAATCAGGATACAGAGTAACGAGTTTAAGGAAAGATTACGAGAGTTCGTGCGTTTATTTGAGGACAGATTTCAACCCCATCTAATTAGATTTTCAGGCGATCTTAGAGTTTTTGATCCTGCTTTTACCCTTATGGAAGAACAACTTCATGTAGACTATTTGTTCCCTCACCATTTTGATAGCGCAAAATATCTAGCCGAACATCTTTTAGAAGAGACCCTCAACGTAGGACAAATAATCCGTGAATATTCAAGCGAACTTGGACCCGATAACCCCTTTTATCTCGAAGAGATCATTTTACGGGCTATCATCACCCTCCGAAAAACTACTTACGAAGAGGTATTAAAAGCGATAATAGAATTACGAAATAAAAACATCCTCATCCCAATACCAAAAACCTGACAAAATATCTACCCATAAATCCCTCCCAATAACCAAAATACAGATCTGATTTTTAACCTTTATAAGCAAGAAGTGATTCTAGTCTAATTTTTTGAATCCGAGACTATCTGCTATTTCTCTAAAACATCTTCTACAAATATACATCCCGAACCTTCTAATTATGCCGCGATGAGTTCCACATCGTTTGCAACCTCTTGTTCCTTTACCGTATTTCACTTTTTTTTCTTCTACTTCTTCTGACAATATAAATACCTCCATGGTAGCACAGGTCTAATAGTATAAGTCAACTGGCTTTTCTGTAATTTCTATTCCAAATTCTTCCATTAAAAGCGTCATGGCTTCCACTTTTTTTATTCTATGTTTTTTCGGTATTTTTTTAGGGCGAACGTGCCTTCTTTTTATTCTAAATCCTGGTCTTTCGATGGTTATAGAAACATCAAAGCCAAAAACGCCAAGATCAGGATCATAACGAGTACCAGGGATATCAATATGTTCTACTATTCCAAAACTAATGTTCCCTTCATCGTCAAAAGCAGAAGGTGGAATTATTTTTCCTTTTGCTTCTAAAGCCTTTTCAAGAAACTCTTTTGCCTTTTCTCCCCTCAAAGTGACTTTGCATCCTATGGGTTCAAATTTCTTTATTCCAAAATCCCTAATCGTCATATTTGACCGTGTTTCTTTCGGTTTCTGCCTAGTTATCTGTTCACATACGGTTTTTGCTTTTTCTAAACGCATCCCGCTCTCCCCTACTCCGAAATTAACCGTAACTTTAGCTATATATGGTCTAAGCATAGGGTTTTTTTCCCATAGTTCCAGCCATTTATCCTTGCCTACTAGGATTTCCTCCATGATGTGTTTCACCCTAAAAGTTAATAGAAGTTTGGTTTTATAAATCTGGCAACTTTATTAGTGGTTCTTCTTTTCCGACAACGAAAACAAAGTCAAGAGGAGTCATAACGGACTCTGTTCCAGTTTCTATCGTGATAAGGTTTAAGCTCCTCATAAGCTCTTTCTTTATCTCTTTTATTACACCAAATTGTCCTGCGTTTTTTCCTCCTACGATTAAGCCTATTACTCCCTCTTCTAACGTGATATATTCTTCAAATTTTTGATTAGGAATTGTTATTTTTAAAACATCGTTAACCTTTATATCGTTTAAACTAATTCTTTCAGTTTCTGATTCCTCTTCTTCTTCACTATATTCTCTTTCTTCTACCAGAACCAAGTTTCTTCCATCATGTAAATTAAACTGTGTTTTACCACCTTTTATAGTGGTTTTCCCGATCACTTTACAAAGTTTAAAGTCCTTTTCCTCAGCTTCTATAGGTTGAAGCACTAATCCTTTCTGATATTTAGGCAAAACCCTGTATAATTCCCCCAAATCAGGGATCTCGATAACATCCATGAGCCCCACAGGAAAACGGCTGTCTTTTCTCACCCTACCATCAACTATTATTTTTCCATCAGTGATAATTCTCTTAGCTTCTTTACCAGTTTTAGCATATTCCAAAATATCCCTTATAATAACTTGCAGGGGCAAGCACTCCTTCCTAGGATGGGGACCAGGTGAAGGTTTAACAGTCCAAACAGCCTTTTTACGGCGGATAGGCCACAATCTCGGTGCTGCCAGTCTTTTCATGTGTTGCCTGTTTCCTTTTCTACCCACATTACCGCACCTCTAAAATTTATTTTAAAACTCTTCTTCTTCCATCTTTTCCTTCATTTCTGCCTTTAACCTTACCTCTTCCTTACTAAGACGCTCAATAGATTCCTTCCTTAAAGGATCTTTAAGATTAAGCACTGTGATCTCAACATTTGAAGGGTGGATAGGATACATAACCGTTGAGCCATCAGCTTTTTCTCTTTCAGCACCTTGAACATTAATCCTTACTTTTTTAGTGCCAACATGGATTACTTCTCCTTCTATCCCCTTATACTGCCCTCTCAAAATCATAACGCTATCACCCTTAACAATCGGCAATCTTT
This sequence comes from Candidatus Hodarchaeota archaeon, assembly GCA_048886645.1. GTDB lineage: Archaea > Asgardarchaeota > Wukongarchaeia > Wukongarchaeales > Wukongarchaeaceae > Wukongarchaeum. The sequence continues at coordinate 3,138 of JBHLKN010000062.1, read as the reverse complement.
TCACTCCACGTGTTATTTGTAGTTCTTTTGAGAGGCGGGTGGTAAATAACTTTCTCCTCTTATGTAAAGGCATGGTAAAAATCATCTTCCTCTGTTTTCTTGGTTGTTTACTTTTACTGGATACCAAAGCATAGTTCCTCCTAAAACGGATCTTAAAACTCATAATTTTTTACACAATGATAGATGAAGCTCCAGCTATGCGTGGCCATCTCTCCGCTACTTCTCGCGCTATAGGTCCCCTAATTTCCGATCCTTTAGGCTCACCTGTAGGAGTCGTTAAAACTGCTGCATTATCCTCAAAAGATATCGTAATACCGTTTTTTCTTTTATAAGGCTTTTTTTGCCTTACAATTATTGCAGTAAGTATCTGCCGTCTTAGTTGCGGCGTACCCTTTTTGACTGAAACAACAACCATATCTCCTACGCTTGCAGATGGAGTTCTAGTCTTACGTCCTTTATATCCAACAACAGCCAAAATAGAAATCACTTTTCCTCCAGTATTGTCTGTACATTTTACTCTTGCACCCACAGGCAGTCCCGTAGAAATTTTTTGCCTAGGCGTTCTCCGGGGTTTTTGTACACTCGCCATAAATTTTTGCCTCCTATCTTTTTTCCAATTTTTCTAATTAAAAATTATTAAGCTAGTTTCTGAATAACAACAAAACTTACTGTTTTTGATAACGGACGGCACTCTACAATTTTTACCTCATCACCCATTTTAATATCAAGGCAGGGAGGAGCATGAGCGCTTATTTTACTACGACGACGTTCATATCTTTCATATTTTTTCACATAGAACAGATAATTTCGCTCTATGACTACGGTTTTATCCATCTTATCACTCACTACGGTACCAGTAATTAATCTACCTCTAACGGGAAGATTTCCATGAAAAGGACAATGTTTATCATTACAAGCTGTTTTCGGTACTGGTACTCCTAAACCTATGTTTCTCACTTTTACTTTCGCCATTTTCAATCTTCCTCATACCAATTTCAATGTTCAGTTTCAATAAGTTCTCACACGCTTTTTTAACCTATTTTCCGGCTTCCCTACAAGGAGGGACCCCTTTACTTCAACCATCAAATTATCCGGCAAATCAAATCTAAAAACGCAAACCTTTTTCGGGATCTTATAAACTTTATCACTATTGGAACGAATAATGAACATGTTACGAGTTTCATCAATAATAATGCCTTTAAGGCCTTCGTAACCCTTATCAGTTGCTTTTATTATGAAGACTTTTAGGCCTATTAACTCGTGTTGTATTATGTTTTTCGGCGTTATTTTCACCTTATAATCTTAACCTCCTTAAGTTGAAAGTTCTTCCTCACGATTAATCGTTAATATCCTCGCTATAGCTTTTTTTAATGCCCTAACACGACCAGGATTTTCTAAACTTCCACCACCTGCCTTTTCCGCCATTATCTTCGATAGTTCTGCCCTCAACTCACTAAGTTTCTTAGACCTTGCTTCTTTATCCATGGCTCTAATCTCACTTTTCCTAAGAATAGGCATTAAAAACCCTCCAAAATCTCCTTGAAAAACTAATAATTTCCAATCATTCTTCTTCGACTTCTTCGACTACCTCTTCGACTTCTTTCTTTTCTTCCTCTAAAATCTCCTCGACTTCTTTCTTTTCTTCCTCTAAAATCTCCTCGACTTCTTTCTTTTCTTCCTCTAAAATCTCCTCGACT
>JBHLKN010000062.1:0-1341 GCA_048886645.1 Candidatus Hodarchaeota archaeon | reverse complement strand
TCTCCTCGACTTCTTTCTTTTCTTCCTCTAAAATCTCCTCGACTTCTTTCTTTTCTTCCTCTAAAATCTCCTCGACTTCTTTCTTTTCTTCCTCTAAAATCTCCTCGACTATTATTTCTCCCTCTTCGACTTCTTCTATCTCTACTTCTTCTTCTATAACTTCTTCCTTAGGCGGCATAACTTCCACAAGTTGCTTTATAGCTATCTCGTCAGGCATTTTTGCATCAGGACGCATAATCCTAACCTTAACACCCGTAACCCCCGGCTTCAAAACGGAATAAGCAACCGCTTCATCCACAAAAATCTTAGCAGGCTCACCGCATTTCGCTACAAAACCTTGGCGAAAAGTTATAGTTCGAGACCTCTGACTCGTAAGCTTCCCACTTATCCTAACCTCGCAACCTCTCGCCCCCGCCTTCATCACCCTCCTGATAATAGAATAACCTGCACGACGAAACTGAAATCCACGCTCCAAGCTTGAAATCAACCTAGAAGCCATAATTTTCGCATTAAGCTCCGGGTTTTCCACTTCGCTAATTTCTACCTGTACACTATCAAAGTTAAACTTCTTTTCAATTTCTTTAGTAAGGTCGTTTATGTTACGACCACGCCGACCGATAACTATCCCCGGATAAGCAGCATAAACTATAACCCTCGTACCTAAAGGCGTTTTCCGAATATCTAACCCTGCATATCCAGCCCTTTTAAGACGCTTGGCTAGAAACTCATCAATTTGCGTATAAAGAAACGAATCTTTTAGAATATTTTTAACTACAGGCATTTTTTCTTCCTCTATCATCCACGGTTTTAAACTACTCTTCCTCTAGAGCTATCTCTACATGAGTTAACGTATCAACTTTAGGAGAAGATCTACCATAAGCCCTCGGGAAAAACCTCTTTATCTTAGGTCCTCTATGAGTTATTGCATGAATAATTCTAGATCTCTCCATGTCTATACCCTTATACTCCGCATTATTTATCAAATTATCAAGTAAACGTAGAATATACTTTGCGGCTTTAACAGGATACCTGCCACAATACCATTTCCATTCCTCTAAACCTCGATGGTGCCCTAATTTCCCCTTATACCTTCTGAACGGTACAAGTTTCTTTTTAGCAATAACATCTTCTAAGAAAGTTCGAGCTTCTTCCACATAAAGACCTTTTATCGTCTTACAGATCTCCCGAGCCGCTTTAGGGCTAATTCTAAGATCCCTAGCTACCGCTATAGCTGTCCTATCCGGATCAAGACCTATAACACCGTACTTATGACGCGGAGACAAACCCATCTACCACCAACGAATCAAACTCAAGTCGACAGAGAATAAACAAATAGTAAAC
>JBHLKN010000061.1:0-11697 GCA_048886645.1 Candidatus Hodarchaeota archaeon | reverse complement strand
TTGCAGGTTTCTTCCTATTGTATGGTCGTACCAGTGTTTCTCCCGCAGTAAGGGCCATAAACAAAAATATTGACCAATTAGAAAATGGAAAAACACCACCTCAACGCCCAATATCTACCCGGGAAGAAAAAGTAAGTAGTATCCTTGATGAGCGGTTCAAACTCCTTGATGAAATTTAGCACTCCTTTCTGAAAAGGTCTTGATGTGCTACTAAGGGCTCATAATCTTGGCATTTAAGAGGAAGCATTATTTAAGTTTATAAAGCCTATTTTCTCATAAATTACAAAAGAATCAAAACTTACTAAAATCTTAACCACTAATTATTAGGTTTTTTGCGGGTTTTTTTGATGGATATTGAGGATTTGAAGCCTGTTAAACATTTTTCTCCTAGTAAGATGAGCGTTTCCCGGCTGGTTAGCCAGTTTAGGGGCATGGGTTTTAATGCTAGAAAGCTTGCTTTAGCAGTTGATATTTGTGAAGAAATGATTCGCGACAAAGATTGTGTTGTTTTTCTCGGTTTAGCTGGAGCCATGGTTCCCGCAGGTCTTAGAAAAACCGTGGTTGAAATGATTAGAAACAAGTGGGTCGATGTCTTAGTCACAACGGGTGCAAACCTAACCCATGACCTCGTAGAAGCCTTTGGTGGCTGTCACTACCAAGGCTCCCCCCTAGTAGACGATGCAGCCCTTAAAGAACAAGGAATTAATCGAATCTATGACATTTTTCTTCCAAACAAGTTTTTCGAGCTTTTAGAGGAAAAGTTTCAACCTATTCTAAAAGAACTTTCAGGGAAAAGACTCTCCATAAAAGAGTTTCTAAAAGAAGTAGGTGGCAGAATCGACGACAAAGATTCAATAATTCGTTCCTGTTTTGACAACGATGTAGATCTTTACTGTCCCGCTTTAAGCGATTCAGGGGTCGGTTTACAGGTATGGTTTTTCCTCCAAAAAAACGATGATATAATCGTAGACACCTTCTCAGATTTAAAAGATATAATAAACACTGTCTGGGAAGCTAAAAGAACTGGAGCTCTCCTCATTGGCGGTGGTGTACCGAAAAACTTCATACTACAAGCAGCGCAAGCCACATCAAAAGAGCATGATTATGCTGTTCAAATTAGTTTAGATCGGGAAGAAACAGGAGGTCTCTCAGGGGCTAAATTAAAAGAAGGTATAAGCTGGGGGAAAATAGATCAAAAAGCCAAATATGTTGACTTAATCTGTGATGCAACGATCGCCCTACCTATAATCGTCTCAGCCTTAAAAGAGAGAATTGCTGACATACTCCCTACCCTAAAGGATTGAGGCTTTCTTGCTCATTTTATCTGTAACAACTCCTAAAGCGTCTAATCGCAAAAATCTCCCAAATTTTAGTCGCAAAGTTAAAAAGCCCTAATTAACTCCTAAATTCTTTTCGTTTTGTTGAATAAGCACGTAGCTGCTATAGACAGCGCAAAAAAGAGCAGAATAAGCCGTTTTCTCTCCTTTTGAGGTCTTTTTTATTTTTTTGCATAATTTTGCTAGTTTTTTAAAAAATATTAATCTCATTACTCGGTTATTATCACTCTAAATAGACGTTGGACGTATAATAACTCAAGGATAAGTTTTATATATAATTTTAACACTTTATATTTAAACTGAAGAGCTATAAATACGTGGTTTTTTTTAAAAAATTATTATAACTGTTTAAATTAAAATTTATTGTAATATAACCGTATAAAACTAAAATGGAGGCAAGAGGAAAGAGAGTGGTACGCTGTGAACAAGTGCACGGGTTCTTTCTTCCCAAAAAGTTTTTCGTTACAAATGGCGTGGGCTTATCAGAAGAGTCCGTTCTCAACGCTTTTGACGAAGCCCTCATGAAAGCTCGTATCGCTCAGTGTAATCTAGTTTCTGTTTCAAGTATTATTCCTCCAGATTGTGAACAAATTTCTTTCGCTGAAATCACTCCAGGAACCATAACTTTTGCTGTTTTATGCCGGATGGATGGAAGGGACGGAGAAACGATCGGGACAGGAGTTGGTTGGTGTTGGGGAGAGAACTCAGGAAAAAAGCAAAACTATGGAATAGTTGCAGAAGATCATGGATATAAAAACGCTGAAGAGATCGAGAAAGCCCTAAGACAAAAACTTAAACGTATGTCCAAAGTAAGAGATCTTGCAATCAATGAAGAAAAAATAAATGTTAGAACAGAAAGTTTGATTGTTCCAAAAAACACTAATGGTTCTACGGTTGTCGCTTTTGTCTACGTTCCTTTCACCATGGAAGAAGGCTCAAGAGAACCATAAAAACTTTTGTGAGGTGTTAAAAGTCTCTGAAGACCGCCCGAAAAGACGCGATCTATTAAATAAACCTTTAAAACATGTAAAAGTTTCCAAAAACCTTTCAATAGGCGATCTACTCAACAATTTCCACAACTCCTCTTTCCAAAGCAGAAACCTAGCATATTGCTTAGATGTTTACGAAAAAATGTTATCAGATAACGATAGAACAACCATTTTCCTCGGTCTGGCAGGCGCTATGATTCCCGGTGGAATGAAACAAGTCATCATTAAAATGATCGAAGAAAAACTCGTAGACGTCATCGTTTCCACAGGAGCCAACCTCTACCACGACTTTTTTGAAGGTCTTGGAGGTCGCCATTATATTGGATACCCAAAAGTAGATGACAAGCTTTTACTATCCTATGATATCGATAGAATTTATGATACTTTTGCAGATGATCACAGGTTTTTCGACACAGACTTCTGTATTCACAAACTTGCCGAAGAACTAGAACCCAGAACCTACTCCACCCGCGAATTTTTAGAGTTTTTAGGCAGCAAAATATCCGATGGGGAATCTTCATTCCTTAAAACTGCTGTTGATTACGGTGTTCCAGTCTTTTGCCCCGCATTAAATGATAGTAGTATAGGAATCAGCCTAACCAAATATTATGTTGAATGTAAAAAGAAAGGCAAAAAACCGATGGTAATTGATCCAATACGCGACGTATACGAACTTACCCAAATAAAACAAAAATCTAAAAAAACAGGCTATATAGTCATAGGCGGAGGAACGCCTAAAAACTATATCCAACAACTCGCCTTAGTAGCAGAGATTTTGCAAGGAAAATATTTAAGCCACAATTATGCGCTGCAAATAATCACAGATTCACCCCATTGGGGAGGTTTATCCGGTTGCACCCTTTCAGAAGCCCAATCATGGGGAAAAATTGCAAAAGATGCTTCTACAGCAACAGTTCACATGGATGCAACAATAGGATTACCCCTCCTTGTTTGCGCCGTTTTACAACGCTTTGAAAAAATCATAAAACAAAGAAAAAGACTAAAATTCACGTGGAACTCTGACGAATTAAAAGAATTAACAACAATTTAATAATAATAAAAAATCATCTCTCAATCATTCTTATGGAGGTATATCATTTGGATGAAATGGATGAGATTGAATATCCAATAATCGTTCTTAATTTCAAGACCTATAATGAATCCATAGGCGAGAAAGGATTAAACCTTGCCCTCATCGCCCAAGACGTAAGCTTCGAGTACGGCGTAACAATAGCGATAACTCCCCAATTAACCGACCTCTCCAGAATAGCAAGTGAAGTAGATATTCCTGTACTGTCCCAGACCATAGACCCAATAAAACCTGGAAGCCACTGCGGCCACATTTTACCAGAAGCTGTCAAAGAAAGCGGCGCTATAGGAACGTTGATAAACCACAGCGAATGCCCTAAAACTATTGAAGAGATAGAAGCTTCAATAAAACGCGCTAAAGAGGCGGATTTATACACGCTTGTATGCGCTAAAGATCCCGAACTAAGCGCAAAAGTAGCATCCTTTTCCCCCGATTCAGTCGCCATGGAACCACCAGAACTGATCGGCTCAGGAATCCCTGTAAGTAAAGCAAAACCCGAAGTAGTAACAAAAACAGTAGAATTAATAAAAAAAGCCAACCCAACCGTGGTACCCCTATGCGGAGCAGGCATAACCACAGGAGAAGATGTAAAAGCCGCCATAAAACTCGGCACACAAGGCGTCCTACTAGCAAGCGGTTTCGTAAAAGCAAAAAACCCCGAAGAAATTTTAGAAAATATGGCAAAAGCCCTAATAGAATAAAAACCGCTTAAAACCTATTAAAAATACTAAAATAATAACCCAATAATAGATACTATTTAGGAAGATTTTTATTTAATCCTTCTACTTTTTATTTTAGTTGCGAGTAAAAAGTAACCTTTTTTTACTATACCTCCTTTATTCAAATAGAAGGTTTTGAGGGGTTTTATGTTTCTCAGCGAAGACTTGGTAAAATCCTTAACAACCTTAGGCTTCACTACATACTGTGCTAAAGTTTATAGCGCTTTGGTTCTGTACGGTACAGCTACTGCTGCACAAATAGCAGAAACGGCTGAAATCCCTCCAAATAAAGTTTATACCACGCTAAAAAAACTTGAAAAAGAAGGATTTGTGGAAACAGAATCTATCAATTCTCTCTCTAAAAATTATGCAAAGAGATTTCGCGCAAGAAATCCTGAAGACGTCTTAGGCAAATTAAATTTAAAGTATAAAGGTGCATTGGACACTGCCAAAAATCATTTAGAAAGAGTTCAAGAGCATCGGGGAAGGGATTATGCTGATGGTATGTGGATATTAAGAGGCGACTCTATAGTTTTTGGTAAAATAACCGAAATGGTAGAAAAAGCCGAAGAAGAAGTAATTCTCGTAACAGACACTTTATACGATTTAAAAGCTTATCCTCAACTCGCTGAAAAATTAAAAGAATTGGCATTAAACGGCCCGAAAGTTCGCATATTAACCAGTGTTGAAGGGGTAAATGATGAAGGAGAAAAAGAAGTATTAGACGATTTGAACGGAGTCTGTGAAATCAAAATCTATCAAGAACCTTTTAACGCCTTTTACGTGATCATCGATAGAAAACACCTACTTTTCGGCTCTTATGTGAAACGTGGAAAAGTACTTAATTTATCCGCTATATGGTACGATAATGAGTCATTAAGTAAACTTTGGTCCGAATTCACAAAAGCCCTTTTCAAAAATTCAAAAAAATCATTTTAGTTCTACTTTTACCAATTATTTAACTCAATTTTTAGGTTTTTTTAAAAAGCTTTCCTTCTATTTTAAATTATGTTTTTGTGTGATTAATAGGTTGATGAGTATGCAGCATTTTAGAGCAATAGCTACAGACATAGACGGTACTTTAACCTATCCTGATAGAAAACTTCATTTAAAAGCACTTGAAACCGTGAGAACGCTTGAGGGAAAAGGTGTTCCTGTTATACTTGTTAGCGGAAACAATTTCTGCGTAGTTTCAACCCTCGCAGACTATATCGGCACCAGCGCTCCTATAATAGCTGAAAATGGCGGTGTAATAGGTTTCAAGTGGCAGCCAAAAGTTTTAGGTAAGAGGGAAGATGTTGAAAAAGCTTTAGGAATATTAAAAAAGCAATTTGAAAACAGAATAGAAGTTCTCGAAGACGAATTTTTTAGAAAAACCGACATAGCTCTGCGTAAAGCCACAATAGGCGACCTTGAAGAGTTAAAAAAACTGGTCATAAAAGAGTCATTGAACGTAGTAATTTTCGACTCAGGATACGCAGTACACCTAGCGGATAAAAACATTAACAAAGGAAAAGGCCTTGAACACGTCGCAAAAATGATAAAAATAAGCGTAAAAGAAATCGTAGCCATAGCCGACGGAGCCAACGACCTAGACCTCTTCAAAATCGCAGGCTATGGAATAGCTGTCGCCAACGCCCACCCCCAACTAAAAAAAGCCGCAAATCACATAACAACTAAAAGTTACGGCGAAGGATTCTGTGAAGCAATAGAATACATCTTCAACAACTTAAAAATAAAATCCAAAAACACCTCCACATCAAAGAATTCATTTTATAAATAAGGCAACGCCTTTTCCCTTCTCAACTCCCGCATGGTTTGCCACAGGCTCACATTTAGCATTAAACAAGAAAAGAACAGAACAAGGTAGCTCATCAATAAACTCCGTCATAGTCTCATAATGCCCCATACCCTTCGCCACTATCAACTCACTTTTATAATACTTCTCAATAAACTCCTCAGAACACTCATCTAAATTAAGCCCTATCGAACTATTACCCGTTTCAATAACTTCGTCTGCAATCTCCAACATTCCAGAAACTTTCGCATCCTCCATAGTGGCATCATTCATGATAGGACCTGTTTTTACACAAACTACCAAATTCACTCTAGGATCAATTTCTTTTAATGTTTTAACGAGTAAAGTATCTAACGCTATTTCCCCCGCATTGTCTGTGAGAAACAGAATGTTTTTTACCTCTTTTTTGATAAATTCATAAGCTTCAACTAATCCGTTCACTCCCATTTGCTGCGTTTCAATAAACTCCTCTAAGTTAGACTCCTCTAAGGAGAAATCATGTCCCAATATTCCAAATTCTATAACGTTACCCGCAATGCTTACCTTGCAAGCCCTCCTAAACTTCTCCTTCAGATCCCCTTCCTCTTCAACGTATTTTTCCGCATTTGGAAGCACTTTTAAAGCGGCTAAATTGCTCCTTTTTTTTAACTCAGAATAATAGTCTTTACTTCCTGTTATTTTTTGAATTAATCGCTCCCGCTTATTACCCAAGTCCGCTGCTACCGCGTGCCTTGAAAACTCTTTTCCAATCAACTCTGTAATAGCCCCCATGGCTTCCCTCCTTATCCTAGAATCATTAGTAGCCAAACATATAGAATCATATCCCCTACTAAGCAAACATTTAAGACAAGAAGGAGCACACTTCATTTCTAATCACAAATCGAAAAATTAATTAACAACATATTTAATTTTATTTAATTCATTAAACCGAATTTACGCCTCTGGAGACAGAACCTCTACCGAGAGAAATCTCGGCATGTTCAGTCGTTGAATCAGGAAGCTCCGTACTAACTAGCGTAGCGAGTAGGTAGGAGTAGTTCACACTTAATATAAATTCTTTAAAATATAGAAAGAATTATTAAGCAATATTTTATGTTAGATTAATATAAATTCTTTAAAATATAGAAAGAATTATTAAGCAATATATTTTAATTATTCTATGTTTGAATTAAATATAGAAACAATTATTAAGTAATTTATCCCAATTTGGATTAACATAAAGTAAAGATTGTAATCAAAAAGTTATTAAACTTTAATCAAAAAACTTTTTTAAAAGGAAGGTTGAAGGTTGCCTGATATAATATTGCAATCCGAAAACAAAAATAATGAGGAGCTGGAGGTCCTTCTCCAAGAAAAAGACGAAACCATTGACAAATTAAGAATACGTATTGAAGAAAATCTAAAATTGATGAATGAACTCCAAATACAAGTAGACGACTATAAAAGACGATTAACTATAACAGAAAGAAAGTTAGAAGAGAAAAACGAGAGTAAACAAGATCCTGTTAAACATGCAACAGAAGAGATTATGGAAAGAAAAACTTCCTCTTCAAGAGAAGTCTCCCAAGAAGAGTTAGAAACTCTAAGAAAACAAAACACCGAGCTAACCGAAGCTTTAAAAATAACAGAAAAAACCAAGCAAGAACTTGAAAAAAAGCTAAAGGAAAAAGAAGAAGAGTTCCAACAACTCCAAGAACAACTAAGCATCCTGGAAGAACAAATAATGCGACTAGGAGCAACTCCTGAAATAGAGAAAAAAGCAACCGAAGTAGATTTCGACCACGCCCTTAAGGAGTTCCAGGAGAGAATTAAAAAACTACGCTCCTTGTAAAAGAATTATGGCCCCCCGAAAAAATTTATTTCGACCTCCTAATCAAGTCTATAAAAGTAGAATCAATTCTCTTATTTTCCCAATTCCTCCTCATCAAAAAGAAGGCGGCTTGTTTGAAGGATGAATCAAAAACCTCTAAAACCATTTTTCTAACAGACTTCCAAGACATCAACCCATGTATCGAGCTCTTACAATCCCGGATCAAACTTGATATCATCGTGATTTTTGGCAGAGTATTTGTAGAATTTAAAGGTCGGGCAAGGGCCGAATCTGCGGGTTTTTTTGATTCAGTCACTATGATCAAGCCTGATGGATCATTGAACGTGCATAAAAGAAATGGCGTGAGGGCAGTAAATTGGCAACCTGCAGGCAGTCAAGTTAAGATAAGTTTGGATGAAGAAAATCGTCTTTGCTTAACCGTTACTTCTAAAAAAGCGGTAAATGAGGTTCTAACAGCTGTTTTTGATGAAGTTTTCCAAATAGTATGTTTTAGAGCAGAGACAGACAAAGGATTGGTATTAAAAGGAACTGAAAGCGATATAACGCGCATTTTTGTGAAAACCCCGTCCCTTATTGAAGAAGGATTCAAGGTTACAGCTTCTGAGTTTGAAACAGATTTCGGTTTTATTGACATGCTGGGATTTGACGCAAAAGGCATGCTAACCGTCTGTGAAGTAAAAAGAAGGGCAGCAGGACCAAAAGCCGTACAACAATTAAAAAGATACGTTGACCACTTTACTAAGCGAGAGAAAAGAAAAGTTAGAGGTATTTTAATAGCCCCTGAAGCCTCAAAAAAGGCGAGAAATTACCTACGCACCTACAAATTCGACTTTCTTAAATTCAACCCTGAAATCCTGCAAAGCATAGAAAAAGATGATATAGAAAAAAATAAAGAAACCCTCACCATGAAAGATTTTTTCTAAACTAAATAAACAAATCCTTCTCTTATAAAGCAAAAATCCTCCCGCTATAACTCCTAAACATGTGAATAATAACAAAATTTTTAAACGATTTTTTAACACTCAAGTAATTAGTAAATTGATCAACCAAATTAATAATTAATAATTGATAACAAAAGCTTTTTAAATTGTTTTTAAAACTTAGCTATATACCAACTATTAAAAGGTGTTTCCTTTGGAAGAAGAAGAAGAAGAACTAATAGTAAAGAGGGATGACGATATAGTCAAACTAGCAAAAGCCTTATCCTCTGTTACTAGAATAAAAATATTAAGAATGCTAGATAACGACGGAGTGGACGTATCACAAATAGCAGAGGCACAAGATCAAACCGGGGCCAACATTTCCGCACAAATAAAAATACTTGAAAAAGCACAACTCGTTTTAAGCCAGTACCAGCCTGGCAAGCATGGCGTTAGGAAGGTTTGTAAGCCCGGAGTTAAGCGTATTATCATCGAATTAGAAGAATAAAACCATTACAGCGATAAAATGGGAAATAGACTTTTTTATGTCTTTTTTAAATGGATGGAGGGCTTGTAGAAAGTCTCTCCTTTTATCCTTTCTAGTTTTGTCTCTTTTTCACGCCTCTATTTAGTTCCCCCCTCGATTGAAATCTATAAGAAGTTTGGTTAGTATTTTAGACTTTGATTTAGTAAGCCAATTTGGAAAATTTGTAGTAGTTTATGGTGTGGCTTCTATAATTTTTGCTTTTAATTTCTTTTCAACAGCAGCTTTAATGAATCCTAAATAGGCAGGTTCGGGTTTTCCGGGTCTAGAATCAAACTCTGGATGGAATTGAGTTCCAAAGAAGAACGGATGGTTTGGTAATTCTAATATCTCCATAAGCCTCCCATCTTTACTCCTCCCGCTGAAAACCAGCCCGTTTTTCTCCAACATTTGTATATATTCTGGATTTACTTCAAACCTATGACGGTGTCTTCTCACTATTTTTCCCGTTTTATAAAGCTCATAAGCTTTAGTCCTTGGCGTTATGATTGCCGTATACCCTCCAAGGCGCATGGTTCCTCCCTTATTTTTTACATTTATCTGCTCTGGAAGAATACATATAACAGGATGCGGCGTGTCCTGATCAATCTCAGTACTGTTTGCTCTCTCTAAACCCGCCATATTCCGTGCAAATTCAACCGTGGCAAGTTGCATGCCAAAACATATACCTAGAAAAGGAATATTATTCTCCCGCGCGAACTTTATCGCTAAAATCTTCCCCTCAGTACCGCGCGCGCCAAAACCTCCAGGAATCAAAATACCCGCATATTTTCCCAACTTTTCAATAGCATAAAGGTCCTTCTCAAAATCTTCAGAATTAACCCAATCAATATCGACCTTCCTCTTTAAAACCGCCCCCGCGTGCTTCAACGACTCATTTATCGAGATGTAACTATCTGCAAGTTCTGCATATTTCCCAATCATCCCGATCGTTATTTCATCCTCAAAATTTTTAAAAGAGTCAACAGTTTCCTTCCATCCTAAAAGTTCCGGCTTCTTTTCTTCAAAGTCTAAATATTCTGCTATCATCTCACCAAAACCTTGCCTGTCTAGAACCAAGGGAGCTTCGTAAACAATATCCAAATCTGGCAAGGTAAAAACAGCCCGCTCCTCAACATTACAGAAAAGCGCAATTTTTCTCCTAGGTCCCTCGTCCACAGGATTTTCGCTTCTACAAACAATAAAACTAGGATCAATACCTATGCTTCTAAGCTCTTTTACAGAATGTTGAGTGGGTTTAGTTTTAGGTTCTCCCAAATGTTTTGGGAAAGGTACAAAAGTAACATGAACAAACAAACAATTATAACGACCAACCTCCAAGCCCAATTGCCTTACTGCTTCAAGAAAAGGTAGTCCCTCGATGTCTCCCACAGTACCCCCAACCTCAATAATAACAACATCAGCCCCACTCCGCCCCGCAACAAGATTAATACGACGCTTAATCTCATCAGTAATATGGGGAATAATCTGCACAGTCTGTCCTAAGAAATCCCCCCGCCGCTCCCTAGAAATAACCTCATAATAAACCTGCGATGTTGTAATATTCTGATCACCAAGAAGCTGTAAATCAAGCATTCTTTCATAATGCCCGAAATCACAATCCAGCTCAACACCGTCGATAGTAACAAAAACCTCCCCGTGTTGATACGGGTTCATAGTCCCCGCGTCCCAATTTAAGTAAGGGTCTATTTTGATTACCGTGACTTTTTTGTTTAGGCTTTGGAGGATTTTGCCTATGCTTGCTGTCACGATTCCCTTCCCTATTCCGGACATTACGCCGCCTGTAATAACCACGTATTTTGTCTTTTTTATTGGCATGTACATCTTATATTGGTTCTTTTTTTAAAAATTTTTACTAATATGTTTAAAAAGGTTTGAGAGGCGTGTTTTTAATCCTTGAGCATTTTTTTCGCCTATTTTTTGGCGTTTAAGGGTTTCTTGTTTTTAGTTTTTTTACAAAAAGTTTTCTTTGTGTTTTATAGGTATTACTTATTTTTTTGTATCCCCCTCTCGTTTTTTAAGAATTGCACAGTAAAGAGTTATATTTAGGTTGTTGATATTCTTACTTAAGGAGTGTTAACTTAATTTGTCTGAATTTTTTATTGATGAGTTTTCCAGCATGTTTAGGCGTTTAGTTCATGAGTTTGAAGAACAGAAGGTTGATTTAATATCCTCCGCAGACAATCCTGAAATTTCTTTAGGCGGTATTAAAATCGGTCCATTAGTTGATAAAAAGCCTTTTAAAGCACGGCTTTGGGTTGCTAAATACCTCATCGCTCATGGTTTTGCGCGTTTATCTCAAAAAGATTTTTGGATGGAAACCAGGGAAATTTTAAGGAATACTGTTAGAGAAGGGAAAAGTAAAACTCTGGGCGAGGTTAGTCCTGATTTTTACCTTAGGGCTTTTCTGAAGCTTTCTGAGCTTAAAATAAGGGCTGAGATGGAGGGTAAAGTTGGGGTTCGCAGGAA
>JBHLKN010000060.1:0-11945 GCA_048886645.1 Candidatus Hodarchaeota archaeon | reverse complement strand
TATGAGGAGTGTGGTAATTAAGATGAAGGTTGTTAATCTTACGATCGTTTTTTTCTTGATTGTTTTTCCCATAGAGTGTACCACCAGGTTAAAAGCAGAGTTTTTTTAGATCTTGTTTTAATTTTAAAGAAATGAGTTCTTTCTTGTTGCTTCTATAATATTTATATGGGTGTGCTTGTTTTTTATTTTTTCGTTTTATTTTCCCAAAATTTCAAAAGAAGATTGCAGTAATATAAAACCGTAGAAATAAGGGTTATATCATTATTTTTTGGGGTATGTGGGTGGTTTTTTGGTTTTTTTATGGTTTTTGGTTTTTTTCGTTTTCGTGGATTTTTTGTACTAGGAGGGTGAAGGCTTCTTCTATCTTTTCCCCGGTTTTTGCGCTTGTGTATTTTAGGGGGGTATCTATTTTTTCTGCGAATTTTTGCGCTTCTATTTTGCTTATCATGCTTTCTAGGTCTATTTTGTTTGCGCACATTACGAAGGGTATTTCTCCGCAGACGTTTAAGGTTTCTTCCCTCCACTCTTTTAAGGGTTGTAGGGTTTCTGGTCTTGTTACGTCAAAGATTAGGAGGGCTCCTTGGGCTCCTTCATAAAAGTCTCTTCTAAAGCTTGCAAAGAGTCTTTGTCCTGCGATATCCCATATTATGAGCTTTATGATCTCGTTTTCGATCTTTATTATTTTTGTTAAGAAGTCGCATCCTATAGTGGGTAGGTATGTTTCTGAGAAGGTTCCATCGCAAAATCTTTTCACGATGGAGGTTTTTCCCACCGCCCATTCTCCCAAACATATACACTTATACCTACGCGTCCAAAGACGATCAACCGTCTTTGAAGCCTTTTTATTAAGGGAAGTTTCCATAGGGCCCCCCGCATCATTTGATTTAACCTTTTTTTATTAATGTTTTTTGATTTTTTGTTTAGTTTTGCAAAAATTTTAGCTCGGTGCGTTTTAAAAGTGTTGTTGTTTTTTATCTCCTTCCCTTTAAAAATAAGGGGATAAAATCAATTTAAATCAATCAATGGAACAAACAAACTATTATTTTGTTTATTGTTTTGATAATTTTTTAGGTTTTTGAAAAAGGGGTATTTTTTATTTTATGGTGGTTTTTCGAGGATGTTTTGTTTGTGTTTGCGTTTTTCTTTTTTGTTTATTTTTCATTTCTAGTATTAGTTCTCCAAGGATTTTGAAGGGTTTTTCTATGTTTTCCCCGGTTTTTGCGCTTGTTTCGATGTATGTGATGTTTTCTGCGTGGTCGTTTAAGATCGTTTTTAGTAGTTCTTCTACTTCTTCTTTTGTGACGATTCTTTCTGTTTCGAGGTCTACTTTGTTTCCTACAAGAACTGCTGGGACGTTTCCTGCTAGGCGGTATAGGCTTTTAACCCATCCTTCTTGTATGCTGTAAAGGGATCTTTTATTGGTTATGTCGAATACTAGGAGGGCGCCTTGGGCTCCTAGGTAGAAAAGATCTCTTACGACTTCGAAGTGTGGTTGTCCTGCGAGATCATATATTATGTAGGTTATCATTTTGCCGTTTATATCCATGGTTTTTTTTGTTATATCTGCGCCAATGGTGGCGCGCATCATCTCTTTAAACTCTTCGCCTATAAAGACGCTTCTGATACTACTTTTTCCTACACTACCGTCTCCCAAAAGAAGTATTTTCCAAAGATACCTGTTTATAGCGCCAGTTCTCAAAGAACTCATCCAATAACCCTCTTTTTTGCCCTTGATCGACAGGAATGGGTTCACCTTATTATAATTTTTTAGTAATATCGATAAAGAACCTTTCGTAGAAAAAAAGGTGTATTAACAGGTTTTCCCCGCTAAAATCTTTCTTAAAATAGTATTTTTTTTTGAGTAAAACTTAAGTTTTTTAAGTATATTTATTTACTTGTGGGAGCTTTAAGGAGTTTTTAGTTTTTGTCAGGTAGTTGGAATGAGAAAGTTCGGTGGTAATGGAAAGGATGAAAATAGAGCCTGTTTCTATTGATTTTGACGAAGAAATAAAGAAACGTCTTGATTCTCTTGGAATTGTGGGTATTTACACGTTTTGGTTTGATGAGGTTGTAGGAACAACTATGCGTCATTCTTATTCTTCGAGGGGTTCTTGGTTTGCTTACGAGGTTAGTGATCTTGCAAGGCTTGGTTTGATACAAGTGGCTTCAGAGTTTACTGATACTTTTAGCCGGGAAGATGATGTGGTGGTCGTAGAACACGTGCCTCTTCTCGGGAAGAGGGGAGCAGTACTCCCACACATGGTGGTTATCGTGGTTGAGGGGAGGGATAATAAGAACTTGAAAGCTATTAGGGAGATGCTGCGGGAGGCGGTTTCTCAGGTGAAGGATGAGAGTTCTTATGATGATCTTCCTGCGATTTTTAAGAGGATTTTTTCAAGTTTTAGAGGAAAAGAGGAGGCAGATTTCTCAAAAATTGTGGAGAAGAAGGGTGATGAAGGACTTGTTGTTGGTATGGAGGAAGGTGTTGAGCTTGATATGGAAAGGCTAGATAAAGATTTTAATCGTTTATTCCTCGGAGGATTGGTTAAAGATAGCGATGCAGGTTGGTTTAAACCTTTAATTGATCGAGTTAAGAGTGGTTCACCTTCTTTTAGGGAGGGAAAGTATCCTCTTGGATGTTCTTTGGTTTATGGCAGTTTTCGTAAGACTCTTTCTTCTAGGGCTTTTTCTTCAAAGGATTTTTATAAGTGCGGAAGAGATGTTAGTTTGAAGCTCTTAAATCTCCTTGACTTGCCTGATAAGGAGATAAGTGATGATTTTTTAGAAGGATTTGTTAAAAGGTTTTGGTTAAACTTTTTTGGCACAAAAGTTCAAACAAGTTTTTCTCGGAGGGATAAGGGAAAAATTAGCGGGGTTTTGAGGGATGAAGAGTGTTGGTTGTGTAGTTTTATCAAGGGGCATGGGGAAGGTGCTGGTTTATGTGATTGGTCTGCAGGCGCTATTCATGGAATTTTTGAAGGTTTAGGTTTTAAAGTTTTAAAAGTGGTTGAAAGTGAGTGCAAATCTAGTGAAGGTAAAGCGTGCATTTTTAATGTTGAAGCAGAAGATCTAAGGATTTTAAAAGAGGCTCTTCCTGCGCCTGAACCTTTAAAAGATACGGATAAACTTCCTGATATTCCATCACCTGTTTTACCTAATCCTTTAGAAGAATAGGTTAGAGTAATAGAAAGGCTTTTAAGCTTGGCTTTTTCTTCAATTTCTTGTTCTTTTTTTAGTGTTTGGATAGTTTTTTGAAATTAATAGTGTTAATCTTTTCCTTAGTTGGTCTGTTTTACTTTTTTTGGGTGTTTTTAGTTGGAGTTTTTCGATATTAGGACAGGGCTTGTAGAGGTTGGCTCGGATTTAACAAGGGTGGTCTTTAAAGCGGTTAGGGAGGCAGGAGTGGAGTTTTTTGAGGGAGACATTTTGATTATTACATCAAAGCTTGTGGCTACTTGTGAGAATCGGGTTGTTCCTGTTTTAAACATCAAGCCTTCTGAGAGAGCGAAGTTGCTGGGAGAGAAGTCTTCTTTGCCGCTGGAATTTGTTGAAATAGTGATTAGAGAGGCGGAAGAGGTTTATGGTTGTGTTGAAGGCGCCATATTGACGTTAAAAGAAGGCGTTATTCAGGCAAACGCGGGAGTTGATCGGTCTAACACACCTCCTGGAACGGTGATATTGCTTCCAGAAAATCCTGACAAGACCGCTTATTCTATTCATAAGAAGATTAGGGAGGAGGAGGGTGTACATGTGGGAATAATTATTTGTGATAGTAATTCATTGCCTTTACGTATCGGTACTGGGGGTTTTGCTTTGGCTGTTGCGGGATTTGAACCCATTGTTGATGAGAGGGGTAAAATTGATCTTTTCGGTCGACCTCTGCAAGTTACGCGACGAAACCTTGCAGATTCTTTAGCTCATGCTGCCCAGATTCTTATGGGTGAAAGTGATGAAGGAATTCCCATGGTTTTAGTGAGGGGAGCGCCTGTTAAGTTAGTCAACGATTTTATAACTTCTGATATTTTAAAGATCGTTCCAGAGAAATGTATGTTTTTAGGCGTGCTCTGTTCTCGTAAAGATTTTTATGAGACTAAGTGAAAAATTGTTTTATTTTCACAATTTTATAAGAAAGAATTGGCGTTTTAGCCTTTTTAGGTTATTTTTAGGAGTTGACATGTATTGGTTAAAGGATATTTGGCTGATATTAGTGTTGGGGAGGGGGTTCCTGTCAGGGTTTTAGGCGTTATAAACCTTTCACCTGGTTCTTTTTATTCTAAGAGTGTGAGAACCGATTTAGAGGGTATTGTAAAACTTGCTTTAGAGCATGTGGATGAAGGAGCTGATATGCTTGATATTGGCGCGGTTTCCACCGCTCCTGCCTTGGTTTATGGGGATTCTAAACCAGTTTCAAAAGGGGAGGAAATAGAGCGCGTAGTTAGGGCTGTTAAATCGTTAAATGATGCTGGTTTAAGCATTCCAATTTCGGTAGATACCATGAATTCTGATGTTGCTGAAAACGCTTTGAAGTTAGATGTTTCCATCATTAATGACATTAGCGGTTTTAAAAGAGACCCCCTAATGGCGAAAGTTGTGGCAGATTATGATGCTTCTGCCATAGTTATGGCCGCCCGTGTTGATCCTGGGGACGTTTATACTTTGGAGGAGATAAAGGGTGCTTTGTTTGAAAGTTTGCAGATCGCAGAAAAAGCGGGACTGGATGTTGAGAAAATAGTTATTGATCCTGGAATCGGTAGGTGGGGTGGTAGGGAAGCTTTTCACGACCTAGTTATCTTAGATGAGTTGGATAAGTTTAGAGAGGTAGGTAGACCAGTTCTTGTTTCTATTTCTCGGAAATCTTTTATCGGATGGGTTCTTAATAGGCCTGATCCTGAGGATCGTTTATTCGGGTCCTTAGCCGCTACAGCCATCGCGGTTCATAAAGGAGCCCATATTATACGCACCCACGATGTATCAGAAACCCTTGATGCCATAAAAGTAGCTCAATCAATAAAAAAAGGCAGATAAATTTCGATTAAAAAATGATCTATATAAATAAAAGCATTTAAATTATATGTATGACCCATGCTACATGAGCATATCAGGATATTATATGCTCATATAACAAATAATTTGCTGGAAAAAGAGGCAAAAAAGTTAAAAATAGGATCAAAAATTGGTATCATAATTAAAGGTGTGTTGCCTTCATCTATCCCCACATAATAGCGTTTTGAGGCGCTATACATGGTTGAAACTGTTTTACAACCGTTTATGGACTTATCTGCTTTTAGAAAGGCGACTGACCGTCTAATATCTACGGGGGAAAGGGTTGTTCAAGAAATAAATATAAACAGAGGAGCACTGATTAACGCTGTTCTTCCCCTAAGTAAAGCTTTGAAGGAACGCAAATTTGTACATTTTATTGGTATGGGTCGTAGTGGAAAAATTGCAATGATGATGGGTGAACAGTTAAAGAATCTAGGCTTCCGCGTATCATATTTGGGTAAAACCCTTGCAAGACGCGTGAGGGAAGGAGATGTTGTTGTAGCTGTTTCTGGTTCAGGTGCTACGAAAACGACAGTAGACTATGTCTTTGAAACTTTAGAGCGGAACGCTTTAGTGATCGCTTTAAGTTCAAACGTTCATTCATTCCTTGGAAGATTAGCAGATGTTGTATTACAAATCGATACAAAAAGAGGTCAAAGTGACATAAGAGACTACTTAGTTGATCAGGTTAACGGAAAAAGAACGCCCTTAACACCTATGGGTACTGAGTTTGAATTGACCACGATGCTCGTGGGAAGCGGGTTAATAGGAGCCCTTTATAACAGCATATTTGAAAAATCTATTCCCCAAGGAAAAGCTATCCCTCAAGGATTTAAATACGTTACAAAGGAGATGGTTTCAAACGCTAAAGAAACAATGAACATATTTAATAGCCCAGAAGAGAGTGAAAAAGTCGCCCAATTAATAAAGCTTATACAGGAGCGAAGGATGGGGAAGAGTGAATACGACGCTTATAATGCACCTAGGATTTTCTGGATAGGGGCTGGTTTAACCGATCTTGTTGCCACCATGTGCGCTATGCGTTTTCAACATCTCTTATTGAACGTGGCTGTATGTTTTGATTGGCGGTTTAGGAAAGAAAACGATGTTTTAATACTGTTTTCAGGAAGTGGTGAAACACCCTACACCGTAGGTTTCGCAGAAAAAGCAAAAAAGAGAGGTATATCCACGGTAGCTGTAACCTCTTATCCTGAAAGTTCTCTGGCAAAAAAAGCTGATATACCCCTAATATGCAAGGGACGAAGAGCAAAAGTAAGCGAATTTGAACAACCAATAATTGAAAGGAAGATCGAGAAAGAGCTTTTTATTCCAGGTTTCGAATACTCTTCAGCCATAGTTCTTGACGGAATAGTAGCGCAAATTGCGAAAAACTTAGGAATAGAAGAAAAAGAAATGAAAGAACACCACGCAGACATTGAATAAAAAAGCAAACTTGTCGAATAAAATAGTAAAAAACTAGATTTTTATCCTTTTAACTTGAAAGAGTTGTTTGCCTCTATTTATGAGCAAACCACACCTCTAATTGTGGTAATATTTTTTTTATTTTTCCGAATCCAAAACGTTCAAATTGAATGATTTCTCCTACTTTTAACTCTTTGCACGAGGGTTCTGCAAAACCTTCTATCATCTCTCCATCCGGCATCAAAACCTTCGCGTTGACTGCTTCCTCTTCGGGTACCCAGTGGATTATTGACACGTTTTTTTCTTTTATTGCTTCAACGTCTCTGCTATGATATTCAGCGCTAATTTTTCCATTTTTAAGGATGTTTAGGTTTATGTTCATGAGTCCTTTTAAGCGGATAATTTCCCCTTCATTTTTTTCCGCGTCTCTTAGCGTGATAAAGCCGCTCCATTCCTCATCAAGGATTTTTATTTCAAACATTCTATTTCCTCTTTCTGTGAAGTCTGGGTGTTTTGGAAGGTGAGGAGTTAGCTTTTTATAAGGTATTCTAAAAACTTTTAATTCTACAGGATTCTCTACGAAAAAGTATCGATTGGCTGCTGGGTCGATGATTTTCCTGTTATGGGCATAGATTGCTTCTGGGCTAAACTCTATATCAACAAGGCTTAGCCCTAAATCTTTAATAGCATTTCTTAGAGCATCAGGTTTAATTCCACGAGCATCTAAAGATTTAAGACTCCAAGTACGCGGATCTTCCCACCCAAAATATTCTCCTTCTTCAATCTTTTTTCTTGCAACGGTTTTTGATAAGGTAAGGCCAGAGATTTTTAAGCGACCATAGTGTACAAAGATTTTTTCAGGCCATTCGAGGAACTTCCAAACAAACTTTTCTATTATGTCTTCTTTTACTAAATCCTTTCCGCGGAGTATGTGGGTCATTCCAAGGAGATGGTCATCTATAGCCCAAGAGAAATCTAAGAGGGGCCATACCCTGTATTTTTTGCCAACTCTTGGGTGTTCTGCATCACAAATACGCATAATTACATGATCTCTAACCGCGGGGTTTGGATGATCCATTCCTGTTTTAAGCCTAACAGCGGCTTCACCCTCCTTGTATGCTCCCTCAATCATTTTACTCCATCGTTTAAGATTCTCTTCGATAGTAAGGGTTCTGCAGGGGCATGAAATCCCCTTTGATTTAAACTTTTCCCTGAAAGTTTCAGCTTCACAAGTGCAAACATAGGCATGTCCTTTCTTTATTAGTTCCTCTGTATAATTACAAAAAAGGGGCAACCTGTCACTTTTATAATAAGTTTCATGGATTTTAATCCCTAACCACTCAAGCTCATCTTTTATCACGTCATAAGCTTCGGGTAGTATACGTTTCCCAGTTTTTCCTCCCCCTATAGTGTCATCGTAAACTAGGAGAAGTTTTCCTTTGTAACGTTTTACGTATTCGTCGTTTAAAATTACCATTCTCGCATTTCCTATGTGTAATGGCCCTGAGGGAAAAGGCGCAAGACGCATCACCACTTTTCCCATTTCTACCTTGGGCAGTTCTGGCAACTCAACCTCTGAAACTTCCCTCTTTTCTTTTTCAACTTTAACCAATTCTGGTGCTACTAATTCCAGTTCTGCTTCTTGGTCTTCAGGACTCATCACATTAACTTCGCTTACAATTTTTCTGACAACTTTAATAACTTCTTTTGACCTTTTCCGATACTCCTCAGAACTAGCCATTATCTTTTTCATAACAGCGCCTACATCCGCTTTCCCATCATGACGAACAGCATTCTCCAAAACAAACTTGTAAACAATTTCTTCTAAAGAATCATCCTGAACCATGAAAAAACCTCTAAAAAAACGTTTAAAGACTGTATATAAAAAGCCTTAATATGATAGTTTATATTTCTGATCTTTCTTTTAATTCTTTGTTTTTTGTTTTCCCCTCTTTTTTACACGTAGAAAAGTCATCAAAAAAAAGGGATTGAATGTGGGGATTAAAGAATTTTTAGTGAGGATTAATTGCAAGCTTTTTTCTCTTAGTTTTTATGAGTATCACTAAAACCATCATAGAGCTTAATATCGCTGTTAAGAAAAGAAAACCGTTAAACTCTGGAACTTCCACAAACCCTTTATTCCTACTTCTAACTCTAATAAAAAATTTTTCCTCTTAAATTGATTGAGGAAAGTCAGAATAATCCTTCTTCAAATACAAAGGTCTTTTTCTAACCTCTATTTATGTAGCCACCAATATCTTTTAGCTATAACACAAGGTTGGTTTAATGATAGAGTTATATAGTTTTTTTGTGAAAATTTTAAAAAAAGTGTGATTTTTAGTAGTAGTATTCGTTTTTTTCTTCTTCTTCTTTTCTTTTAGCGAAGTCGAAGAGGGTTACTGGTTTTGATTTTTTAACGATGATATTGTGTTTGATGAGTATTTTGTGTTTTTCGATCATTAACATAGCACAAACATTTTCTATATTACACTGACCTTTACCTTCGTATGCTGATGATTCAGGGATGTAGACAAGCGTGCTTTCCCCATTGTTTCTTCTTCTACAGGTGCAAATCTCGCTTTCTGCTGAAGGGTATCTTTGAGGAACAATTTTTCGATCCGCAAAAGCCATCCAGCCATACGCCATCTCTATATCACTCCAATCAAGAAAGTGTGTAACCATTAAGAGAGTTCAAGACAATAATTAAACGTAGATAATAGTTACATAAATAGGTATGTAATACTCCCTTCTTAAACGAAAAAACACTTTGAAGATAATTTTTTAATATGTCGATTAAAAATATCACAATCATGGGGAAAAATCTATAAACAACTAATCTTTTTAAAGAAAAGTTATTGGGCTATAAAAAGCTAAAATTTTAATCGTTGTTTGATTGCTTTTTTATATATTTTTAAGTGATTTTACCAGAGGGTTTTTGATGAAAATCAGTGTGATTGGTTCGGGATATGTTGGCTTGGTTACTGGTGCCTGTTTTGCAAAGTTGGGTAATGATGTCGTGCTTGTAGATATAGATGCTGAGCGGGTGGATATGATTAATAGGGGAGAGGTGCCTTTTTATGAACCTGGTTTGGGAGAAATTTTAAAGGAAGGATTAGCCCAAGGAAAAATAGAGGCTATAACGGATACGATTTCAAGCGTGAAATGGGCGAATGTTGTTTTTATATGCGTGCAAACACCTACCAATCCTGATGGTTCGGTTGACATTACCTATGTTCGTGCTGCTACTAAATCTGTGGGTGAGGGGTTGAGAGAGCGTGAAGATACTGGTTATCCTGTGGTTGTGGTTAAGAGTTCTGTTGTTCCTGGAACCACGGAGTTTTTGGTGAAGCCCATCCTTGAAGATTTGTCTGGGAAAAAGGCGGGAGTGGAATTTGGTTTGGCTATGAATCCTGAATTTCTGAGGGAAGGGGCAGCGGTTAAGGATTTTTTGGAGCCTGATCGTATAGTGATCGGGGCACTGGATGAAAAATCTAGGAACATCCTTTCATCTCTTTATTCTGGCTTTAATTGTCCATTACTTCATACTAACCTTGTTACTGTTGAAATGATAAAATATGCTTCAAATGCTTTTCTTGCTACAAAAATAAGTTTCATAAACGAAATTGCCAACATATGTGAGAGTGTACCGGGGTTGGATGTATTGGAGGTTGCTAGGGGGATAGGGCTTGATCATCGTGTAAATCCTCAATTTTTAAACGCGGGAGTTGGTTTTGGTGGGAGTTGTTTACCAAAGGATTTGAAAGCCCTTGTTGCCTTTGTCGAGGATAAGGGGAATTATGAGCCAAAGCTTTTAAAGTCAGTTTTGGAAGTTAATGATTTTCAGCCTTTAAGGTTGGTTGATTTAGCTGTTCGTGTTTTGGGGAGTCTTTCAGGGAAGCGTGTTTCTGTTCTTGGTTTATCTTTTAAGCCGAATACTAGTGATATGCGTGAAGCTCCTTCGATAAAGATTATAAACCGTTTGTTAGAGCTTGAAGCAGAAGTAGTTGCTTATGATCCTGTAGCAAGAGAAACTGCGAGAAAAGAGTTGGGGGATAGGATAACATATGCTGAAACTGTTGAAGAATGTTTAAAGGGAGCAGATTGCTGTTTTATAGTTACTGAATGGGAACAGTTTAAAAATCTTGAACCCAGTGATTTTAAAAGATTGATGAAGCGACCGTTAATATTTGATGGGAGGAGAGTTTTTAACCCTGAAAAGTTCATAGCAGAAAAAGTCGATTGTTATTCTGTGGGTTTAAATAAACTTTCTACTTCTTGAAAAATGCCTAAAAAAGCTTTAAAAGAAAAGAATAAAGAAGAAAAAGGAAGGAGACGGTTATCGTGAGCAGCAGTTCTGATGGTGTTGTTTCATCTGCACCACGGGGTGGTAAAGCGGTAACCGAAGTACATTTGAAACGGGAGTTAGGTTTATTCTCTGCCACGATGATAGGGATCGGAGGAACTATAGGAGCTGGTATTTTCGTTCTTTCAGGGACAATCTTGTCAAAAGCCGGACCTGCAGCCCTTCTTGCCTTCATAATTACGGGCATATTTGCCCTTTTGTCTGCCATATGTTATATAGAACTTTCAACAGCTATTCCTAAAGCAGGGGGAGGATTTAATTACGTTCAAGAATCTGCAGGGGGACTCTTTGGATTTACAGCGGGTATGCTTTTCTGGTTAGCTTATGTTTCTGCTGCTGCCTTTTATGCTCTGGGTTTCGCTGAGTTTTTCAAACTTGCAACAAGCCCTGATGACCCAGAAGAATCGTTTCTAGGTGCAACTGGAGTATTGCTTATTGCTATTTTAATCATTTTACTTTTTATGACGATCAATATTTTTGGAGCAAAAAGTGCCGCAAGGGCAGAAAATGCCACCACTCTTTTCAAGCTTTTTACGCTGGTAATTTTTATAAGTGGGGCGTTAACCTTGGTGAATCCTCAGGCTTTTGAAGATTTTGCGCCTCATGGTTTCTCTCCTGTTATTGCTGGGGCAGCTATGAGTTTTATAGCTTTTGAAGGCTTTGACACGATAGCTACAGCTGCGGAAGAGATGCATGATCCTGAAAAAACCCTTCCAAGGGCTGTTGTACTTACTTTTGTAGCCGCTATAATAATCTATTCTTTAATAGTTATTTTAATGGCAGGAATAATCTCTCCAGAAGCCTTGAAAGAAGCAGTGGATGAAGGAACGGAAGAGCTTTTAGTTTTCGACGTGGCAAGAACTGCTATCGGAGGGTTCGGTTTTTGGCTCCTCTTAGTGGGGGGAATGGTTGCTGCTTGTTCCGCTTTAAACGCTGTAACTTTTGCTTCTTCGAGGGTTATGTACGCCATGGGAAGGGAAAAACTGATGCCCCTACCTGCAAGGAGGCTTCACCCTCGCCTTGCCATACCATATTACGCTATATTGTTGAGCAGTTTTTCTGCAATAGTTTTATGCATAATAGCTTCGACAAGCGAGGAAGTGATATCGCTTATGGC
>JBHLKN010000059.1:0-12142 GCA_048886645.1 Candidatus Hodarchaeota archaeon | reverse complement strand
TAGTTTCCGTCGGGGTTCAGATCCTACCTCGACGAACTAATACGTTCGGTCCTCGAAAACGCTGAAGAACTACGTGAGAATCGTAGCACGAGGCACAAACATCCGCTATGTGCCGTCGTAGACCTTATAAACAATGAAGGACTATCTACTTTCAAAGGTCAACGATCTAAAAAAAACACCCTCAAAGGATCGAAATCGAAAATAGAGCCCATAAAGGCTTTTGAGGACGTTTTTCAGCGGAGCCGGGGTCGCTTAGTGGTATAGCGGTAGGCTCGAGTGCTTGATTTTCTGCCTGTTCTGAGTAGGCGGGTTGGTTTGGGTTACCTGCTGACGCTTGTGCGTCGCGTGGGTTCGAATCCCACCCCCGGCGTCAAAAGTTTCTCTTTCTTTTGTACTATCGTCCAGTATTATATTATTAGAGAGATAATGTGCAATTTGATCTATTTTTTTGATGAAAAGGTTGAAAAAGATAGGTTGTGTATGTTTATTGACTTTTCGTGTAGGTTTTGCGGGCTTTTTGCATGTTTTTTAGAGGGATTGATGACGATGTTATCATCTCTAATGGAAAAGTTGGCTGAAATGGAGAGCATACTCCTCGAGCGCTTCGAACGGTGCGGATACAAGCCGGAAATCATAACGGAGCCGGTATCCCCCGATCATACGCCGAAAGTCTCGTCGGAAGAACAGGAGCGCATCTCATCTTTGCTGGAGGAGAAGGACAGGATCACAAAGAACATATGGGAGATAACGCAAACCCCCGTGGAAGAGGACTTAGACCTCCTTCTAATTGAAGGAAACTACTACTACGATATCCAAAACTTCAGAAAAGCGAGGGAAAAGTTCGAAAAAGTGTTAAGAATAGACCCGGAAAACGCCAAAGTGCTAATAAACCTCGGAGTAACTCTCGAAGTGCTAGGCGAATGGGAAAAAGCCCTAAAACACTTCCAGAGAGCTCTGAAGATCTTCGAGGGGCTGGAGGATAAGAGTGGCGTGTCCCTCTGTCTTACCAGCATGGGCTTCATCTTTCGTGATCAGGGTGATTATGGGAAGGCTTTGGAGTACTTCCATTTAGCGCTAAGGATCAGGGAGGAGTTGGGGGATAAGAGTGGCGTGTCCCTCTGTTTCAACAACATGGGCGCCATCTTTTATGATCAGGGTGATTATGGGAAGGCTTTGGAGTACTACCAGAGAGCTCTGAAGATCTTCGAGGAGTTGAGGGACAAGGGCGGGATATCCAACTCCCTCATCGGGATGAGCGCTATCTTCTCTGCTCAAGGTAATTATGGGAAGGCTTTGGAGTACTACCAGAGAGCTCTAAAGATCTTCGAGGAGTTGGGGGACAAGAGTGGCATATTCCTCTGCCTCAATAATATGGGCCTCATCTTCTATGATCGTGGTGATTATGGGAAGGCTTTGGAGTACTTCCAGAGAGTTCTGAAGATGGCTGAGGAGTTGGGGGACAAGAGTGGCATATCATTCTGCCTCAATAATATGGGCCTCATCTTCTATGATCGTGGTGATTATGAAAGGGCTTTGGAGTACTTCCAGAGAGCTCTGAAGATCTTCGGGGAGTTGGGGGACAAAAGTGGTGTGTTCCTCTGTTTCAACAACATGGGCGCTATCTTTTATGATCAGGGTGATTATGGGAAGGCTTTGGAGTACTTCCAGAGAGTTCTGAAGATGGCTGAGGAGTTGGGGGACAAAAGTGGTATATCCGAATGCTTCATTAACATGGGGTTGTGTTATGAGGAGTTAGGGGATCAGAAGAGGGCGAATGAGCTTTACGAGGAAGGTGCGAGGCTTTGTGAGGAGATAGGGTTATACGATGAGGCGAAGGAGTATAGGTCTTGGATTGAGCAGTAGCTCCTCGCCTATTTAGGAGCGCAAAGCAACGAGCCCTTACGCATTTTTTAGGCTTTCTTGCTTGATAACCCTGTCTGTAGGCTCGAGTACTTGATTTTTTGCCTGTTTTGAGGAAGTAGGTTTGGGTTACCTGCTGACGCTTGTGCGTCGCGTGGGTTCGAATCCCACCCCCGGCGTCATAAGTCTCCATCTTTGTTTTTTAGGGTGTTTTTGCTATTGTTATTGTTGTTATTTGGTATATTATTAGGAATAGTAGTGTTCCGATGAGTATATTTTTCCATGGTTTTTCGGTCATCGTGATTTTTCCTGTGTAGTATGCTGTTATTATTGTTGTTATGAGGAGGGTTAAGGTGGTTATGTGGTTTTTTTGGATTACTGTTTGGGTTACAATCGTTCTGTAGTTTTGTGGGTTTGTTTTTGTTATGGTTGTGGCAAGTGTAAGGAGGGGTGTTATTCCTGCTAAGAGCCCCATGATTGCGAAAGTTATGAAGATGGTTATTGTTGCTTTTGTTTTTTCTGCTTTTATCATGGTTTCTCGGCGTTTTCTGTGTTTTTTATTTTCGTCAATTTTTGTTGACAGGCGGATAAGTGTTTCTCCTGCTTTTTTTGGGTTGTTTTTTATTATTTTTTGGGTTATTTCTAATACTTTTTTTGTATTCTCGTCTAAACCGTTTATTTCGTCGTCTTCTTTTTCTTTTGTTTTTATTGTTTTTTCCATAATTCTTTCAAAAGGCATCCCTAACTGGATGTATTGGGCTATTTTTTCAAGGATTTTTTCATTTTTTTCTCCGTGTTTTTTTATTGCTTCATATAACGCATGTTCTACGCTTTTTCCTTTTACAAGTTCTGTTCCTAAAAACATCAGGTATTGCGGTATGTTTATTGACGATTTTTCTTTTTTATTAAAGAGCTTATAAAATGTTTTTACCCCCTGTGAACTACTCTTCCCTAGCTATTGCAAGGAGCTTCCTGTTTCAACGACAGAACTTGCCGAGATTTCTCTCGGTAGAGGTTCTGTCTCCACAGGCGTAAATTCGGACAGTCCCTGCCCTAACGGTTCTTCTAAACCTCTTTTGAAGACTACAAAGGCGGAGTTGTAGTCTCTATCAATTTCCAACCCGCAAAAAGGACATTTATGAGTTCTTACAGCCAAGCTTTTCTTCACTTCTTTACCGCATCTATAACACTCTTGTGATGTTCCCCTCGGGTCCACTTCTACAACCATCTTACCGGCTCTTTCAGCCTTGAAAGACAGAAACTGTTTGAACCGGTTCCAAGAGGAGTCCATTATGTTTCGAGCGTTATAACTTGTCCTTATCAAACTGTTTACGTTTAGTTTCTCAACGGCAATAAAATCATAGTTTTGGACGTAAAACCTTGATAGTTTGTGGAGGAAGTCATCCCTCTGGTTTTTGATCTTTTCATGGATTCTAGCAACTTTTACCTTCTGCTTCTTATAGTTGTTAGAACCTTTCTTTTTCCTGGATAGTTTCCGCTGCTTTTTCCTCAAACTTTTCAAGGATTTGTTCAGGTAAAAGGGAGGTTCTACCTGTCTACCCTCCGTGTCGGTAACGTAGTGGATTATGCCCACGTCAATTCCCACTACCTTTTCCACCTCTTTCTTATCGGGAACGGTTTGTTCACAGCAAACAAAAGCATACCATCTACCAGAACAATACCTCTTTACGGTTACCTGTTTTATCTTTTCCTTCCCTTCTCCTTTCCTTTTCCCTTTCCCTTCCTTTACTTTTCTATGCATCCTGATCTTTATATCCCCCATCTTGGATAGGTGTAGGAGGTCATATCTTTTACCGGTTTCTATTATTTTAAAACCGCTCTGGTTGTATGTAAAGGTTTTGAACCATCCTTTACCTTTAAACCTGAGTTTTCCCACTTTCTTACCGTTCTTCTTCAACCTTGCCAGTGCTCTAAGGTTGGAGAACAATCTGTATGATTCGTATTGTAAAACTTTAGAGTAAACTTTTTTCAGTTCCGGATTTTTTTCTTTTAACGCTGGAATAGAGTTTTGCAACTTTAACCAATTAGGTCTATGTTGCTGTTGGTTTAAGCCTTCTAGCATCTTGTTATAGACAAACCTGCATTTTTCTAGAGTCCATAACAGTCTTTTTTCTTGTTCTGGGCTTGGATACAGCCTAAATTTGTAACTTATCATTTTTATCTACCCTGATTTTCCTGAAAACTTTTATAAACACCACGATTCATCCCCTCCCTTGCAGAAGGGGACTTTCCCCTGAATAAGTTAAACGGTCTAAATGTTATTCTATTAGTTCCATTTGGCTGGTTAAGATTTTTTTATAGGCAAGCGTTGCCATTGTTAACTGTAAAAAAGGAAGAGTTATGATGAAAAAATCTGAAGTATGCCCCCCTAAAATAGATATTATCGCGTATGTTATGGGGAAAAATGTGAGGAACGTTATTGTTGCCGTGGTTTTTGCCATTAGATTTTGGGTCTCTTCTATGTATTTATTTTGAGCGTCCCATGCGTAGTATTTTGATAATTGGTTTAGTGTTTCTTCTGTTTTTTCTTCTTCTTCGTTAGTTTGGTATAGTTGTATTATTGTGGTTAGGTTTTCTCTTAAAGTTTGGGAAGGTTGTCCTTTTTCGATATATTCTAAAAGTAGTAGTTCGGGTGGGTTTCCGTAATTTATTTGTTTTAATATTTCTCTAAATGCTTTTGAAATTTCTGAATAGTTTTCTTGTGCTATGTATGTTATGGCTTCTGTTATCGAATTTGTAGCTGTTAATATGGCGGTAAATTCTTCTAAGATTAGATCAGCGTATATCTCTATCTGGTGTGATTTTTTTATATATTCTCTAACAAACTTTTCATTGAAGTAATAATAGACGATGCTTCCGATTAAAACGCTTATAATTACTTTTATACCTAGTGAAAAATCAAAAATATTTGTAAGGGTTGTTATCGTAAAAATCGTGGCTGTTACTAGAAGGCTAATAATTATACTCCCGCCTAAAACTTCTTCTTGGGTTATTCCGTAGTGTTCGTATATTTTCTTTAAAAGCTTTGTTTTTTTTGACCTTTTTTCTACTATATAGCTGAAAAATTCTCTTAAGGAATTTTTTCGGCATGATAATTTAGCAATTTTCACAAAAAATCCGTGTATATTCCTTGTTGTCAAGGTTTTTCCCTCCTTCTTTCAATCAAGATATTTCTTTTCCTTCTCCGATTATGTTTAGAAGGCTGTTTTTCACCCGTTTTATGCTAAATGTTTTTGTTAATGTAAGGTTTTTTAGTGTTTTTTCAAGCTTTTGTAAAGTTTCTTTAAACCTTTCTTCTTTTACATAACGATATCTTTTTATCTTTTCTAAGGTAGGTGTTATGAACAAATTTTCTATTACTCTTTCTGCTTGGTTTGTTTTAGGAGAATATTTAAAAGTGTTTACTAGAACAACGTTTTGATCTGGTAGTTCTATGGTTTTTTCTCCTCCTCCTTTTTTTCTCCCTATTTTTTTGCTTTCCCCTAACTCCTTTCCATTCTCATGTCCGTTAATGTCTACGACCTCTTTTATTTCGCATATTTGGACAAGTTTTCTTTTTATTTCTCTTTTTTCAACGATTTTTTTCATGTGGAGGATTAAGTCTAAAGGTTGGAGGGCTACGGCTGGTATTTTATGGTGTACTACCCATCTTATTATTACGTTTTCTGGTGTTTCTCCATGGCATGTTTGAACACCTTTTAATCCTGCTGATAAAGCGTGAAACATAGCTCTTGCATCTTCTGGATATAATACTTCTCCAAGATATACCCAGTCAGGGCTGCGATGCAAAAGCTTTGCTATCTCTCTACTCTTTTCATTATAGGTGGTATTTCCATTTTTTTCCTCTAGATCTTGTTTTCCACATTTTAAACGTAGTTGATGAAATCCATAATCTGTTTGTGGTACACTTTCAATGGCGTCTTCTATGACGATTTTTCTCCAGATATGGGGGGTTAAAAGATCTAAAGCGTTTATCATCGTCGTTTTTCCAGCTCCCGGTTCCCCTATAACCGTTATATTACATCGATTAATGAGGCAGTAATATATGTATGCTGCAGCTTCTAATGTAACTGTTTTATTTGCTATTAACTCTGGAAGTGTATAGGGTTTTTTTCTTAACTTTCTTATATCTATATGGAATCCATCAATGGCGAGAGGTGGGGAATCTATTGTTACACGGGCATGAAAATTCTTTGTGACAAGTTCTCCTTTTATTGAAGGGTTTGTATATTTTAGCACTAAATCGTTCTCTATTCTTATCCTTGTCACTATTTTCTCTATCTCGTCCCTTGTTAAATATGTCTTGGTTTTGCATCTCCCCCATTTTAAATGATCTATATATATCGGTGTTTTAGGATTATCTAGATATATCTCGTTTACCTGCCTATCCATAAGTAGGGGTGTTAACTTTGCCATCCCAATAACTTGATAGGCGGTTAGAAGCAATATTTCTTCTTCATCCTCGTCTCCAAAAATGTATGGTCTTTTATAAGTTAATTTTTTCCATAAAATAGTTGCTTCTTTTTTTATTATTTCGAGAAGTTCATTTAATTTATATATTCTATCCTGTAGCTGAGCGGTTGTAACTACTGTTTTAGCGATTTTTTTCATTATTTTGGCAGTTTCTTCATCTATTAAGGGCGTTGCGTGATATGTTGCTTCTGGGTAAGTATCAAAGATTTTTATGGAAAAAATTCCAATTCTATAATTGTCTATGATTAAAAAATCTTCACAACTTTTTTCTTCAATTTTTACCATCTCATTTTTTGCATACATGTGCTTTTAACACCTTTAGAAAGTGTTCTCTTATACTATATTCTGCAACATCTGTTATCTTGGCAAGAAGCCGTTGGGTTAATATGGCTCCTGCTTGATGGATTTTAGAAATGTATTTATCCGCTGCATAAACAGTTGCTGCAGCCATTATATAGGGGTCTCTTCCTCCCCTTTTTTGAGGGGGTATTTTTTCTAAAATCTTTTTACAAACGCTCAAAAGTGCTTGTTTATATTCCAAGCTATCTATTTTTTTCTTTTCAAGCTGATTTTGCACCTTTTTTGAAGCTAATGTTGAATCTATGATCCTGTCGATGTAATCTTCGCTTCTCCTTGCTTTGATCTTTACAATTTTTGTAATTTCTGGATAAAGTCTCAATTCTGTTAAATCCGACCCTTTAATGTTATAACCCGCTTTTTTAAAACATCTAAGTATTTCAACTAAACGAATAGGTATTGTTTTAGGATCTTCTTTAACTGCTGCTAATATACAAAAAGCCGCAATCTTTACCGAATTTCTTCTCCGTTTTTTCTCTTTATCATTTTTTCTTATAATTTTTGAAATTTTTTTATAATAGTATCCTGCCCTATTTCTTACGTTTTTTGGAAGATTTAAAAGGGCAGAAATCCTATTTATCAAACATAAAACATGAAAATTTCTCTCCCTTTCACCAAATCTTCCAACTCTTTGATGTATTGTTCTTAACCTTTTAAACTTATTTTGACTTTTTTGTGAAAGAATTCGCCCGCGAAAATCTCTAAATCTCTTCGTTTTATAATGATCTATATCTGTGCCCAAACCATCGGCTAAATATGCTCTTGCTCCTGGAAATGTATAATAGTTTCCTTGACCGTTTTCTGATCCTATACAATATGTAGGATCGCTTATAATCCCAGAAACTTCAAGACCACAAGCCACGCAAACAATATTATACTCTGTTGTAACTAGAAACCCTGAACACTCAGGACAAACATTTTGATTGAAGTATATTGATCTCATACCTCATCAATTTAAACAAAAAGCTAAAAACCAATAAAGCAATTTTTAAAAACGATAAACCTCTTTACCTCCTCTCTTTTTCAATAAATTAGAACATATTTCATCCATGTAGGAAACAATAATCCTGCAATGAGGGAGATAAACGTAACTATTCTTCTTCTTCTTCAAGATTAAAAGATTGTAGCATTTTTTCAAAAATATCAATTTTTCAAAACACTTTTCAAAATCTTTTTAAATTTTTTTTGAATGATCCTTAAGGTTTTTAAGAGTTTTTTAAGGAATACATATAATATTTTAAATAATAAAAATTAAGAATAAAAAGTGTATAATTAAATCCTTTAAAGGATGGTAGGGTTTTTCTATGGCTGATGTTCGTGCGAGAGAGTTTTACAAAGCACTTGCTTTTTTGCTTGGTAAATATGTTAAAGTGTTAACAATTAATGGTAAATCATTTTCAGGATTTTTAAAAGGTTATCATCCTGATTCCCTAAGCGTTTGTTTAGAAGATGCTAAAGATAGTGAGGGGAATACACTTCCAAGGGTAGTTCTTAGTGGTCAAATAGTAGCTGAAATAGTTTTAAGCGAAAAACCTTTTGATCTTAAAGGTTTAGCTCAAGAACTTGAAAAAATGTTTCCTGTAGGTGAAGTTAAATTTTACGAGGATCCAGGATTAATAACGGTACTTGGTCGGGTAAAAGTTACTTCTCAAGGCGTTGAAGGGACAGGGCCAACTGCAGATAGAGTTCGTCAGGCTTTTGAGCGTTTCGTTGAAATGTCTAAAGAAGAAGAAACTTAAATATACATCCCTCGTGATCCCTCTTCTAATTCTTCTATCTTATACTGCTTTAACGATGTTTCTATTTCCTTTTCTATTTTTTCAGCTTCCTCAACTAGTTCTGTAGTACTTACTTTAAGCCCGAAGAGTCTACTTATTGTTTCTATAGCTGCGGCAGCTGCCTTTGGATCTGGTCTGTATCTTTCTGCAAAGGCCAAAATGGCTGCAGCGGGAAATTTGTAAATCTCTGAAAATCCAAGCATCAAAGCTAAAGGACCTGCTACAAAAAGCCAATCATTCAAATAAGGTAGATTCAGATCGCCTTTATTGTCCTTAAACGTCTCAGTTAAAACACAACAGACCTCTTCTAATGATCTTTTTAACTGGTTATCAACCCCTCCAACTAGAACTGCTTGTTCCATTTTATTCATAATTGCCCATTTAACTAAACCTTTCATAAAAGGGGTCAAGTTTCTTCTGTAAGGTTGTATGTGGGGTAAAACTATGATGAACTTATCCTTTTTATAAATCTCAAAGGGAAGAATAATTTTCCCATTTTCAACAGTTATAAATGGAGGTAAATTTTTCGTAAGTATAACCCCTATTCTTTTAGGCGAAAGAACTTTTACGATATGTCGCATAGCAATATAGCCAACTTGGCCTAACCCATGAAACCCTGTTATAAGCGTACATCCCTCTAAAGAATCCTCTTCTATTAACTTAATTTTAATCACAATTTTTACCTCCAGTGTAAAACTATCTAAAAAAGAAACCTCTTCAAAAAATTTTCTATTCTATAAAATAAAACTCCCAAATTACTCTAGTAAATGTTTTTTTTGAGGAAACTGCTTTTGGAAGTTTTTAATTCATGCTGTAAATCGTTGCCCAAAAACAGTTCTGTTAAATCTTTGTAGCTTAGGGATAAAAAGGTTGGCTTTTATAAAATTCTCGTAATTAATAGAACAATAATAGATTCCGACAAAAATCCCGCCAAGCTAAAAGCTAATGAAGCGAGGATGATTATGAAACCTTTAGGAGCGAGAATCTCACAACAATAGTTGTGAATAGTGTCAAACCGTAAAATTTAAAGAAATAATAATAGACTTTTAAAATTAATAACGACGGGGGTGTCTTTTTATCGAATTGGTTTTTTCTGTTCTGTTTTTTTTGTTGGGGTGAGTTTCCGCTGTGTTTTTTTGTTTTTCTGTGTGTAGATCTGTTTTTTGTTTTATTAGCTTTTTCTTTTTTGATGTATTCCTAGATAATGGTTTTTAAGGCATATAACATATATAGGATAAACTTATAAAAAGATAAAGAGCAAAACAGTATAAGAGGTGGAAAATTGTGAGTAGAAAAGAGGGATCACTGAGGAGGAGAAAGGAGGAAAAACAGCACATAACGATCTCCCTACGAGAATCGGTAGCAAACGAGTTTCGTGAAAAAGCTTATGCTCTCTTCGGTCTAGGGAAGGGTTCTCTGAGCGCGGCGGCAGAAGAAGCTATAACTGACTGGTTAAAAAAGGTAGAAAAAGAATAAGATTAACCAGTTTCTAAATTAAAGTAAAATTAAACAGATTATTCCTAGCTTAGCTTATAAAGATATTATTTTGATAAAGAAAAGAAGGGTTTTAGTTAATTCAGAGATTATTTTGCGTGAAATTTTCATTTCACGACGCTTTTTTTAGATTTTCTTTTTTATTCGTTTAAAGCACCATATATTCACTTTTATCCCCTCTCCATAAAGCTTATATATGGCATATATTATATGTATGATTCAAATTTTATGGGGTAAAATTATGCGAAGAACAGTAACAGAAGGTGTGCGTTTAATCTTTCAAGGCAATCTTTTGGAGGTAGCAGAAGAAGACCGTGTTAAGATCGATGATCTTATGAGACGTTTTCAATCCGCAAAAAGAACCGATTTCAAAAGCTTGTAGAAGGTGGAAAAAAGAGTAATGAGATAGAAAAAGAGCTTGTAGAGAAATTTATTCTTAATTCTGGATATGCAAGGTCTGCTATTTCTGATGTGAAAGCGATAATGGACAGTCAAAGAGAACTACTACCTTACTATATTGCGAATTATGAGGGGAAGATAAGAAAGAGCAAGAAAAAGCTGGAAAAATATCGTTCAGAGCTGAAACAAAAAGGCTTACTCTCAAGAATAAAGAAGTATGAGGAGAAGAGAGATCTCCTAAAACAGTATTTAGAGAATGGAACCATGCCTAAGGTGATATTTGGAAGGAGAAAGAATTTTAATCTTCTCATTAAAGGAGAGATAACGAGGGAAGAATGGAGAGAGTTGAGGACAAACCAATTTTACAGTAAAGGGGATGCTTATGCAAAAGGTAACCAAAACTTGAGAGTTACTTATGAAGAAGGGCAAGATCAGTTCTACCTTTGTATAAATTTTCCTTCTAAAAAAAGGAGAAAACACGGGAGAAAACAGAAGTATAAGCTTTTTGTTCCAGAACCTTTCAAGCCATACATTTTACCAAGCTTAGAGAGGGAGAAAAAAATTGTTGGGAAAAGGAACCATGTTGAGGTGGCGACAAAAAAACCGCACACAGTAAGAGTAATTCGGAGGAAAAGAGGGGAATATTATGCGTGTATAACGGTGGAGGTTTCTTGTCCAGACGAAACTTTATCCAACGCCAACGAAAAATGTTTGTTGGGATTAGATGTTAACACTAAGGGAATTGGGGCAGTGATAGTTCTTCCAAACGGTAATCTAAGAGCGCATAGATGGTTTCCATGCCACGAACTTTTATATGTAAGAAGGGAAAAACTCTCCTACTTGATTGGAAATCTTTTAGTTAAGGTTTTTAGGTGGGCCAAAAAGTTTGGTGTGAACACTGTTGTTTCTGAGCGTTTGAATAGGTTCAAAAAAGATCACGATACCAATGCGAAGTTAAACCGTACCACGCACAATTTCTGTAAGGTGAAACTGCTTAGAACCATTAAGAGCAGAGCAGTAAAAGAGGGTTTTATTCACATAGATGTTTTTCCCGCCTACAGCTCCATAATAGGAGCGATAAAATCTCAAAAAATGTATGGCTTGAGCACTCATGAAGCTGCTGCTTTTGTTATAGGGAGGAGGGGATTAGGATATAACAAGGAGAATGTTCCAAAAGAGTTTTCCGAGAGCTTAAAGCCAGAGGGGCGTCGCCGATGGAAGGATGATGATGATCCTTTGGCGAGTATCTGCTGCCTATGGGGTGGTTTATGGAAACAAGTTTCGAAGATAAAAAATCTCTTTTTCGAAACAACTAGGAGATAACTTTGAACTTTCGCAGGTTCTTTCGGCATCTCCTGATTAAAGTTAGTGGCGCTAACAGCGCGCTTCAGTTCGCGCTCTCCTATCTAAAAATGAAAGGAGGAGAGACGGAAGTAGAGACAGCCGAACTGTCAAGTTTTAGATCCTACCTTGGCGACTTACTAATATGTTCGGTTCTCAAAAACGCTGAAGAACTACGTGGGAGTCGTAGCATTAGGCGCAAACACCTGCTATGCGCTGTCGTAGACTTTATAAAGAATGAAGGATTTTCTACGTTTAAACGTCTA
Organism: Candidatus Hodarchaeota archaeon; assembly: GCA_048886645.1. GTDB lineage: Archaea > Asgardarchaeota > Wukongarchaeia > Wukongarchaeales > Wukongarchaeaceae > Wukongarchaeum. The sequence continues at coordinate 153 of JBHLKN010000059.1, read as the reverse complement.
AGATTTGAAGAAAACACCCTCAAAGGATCAAACCCTCTAAAATGACTCGTAGAGGCTTCTGGGGCGTTTTCCAGCAGCGGGGGTGTCCGAGCCAGGCCAAAGGAGCAGGACTGAGGCACGTTGAACGTGGTTTAGCGATCGAATCCTGTGGTG
>JBHLKN010000058.1:0-12195 GCA_048886645.1 Candidatus Hodarchaeota archaeon | reverse complement strand
AAGCCTGAAGATGATACAGCGAAAGTCTATTACTTAATCGCAAAGGAACAATGGGATAAGTTAGTAAGATTAGGAGAGCCAGCAGTAGAACCCCTCATACAAGCCCTGAAAGATAAAGATATTGATATTCGAAGTAGGGCAGCAGAGGCTCTTGTCGAGATAGGAGAACCAGCGGTGGAGCATCTCATACAAGCCCTAAAGGACGAAGATAGGTATGTTAGAAGGTATACGGCATGGACTCTTGGAGAGATGGGGGATAAAAGGGCGGTAGAACCCCTCACACAAGCTCTAAATGATGGTGATAACCGTGTTAGAGAAGCTTTGAAAGCAGCTTTAGAGAAGATCAAGGGGAAGAAAACTTGACAATTATAGGGCTATCAATGAAGCGATTAAAACTAAAAATTGATTTTTAGTAAATATAAGAGAGATTATTTCATTGAAAAAATGAAAAAAAATAATATAGAAGGATGATGAACTGTTATCACTCATATTATTTTGTAGAGTTGGGATTTTATGCCTAAATTCATTAAGAGAGCTTCAAAAAAGCTTGGTCTTCCGCCAGGAACTCCGGTTTTTATAGGTGAAAAGAAGGTTGAAGAGTTAAGAATTACTATCGTTGACTATGATGAGAAGCATTTGGAGGAGAAGGAAGCGAAAACGATTGAGGAATGTTTTCCATTTAAAGATAAACCAACTGTTACTTGGATAAATATAGATGGTCTTCATGAGATAGAGATTATAGATAAACTCGGAAAATATTTTGATTTACATCCTCTAATTATAGAGGACATTGTGAATACAAGGCAACGTCCGAAAATGGAAGATTTAGATAATTATATCTTTTTTGTTTTGAAAATGCTTTATTATGACGAAGAAACGGATAATGTAACAACGGAACAGATCAGTTTAATTCTTGGTTCAAATTTCGTTATTTCATTCCAAGAGAAACCAGGAGATGTTTTTGATCCCGTAAGAGAAAGAATCAGAAAAAGCAGAGGCCGTATGAGAAAAGCTGGACCTGATTATCTTGCTTACGCTTTAATAGATGCAATAGTTGATCATTATTTCATAGTTCTTGAAAAACTTGGGGAAAATATAGAATATTTAGAAGAAGAGTTGGTAACCAATCCTAGACCAGAAACTTTACAAGCTATTCACAATTTAAAAAGGGATAATATATTTTTACGTAAGTCGGTTTGGCCTTTAAGAGAGGTAATAAGCGGTTTGGAAAGAGGAGAATCACCGCTTATTGAGAAAGCTACGGAAATATACCTCAGAGATGTTTATGATCATACAATTCAGGTAATAGATACCGTGGAGACATATCGTGACATGGTTTCTGGAATGCTTGACACTTATCTTTCAAGCGTCAGTAATAAGATGAACGAAGTTATGAAGGTGTTAACGGTTATTGCTACAATATTTATTCCTTTGACTTTTATAGCAGGCATTTACGGAATGAACTTTGAAAATATGCCAGAACTTGGATGGCATTGGGGTTATGTTATGGCCTGGATTATCATGCTTACTATTATCGCTTTAATGGCATTTTATTTCAAGACAAAGAAATGGCTATAAAAAAGACCTAAAACCCTCCTTTATGCCTATAAGATCTAAATAAAAACAAAAGTTACAAAAAATCGCTTTGTTTTATTTTCCAAAGCGAAAATTTTTCCTATTTTCCTTAGAAAGATTTAAAATCGATTTTTCAAAAAAAGTAATGGCGATGGACCATGAAGTATCAAAAAGCTGTTTCTCTTGCTTTTCTTTCAGGAATACTTTTCTTGTTAACTAGTTGGTATGCTTCTACAGATCTTTGGGAAACGGTAACAGATTGGGCTTCAGATGAATATCCAGACTACGAAGATTATTTCAAAGCTTTCCTTCTAGTGATTTTATTTTTGGCTTCTCTTGGTGGTATAACGGTTATTGTAGGCGGTATATTAATAAATAAGGAACGTTTATCACTCGGAAAATTCTTAATAGCAATAGGAGCGGGATTCGGCTTAATATCAGTCATTATACTCTTCGTTATGCTAGGTAGGAGTGAAGGATTTGTAGATGGTACAGAAATGTTTTTCGAAAACTTTCTTCCGCTACAGTGGTTAGCCATAATATTTGCTATATTTGCTCGAAGATATACCAAAGAAGAACACAAATAGGAATAAAAACTACAATGAAACAATGAATAAAGAGAAAAAAATAGTATTTTCTCTTTAAAACTTTTTTTCTTTTTAAAACCTTTAAAGTTTAGATTTTTTCAAAATTTTTTGTTTTAACAAGGATAAAATAGAGCCATAAAATTATGAGAAAATTAAAAATTAAAAAGGATTTAAGAGAAGATACCATATTTATAGTTTTTTTAAAAAAAAGGGAAGGATATAAAGGCTTTAGGTATTAGGGTACTCCTTTGTCGAGGACTCTGAAACCGTCTTCTGTTCCTATTGAGAAGATGTCGAATTTTTTCTCTTTTTTCCCTTCGCATTGTAAGTGAAGAAGGGGGAGCATTAGGATCTCGCTTTTCATTAAACCTTCTTTTTCAAGGTTTAAGAACTCTTTTTTACTTTCTTTTAAGAGTTTGTCGACGATTTCGTTGTAGTAGCCTAGTATTGGTTCCATTTTGTCCTGTGTTAGTTCTGAGGAAGATTTGAATTTTATTCCTGCCATGGTCGGGATCAATTCTGGAATATCTTTTTCCAAGAACTCATAGCGTTTTTCTGTGTGTATAGCGTATTCTTCTTTTTCTTTTGGCGATTGAAAAATCGCTTCTTTAAATTCTATAAGTGTTCCAGCGCCTCCACACTCATCACAGTGATGAGCTCCAACCCCTTTACATTTCTCACAACGGTGTTCTCCCAATCCACCGCAGGTGGTGCAAATGGTTTTCTGCTCTCCAAAACATTCGGGACAGTTTTGTTTCAACTGCTCTTTTCTTTTTTTCCCTTCCTTATCCACAACAGCTACTTCATGGATAAGGGCACCGCTACCATTACATTTCTTACACTTTAAACCTCCAGAACCTTTACAGGTTTTACAGTCTTGGTGTCCTTTACCGTTACAAACTTTACAAACTATTTTCCCTGTCCCACCACATTTCTTGCACTTTACCTCTTTTAATGTGTCAAACAGCGGTACTTCTACTTTTCCACTCTTTTTATTTGCATATGCTTGTGCAGATTCTGGCTTGTAAAACACGATGGCTGAAGCTTTTTTAAAAGTTAAAGGATGTTTAATGGGTTTTTCATCGATTTTTTTGGCTGTAGTTTCTACTTCTGCAACAAAAACAACGGATTTATTGACATTTTTCACGGATTCAGCAGCGCTAACCTTTTCCTTATCCATGTCATAAAGTTTCTTAATAGAGCCTCCCTTAGCCTTTTCTAACCATCGATTGAAAACATCGTCTGAAGTCGGACTTTTAAAACTCATATCAAACTCCTCCTAAAAAAACAATAAAAAGATACATAAAAAGGTAGTGTATTTAACAAAAATAAAACATATGCGATAAAGTATGTTTTAACAGATTTATTTCAGATAAAAGAAAGGAAAAAATCTGAAAAGTTGTTAAAATGGAGAGGAAAAGTTTTTAGGCCCTATGGTTTTAAGAAAGGGATAACGGTTGCTTTTAATTTTCTCTTTTTTAGTCGGGTGATTTTTACTTATTTTTCGGATTTCTAAGTTTTCTCTTGCTTTTGTATGTTTTTTTGAGTGCTATAATGTTTCTAAAAGAGGAGAGAATCCACAACTTTAGGATTTATGGTCTTTAGTGTCTTTTTTTAAAGTTTTCATAGTGACATTACGATTTTCTTTGCTAAGATATTTTCTAAAGCTGATTTCGCAACTTTCTGGACATCCTTATCTTTATCCTTTAAAGAAACTTGGGAGAGGGGTTCCACAGCTCTTGAACTTCCTATCTTTCCTAGGGACCATGCTGCTTCCTTTCGAACATCACTATCTTCACTTTTCAAGGCTTGAATGAGGGATTCAACCGCCATTGAACCTCCTATCATACCAAGAGCCCATACTGCTTTCTTTCGAAGACTACTATCTTCACTTTTCAAGGCTTGAATGAGGGATTTTATGGCTGTTTCTCCTATCTTTCCGAGGGCCCATACTGCTTCCCTTCGAACCTTCCAATTTTCATCTTTCAGAGCCTGAATGAGGGGCTCTACAGCCCTCGCATCCCCTATCGCACCGAGGGATTCTGCTGTATACTTTCGAATATTCCAGTCTTCTGACTTCAAAGCTTGAATTAGACGTTCTATTTTCTCTGCGACCTCTTTTTCCTTTTTAAACAACTTATCGGATTTTGACGTCTTCAAACCTCCTTTTTAACGATCAATTGAGCATAACCTTGTATATATCAATCCCTTTAGTCGGGATGATTTAATAATAAATTTATTAGTTTAGATAAGAAAGAAAAATTTTTAATTATTAAGGATTTTTTTAGAGAGATGTTATATGGATAAACAGTCATTTTTGTTTTTAGGCGCGGTTAGCGTAGTCTCTGTTATGGCTGCCTTATCTGGCTTAAACTCTGACCAAGTATTTTCCATGACTATTCTTTCAGTAATAATTGGTGGAGCGATTTTTTTCTGGAAGTATAGGGTGGCTTTTGCTTTTATTGGTGTTGCTGGCCTTTTAGCTTTTGGTTTGATAGATATACCGCATTTGATCGAGTTTGCCGGACTGGACATCATATTGTTTCTTGTTTCTATGATGATAATTATAGGGTTTTTGGAAGAAAGGGGTTTTTTCGAGTATTTGATAGATAAAATAATACATCATGTGGGTCCTGATGGGAAGAAGTTGACCTTGGTTATGATGTTTATGGCTGCTTTATTTGCTGCTCTTGTTGATGAGGTTACTTCTATACTGTTTATGACTGCGGCTGTGTTTCATTTAGTAGGGAGGTATAAGCTTAATCCTATCCCTTTTGTTATCATGATTGTTTTTGCAACTAACATAGGTAGCAGTGCAACAGTTGTTGGTAACCCTGTAGGCGTGATCATAGCGTTAAAAGCTGAGCTGACCTTTATTGACTTTCTTAGGTGGGCAACGCCCATATCTTTTCTAGCCCTTATCTTAACGATATTAATATGTATGCGCTATTTCGCCGAGGATATCAAGAAACTGGATGAATGTATAAAAGCAAGCGATCTCGAAGCAAATAAAAAGGAGGAGGAAGAAGGAGAGAAGGAGAGGGATGGTGGCACTGAAGGGGAAGTTGGCCATGATTATGTAGAGGTTAGGATTTTGATTTCTGGGAGGAATTTGAAGATTTGTTGGTCTTTATTTTTGGGGACGATATTTGCTCTTGTTATGCATTCCTTTATAGAGAAGATTCTTGATCTTGAAAAGAATTCGATGCTTTTAGGGGTTGCTATGATTGCTGCTGGTTTGGCATTGATGATTGAACGAGAAGGGGCTAGGGAGCTTGTTGAGAAACGTGTTGATTGGTGGACTTTGACTTTCTTTCTATTGCTTTTTGCTTCGGTTGGGACGCTTGCTTTTGTCGGTACAACTGAGGTTATTGCGGATTGGCTTCTCTCTCTTTCGGGAGAGAACGAGCTTCTCCTCTTCTTTATTTTTATGATTATTGCTTGTTTATTGAGTGCACTTATAGATAATGTTTTAGCTGTAGCCACCCTTGTACCCATTATTTATGCGCTGAGTGCAGAAGGTGTTGATGTCTTTCCTTTCTGGTGGGGTATGTTGTTTGCTGGTACATTTTTCGGAAATCTTACCATGATCGGCAGTACTGCCAACATAGTCGCTATAGGGATGATTGAACGGAGAAAAATGGGTCATATAACTTTTAAAGACTGGGTAAAGCCAGGAGTCTTAGTCTCGGTACCAACGATATTATTGGCAATATTTTTAATATACATTCAAATGCCAATAATGCCAGAATGGTAGATTAAAGTGTATAGTGGGGGCATCCTTGAAGTTATATGGTTTTGATCTCTTGAAAATTGTTTTGGTATATTAATAGAACGATTATTTTGAGTATCTTTTAAGGAGATTTTATAATTGTGTAGCTTTTTGATCTGGAAACTTTGGAGGAAAAAGCGCATTTTTAAGGAAGCTTTACAGGCAAAGAACATTGATATTAAGAAAGTCGAAACAGTGATTATAAAGGACCTAAAAGGAGAACTTTATCATCCGGGGTGCGAAGTACACTATGAAGTTTATGCTCAAAACGGAAAACATATACTATTCGAAATAAAAAATTATGTTTATGAAGAAGATGTTAATAACTTTTTCTCAAAGTCACTTTTCTATGAAAAAAAGAAAAAAGTCAAAACTCAAAAAGTAATAGTAACTTGGAATATAGACGAAAAAACAAAACAATTATGCAAGAAACTGGGAATAGAAGTCATAACACACGAATAAGAATCCTCTTAAATCAGTCTAAATTGTCACTTCTTACTAACACTGAAGCTAATTAAATAAAGGTTTTAGGTGACTAAGAGGGTTTACACTGATGGTGGTTTAGAAAGGATTGTGAGGTTTCCTTCTCTTTTTGATACCCAAACATCTTGGTCGAGATCAACTAGGAAGGTTAAAACCTCGCACCACGGGAACTCTAAAGGGTTGCGAACGATTATTTTTACACCTCCAGCAGCAGGGATAACTACGCCATTTTCTTTGACTATTTCTATTATCTTTGATTCAAGATCGAATGCGGCTGGTGGTGCCTCTGCTTCTTCTGTATTTTTCTCATTCTCTTTTTCTGTAAAGACTATTCAACTCCCTTGTTAATATTTCTTTAAAATTTACTAAACTTTGTTATATTAATTTTCTTCTCTTCTGAGAAGGCTAAGTGTTTTTAATTTGGTTAAAATCATTTTCATATATTATTTGGTAGGATTAACGTTGGTAGTTAGATTTTCTAACAACGTTTTATTGCCTTTATGTTGGTTCTATTAATTTATTGTTGGCATATAATTGTATCTATGAATGTATAGAAGTTTTTGTTAAAGGTCGTATTTAGGCGTATAAAGAAGGTAAAAAAACATATTGCAAAGTTTTTTCTTACTATATCTCTTAATAGATTTCGTTTAATTTTTAGCTTTCTTTTTTCTCGAACTTTTCTAAAGCTTTTTTTGCGGCTTTCTTAACATCCTCGTCTTCATCTTTTAGGACTTGTGTGAGGGGTTCTACAGCCCTCGCATCCCCGATATTTCCAAGGGCTCTTGCTGCTCCCCATCGGACAATAGGATATTCATCTTGTAGAGCCTTTATGAGGGGTTCTATAGCCCTCGCATCCCCGATCTTTCCAAGAGCGTCGGCTGCTTCCCTTCGTACAATACCATATTCATCCTCTAGAGCCTTTATGAGATATCCTACAGCCCTCTTATCCGCCATCCTTCCGAGAGCGTCTGCGGCTTCCATTCGAACTTCACAATCCTCATCTTTTAGGGCTTGGATAAGGCCTTCAACAGCCCTAGGATCACCTATCCTAGCAAGGGAGTCGGCTGCTCCCCTTCGAACACCTCTATAATTATCTTTCAGAGCTTGAATAAGGGGGTCAACAGCCCTAGAATCACCTATCCTACCAAGATCCCAAGCTGCCCCTAATCTAACGTGTTTATCTTCATCTTTCAAAGCTTGAATAAGGGCGTCTATTGCCCTTTTATCCTCTATCTCACCAAGAGCCCATTCTGCTTCCCTTCGAACATTTCTATCTCTATCTTTCAGAGCTTGAATAAGAGCTTCCACAGCCCTCGCATCACCTATCCTACCCAAAGTTGATGCTGCTTCCCTTCTAATACCCTTATCTTCATCCTTAAGAGCCTTAATCAGAGGATCTAAAGCCTGTTCTCCTAATTTCGCCAATTCACCCCATTGTTCCTTAGCGATTAAGTAATACGCTTTTTCTATATCATACCCAGGTTTCCAGCCTAGATTATCAAGAGCTTTTGCTGCTTCCCGTCGAATGTGAACATGTTTATCCTTTAAATTCTGAATTAGATGTTCTTTTTCATTCAAGGCGTCTTTTTTCTTTTTAAAGAACTTATCTAACATCCCCGTATGAACCTCCTTCATAGAATATAATTACCAAAACGTAAAGATTTATAAAAACTGTTGTGAAATTTATTTCTTTCGGATTTTTAGATCTTTTACCTATTTTTACTAAAAATATTGTAACATTTATTTACTTTTCAAATTTCTTATGGATAAAATGATATTTGAGCCCTTAAAAGAGGAAACTTTATCAAAATCGATAAATAAATCAATTAGGTTTGGATGATTTGTTCTAGGTAGAATATTTTTTTTTCAATTGAGTGTGGGTTTTTTGTATGAGTGAAAAGCTGGAATTCTTAGAGAAAAAGGGAGAAGTTTATGTTTTTAAGATTCCAAGAAGGTTTTATTATACCGAACATGACAGTTGGGCTAAGATCGAAGGTTCTCTTGTTAGGGTGGGTGTTACTGATTATATTCAGAGAATGGTTGGTGATATGCTTTTTGTTGAATTTATGGTAAGTGTGGGGGATGTGGTTGAACAGTTTAGGGAGATAGCAAGGTATGAGGGGTTAAAATCGGTAATGGAATTAGAAAACTCTGTAGGCGGAGAAATAGTTGAGATAAACTAAGAAGTTGTAAATGCCCCGGAAATAATTAACAAGGATCCTTATGGAAAAGGCTGGTTTGCCATAATAAAACCTACTAACCTGGAAAACGATCTCAAAAATTTGCTTAAAGATGAAGAATTTTTCGAACTTATATCAAAAAAGGTAGATGAAATGATGTCATGAGAACTGGTCTTCCCTTTTGGCTATGCAAACATGCAGAAAAAAGCTGTAAATAAATAAGAAAAAGAAAAAAAGAAAATTAAAACATAGTTTGGTCCTGTTTTAATTAGTTAATTTTGTTTTTACTTAGATGTCTATTTTTGGTTCTTCGGAAGGCTTCATGTAGAGGATGGTGCGTCTAATAGGGTCTCCTTTGGCGGATATGATGCCCTTGTGAAGCATTTCGGTTAAAATTTCAAGTACTTCTCCTTTTGATAGCTCAAGTTCGTGATATTCTTTCAACTGATCTGCTATTTCATTAACAGTCAGAGAATGTTGTGGATTCCTCTTAAAGATCCGGTAAATCAATTGAGTTAAGTCGTGATGTCTTCGCCAAGGATAGATATACCAGTACCATTCATGTATAAACTCTGCTACGTAATCCGGTTTTGCTTCACTTACATACAAGAACTGAAGGCACGCGGTCTTTATTTCGCTGGGCATCAGCTTTTTGACATATTTTTCGCCTGCTTCTAAATTGCGCCCTGTATCGGTTAAGTCGTCAACGATTAGGACTTTTTTCCCTTTGCAAGAATCTTCTTGGATCGGATATTTAATCTCAACTGGAGGAGGCACTACATGCGAGTAAGATAGGGGGTTGTATTGTTTAATCTCTAAACTTATGAGTTCAGGAATGTATAAAAGGTCTGCTAGGACGCGCGCAGGAAACCATCCTCCTGGAGACAAACCTATAACAACATCAGGATTGTACTTATAAGTTTTGACTATTTTAGCCAGTTCTTTACAAAGCTCGTAAACTTCATCCCATGTCATAACCTTACATGCAAACTTATCCGGTAAAACCATACATTATCACCAACCAAACAAAAGTAATTTTAACCAAATCACTTAAAAACTTATAGAAACTCAGAAAAAATACCAGAGAATCAACCCTTTTTTATCTCTGTTTTTATGGCGTCAGGTTCAAGATACTCTTTTGAAGGAGCCTAGTATTTTTAGTTCTCCTACGTATTTTTTTATTCCTTCTAGGGCTTCTTTTACTATGGGGTCTTTTCTGTGGCCTATGAAGTCGAAGTAGAAGAGGTAGTCGCCCATGGTTTTTTTTGTGGGTCTTGATTCTATTCTTGTTAGGTCTATTTGTCTTGTTGCGAACTCTTCTAGTACGTCGTGGAGGGCTCCTGGTCGGTTTTCTAGGAGGTATAATACGATGGAGGTTTTATAGGTTTCATCTGGTTTTATTGTTTCTTCGTCTTGGTTTGTAAGGATGGCGAATCTTGTGGCGTTTATTTTTAGGTCTTGTATGTTTTCTGCGAGGATTGTTAGGTTGTAGAGTTGGGCGGCGGATTTGCTGCAGATTGCGGTTATATTTATCTCTTCGCTTGTAGCTACCTTTTTTGCTGCGTCAGCCGTGGAGTAGGTGTCGACAAGTTTTGCGTGGGGTATGTTTTTTGTTATGAAACTTCTGCATTGGGCGAGGGCGTGGGGGTGTGAATATATTTCTGCTATTTCTTCGAATTCGATTTTTTCTTTTGTTACGAGAAAGTGGATTACTGGAAGGATTACTTCAGCGCATATTTTGGCATTTTCACCCGCTTCTGCTAGGAGGTCTAATGTGGCGGGTACTGAACCCTCTACGCTGTTTTCTATGGGTATAACGCCGTAATCGAACCTACTTTTTTCCACTCCTCTTATTATCCCTTCAATGGTGTTTACGGGAATGAATTCTGAAGGGATGTTTAACGAAAACTTATGGGCAGCTTCTTCGCTAAAAGTACCTCTAGGTCCCAAGAAGGCCATCCGGGATCTTTTTCCTCGGAGGAGATCTTCGCGGGAAACTGAATATTCTATTATTTTTTCCCAAAGATCCCTTATGAAAGCACCGCCTAAGCCTGCATTTTCAGCGAGGCTTTCATTTTTTTCTAGAACATCTATTTCCCGCGATTTATCTACAGTGCTTAGCCTATATTTCTCCTTTATTTTCGCTATTTCTTCAACTAATTTAATACGTTTGCCTAACAGTTTTATGATCTGCTCGTCTATCTTATCTATCTGTTTTCTGGACTCCTGCAACTCTTTAGACATAAGATTAATCTCCAACAAAGAAGTAACTTAAAAACAAATGCTTTAATCTTTAATATTAAGATTATGTTAAACTTATCGCAAAAAATGCTTTTTTTGAAGATTTTAAAAAGAATACAATACCGTTCTTTATCCATTTCTATAAAACTTGATGAAAATATAGATGATAAAAGTTAGAATTTCTCAAGAACCCTAGCAAAATTTCCATAGAAATTTATTAGGGTTTATTTTCGTCTTGAAGTAGTTGGAATTCGCAGGAACTTTCGTTGCGGGCCATACACCTTGTTTCTATGGCTTTATAATTGGTTTTGTGGCATGCTGTGGCGATTACTGCGTATAGAAATTTTGGAAAATCACACCGAGAAATTTTACTTTTTTGAGGGAAAATTTCTGGTATTATAGATTGGTCTTGGATGATTACTCCTTCCCGTTTTAACTCGATGTATCTCGAAAGTTTAGGTGTGCCAAATCCTAAAAATCGTGTATCGTTTATGATCTTGTCTAAAACGTCTCGAATATCAGGTTTGTATCCTAGGGCCATTCGTGGACTTTTCACTGTTTTTTGGATATCCGGTAGAACGTCTTCAAAAAACGTTTTTTGGAGGATTTCTGAAACGGTATCATAACCATGTTTTTCCTCTAAAATGTTGAATATTGAGACAAAAATTGCGCTGTCTATTAAAATGCAAGGAATATCGTACCAGAAATACCATCCTTTTTCATTTGCAAGGATAGACCGATCTACCTCGCTTAATTTTATGGGAGAAGCTCTTACCTGTAGAACTGGAGAGGTTAGGGGTTCTGGAGGAGAGGATTCAGGATCTTTTAATACGCTAAAAACACAAAGGGTGTTTCGGTTTGATAGACAACCAATTTCCCTACTTTTATAAGGATTTTCATAAACAGCTTCAGAAAATCCTGCAATAAGTCCTGAGAACAGCCGACATTCAGGCTTACCGGTTCCACCAGCGAGATGGGCAAACAGAGAATCAGCCAAATTTACGATCATTTTTTCCTTCGATTGCTCTACTACCTCCACCCAACCAATGCCTAAACCACTCGTAATTTCTATCAGTTTGGAGTATAGGGAAGTTTTATCTGCTGGGTTTACGCCTAAAGCTCCACTCCTTATCGCTTTTGAAGCTATATAATAACCATGAGACTTTGTTACAGTATAAAGTAAATCGTAACCATCTAAACCTTTAACTGTGTTGAAAAAAGCTTTCGCTGGAACCAACAAAGCAGGGGATCCGAGCCAGTATAACCTGTTACGCGAAGGATCCCAAGCAAACCCGTTACTCGTACTGTAAGCCAAAATAAAAATCCTCCCAAAAAGTAGATGAATAAAAACTAGATG
>JBHLKN010000057.1:0-12249 GCA_048886645.1 Candidatus Hodarchaeota archaeon | reverse complement strand
ATGGGTATAATGTTCAAGTATATCACCGCCCTGATTTTCGTTCCTTACCTCATATATGTTTGGAAAAATAGCGAAAAAGAAAACCCGACTAGTAGTTCCAATTTTTTACGTAATAAGGCAGTATGGTCTTACTTCTTAATAGTTGTAGGATTTTGTTTTGCCATAGCTTTACCGTTCATCATTATTGCTTGGGACAATTACTATACTTATACTACGCTTTTCGTTCGTGACCCGAAAGCTCGTATCAGCATATACGGATTTATAGCACACGCTTATTCCTATTATCACCCTGGGTCTGATTGGATATTTGAATTGGGGAAAATAGCTTTCTTAATTGTTTTAATATTACTTTTAGTAATCACGAAAAAAATCCTTAATAAAAAAGAAAAACTAGAAAATATAACGTTTGTATACATAGCTTTTCTCTGGTCCGCTCTTTATATTTCACTAAGTATTTCTGCCAACCCTCCCTACTTTGAGCACTTAATGCCATGGTTAGCCATACTAGTAGCTAGATATAGCACTCAAATTAAGATAAACAAAACTTTTGACAAAGTACTAATAGCTTCTTGGATCATCCCCGCAGCAATAATCTTCGCATACCTGTGCCGTTGGAATCACTTTTACCTATATCCAAAAAGTGTTTTCTACACCGCATATGCCATTGGTGTTTTGTCTTTGGACATTCCACTATTTTACACATTTTTTAAATACCACTCATTATTAGACGCCTTGGCCCAAAAATAACTTTAAATATCTCCGTTAAAGTGAAGAATCTGCCAAAGTGATTATTAAGATGAGGAAAGGATAAATTTAATAATTGCATAAAAGTAGTTGATTCAAATCAGGGGCGGTTTGGCGATTTAAATGGGGAAAACCATGAAAAGGGCTGGAGAAAAATTCAAGTGTCTAACTTTCCTTGTCTTTCAACTGTTTTAAACAGTTTTAAAAAAGCGTTTAAGATACATAGATACTTTATCATTGTTTTTTTGGTAGGTTTCTTGTTACGTGTGCCTTTTGTTCTTTTCCCTCCTTCTTCAATGGGTCGTTACCGTGGCGATGTTAAGCATTATGTTCGGCGATCTAGTGCTATACTTGAGGGTGAAATTCCTTATCGTGATTTCTGGGACATTCAGCCGCCATTGTGGTCTTATTCTTTAGCTGCTTGGTTTAAATTGATCGACCAAGATCCTAGTCAGAACGGGGTGAGAGCTTTCATTTTTATCTTTTGCATGTTAGACATTCTTATTATTTACTTACTGGCTAAGAACTTGTTCTCACAACGTGAAGGCATTATCGCAGCTTTATTCTTTGCTGTAAACCCCCTAGACATTTTTACTTCAATGATGCTTATAAGATATGATGCTGTTCCTCTATTTTTCGCCCTACTTTCCTTTTATTTCCTGCAAAAAGGAAGATGGAAGTTATCAGCATTAATCTTGGGTATGGGTATAATGTTCAAGTATATCACCGCCCTGATCTTAGTCCCATATCTGATCTATCTTTGGAAAAATAGCGAAAAAGAACGCTCAACTAGCAATTTTAGTTTTTTAAATAGTAAGGTAGTATTTTATTTTCTAATAGTTGTAGGTTTTTGTTTTATCATAGTTTTACCATTTATTCTTATAGCTTGGGATAATTATTATTCATCTAATTTTGATTTTATCCACTATCCAAAAGCTCGCATTACTATACTTGGTTTCTTAGCCCGAACATATTCATATTATTGCCCTGGATCTAGTTACATAGATAATCTGGGTAGAATAGCCTTATTAATCGCCTTAGGATTGCTTTTTGTAATCACTAAAAAAATTCTTAGAAAAAGTGAACATCTAGAAAATATAACGTTTGTATACATAGCTTTTCTCTGGTCTGCGCTTTTTATCTCGTTAAGTATTTCTGCCCATCCTCCATATTTTGAGCATTTAATGCCTTGGCTAGGTATACTAGTAGCTAGGTACAGCACTCAAATTAAGATAAACAAAATTTTTGACATCCTACTAATCGCCTCCTGGATAATCCCCCTAGGAGTAGTCTATGCTTACTTATTCTATAAGAATCACTATTACCTGTATCCAAAGAGTGTTTACTTCATTTTATACGGTCTTGGAGTCTTGTTTTTGAACATTCCGTTATTTTATACAGTTTTTAAATACTACTCTATATTAGACGTTTTGGCACAAAAAAACTTTAAATATCTCCGTTAAAAAGAGAAATCTCTAAACGAACGGTAGTAGTGCGTATAATTCTTCGACAATCAGTTTAAAACCATATGAGGAGTCCGGAAAGTCTTATGTTATATTCTACAAATAATCTCAGGAATATTTTCAATAAGCATAAGTATTTCATCATCATCTTTATTATCGGCTTTTTATTACGAATACCTTTCTTTTTTTACTCGATATTAGAAATAGAGACGACAGATGTCCAACTTTATGTGGATAGAGCTAAGTCCATTTTGGAAGGCAAGGTTCCTTATCGTGATTTTCGAGACATCCACCCTCCTTTGTGGTCATATACCTTAGCTTTCTGGTTCAAATTAATTGGTAGAGAGCCTAGTGTTGATGGAGTAAAAGCTTTTATTTTCATTTTTTCAATGCTGAACATTTTAGCCATATATGTTATTACACGACGCATATTTTCTCAACATGAAGCGATTATAGCAGCCCTTTTTCTCGCAATAAATCCCCTTGATATAATTAATTCGATAAGCTGGGGTCATTTTGATGCGGTACCTATATTCTTCGTCCTCCTATCTTTTTATTTCTTGCAAAGGGATAAGTGGAGAAATTCAGCCCTATTTTTAGGCGTAGCCATTATGTTCAAATATATAGCCGCTTTAGTTTTTGTGCCTTTTCTGATCCATATTTGGAAGAAAACAAGAATAGAGCAACCAAGTTTTCTTCAGGAAATCTTGTCCAATAAACCAGTAATGCATTATCTCTATACTGTTATAGGTTTTTGTTTCATTGTAACTTTACCATTCTGGATCTTAGACGCGCGTAGCTTCGCTCGTTACGGTTTAACTTTTGCCCTAGAAGCTAGACCTCGTGTAACCGTATCTGGGTTCTTTGCTCACCTTTTTTCTCACTATTATCCAGAATCGGTAGGAAGTGTTTCAAAGGATAAATATTGGAAAAATTACGATCTTACAATAGTTCACCAATTAGGGGCAGTTGAATATTTCCTCAAGATAAGTGTTCTTCTTCTTGTTACAAAGAAATTTCTCAGCAAAAAAGATAAGTTAAAAGAAATCGAATTTGTTTTCCTTGCCTTTTTATGGACCTTGCTTTTTACTGCTTTAAGTATGACTGCTTTACCTCAATATTTTATGTATTCAATGCCTTGGTTAGCCATACTAGTAGCGTGGTATTCAACCCAGTACGGCATGATTAATCCACGCAAAAGTTTCAGTTTACGATTATTCATAGCCTCATGGCTAATTCCTCTAACATTAATCCTTGCACAATTAACTTACAAGAACTATTTCGGATTATCTCCTATTAGCATTTACTATCTAGGATATGCTTTAGGTGTTGCAGCCTTTAATATCCCGCTTTATTACGCTCTTATCAAGTACTACTATCTCCTTCACTAACTTGATTTTGAAAAGCGCTAAAAGAAGCTGTTTGAACCCTTTAATTAGGGGGAAGTTTTAGTAATAGTCACATATCCTCACGAATGCCCATTGGGACATGAAAAATACAACTAAAATCAATATTATAGATCGGTAAAATTCGATCATCTTAACAGCATCTATTTCTGCCGCTTTTTCCTTTTTTGTATTGATTATTGTTATGATTAGAAACATGCTGATTAATACAAGGATAATTCCATGTATTAGAACTAGGAGTAAGGAGTCGTGTCGCCATTCGTGTGTTCTTAATGCTATTAGACCGTAAACATAGTAAGATGCCATTTTAATTGATGGTTCCACGACATAGAAAGCGATCGGAGCGATCGCATATAGGTAATATTCAAAGTGTACTTTTGTGTATACCATGAGAAAGACAATTATTATAATAGCAATTGACTTGAGTGGATTGTAGTTTCTTTTAAATACAAAGCCGTATGCAAGGATTATTGGGACGAATAATAGTCTTTTTGTGATGTTTGGCAAGCTAATATCGGCATCGTGGACTATGATTGTATAGAGACCGCTACCTTCGACTTTTTGGTTTATAAAATATCTTCTTATTGGGTGCATTACTTCGTCTGGGGCGATGAGGTAAAAGGGCAAATATATTAAGACTATCGTAACGGAAGTAATTCCCAGTAAAATCAGTCTTTCCACCCATTTCTTTTCCTCTTTTAGAAGTATCGGTAACAGTAATATCGGGAAAAACTTTACGAGAAAACCTATTGCTAAAAATAGGCTTGCAAGTCGCAATCTATGTTTTAAAAGAAAATAGATAGGAAGTAAAAAGAAAAACACAGAGACAGGTTCGTCCGTAACTTTAAGGATAGCAACAATGAGAGTAAGAGGATTTGTAATAAAGAGTAAACTAGCGTAAAACTCCAACTTTTTATCCTCGGTTAAAGGGAACTTGTAGATTAGGATCGCTGAGAGTATGTTAAAAGCTGAAAAGTAGACTTGATAAGCAAGAATGCTCCCACCCGCAGCATACGGTAAAACTAATAAATATTGGATTAAAGGCGGATTCTCCGTATAAACATCACGATATAAAACTCCTCCGTCTAAAATCGTCTTAGAACGAGCTTTATAAACTTCTATATCGGGGGCTCTATCTGTCATGAATCCAAAAGTTACACCAGATAAAGTATCCTTGTCGAGAATGTAAGTCATGAAAAGATCGAATAAGAGAAGTATAACATGTATGATTACAGAGATAAATATAATGATCTTTAATTGTCTATTTAGTTTAAATTGTGAAAAAAATGGAAAATTAATCACGCCATTCATTTTAAAAATCAGGATATTTATAGATTATTGTTGAGAAATATCAATTAAGGGGAAAAGAACGGTTTTGAGGATGTCATAATTGGATTTGATTGAGCCTCTTCAGGATAAAAAGTTGTTTTTCCTTGACGGTGACGGAGTTTTGTGGATGGGTAATCGACCTATTCATGGGGCTGGTCGAGTTATCAAGTTCTTACGGGGGAGTGGTTTGTTTTGTTTTTTACTTACGAATAATTCTACTAAGAATCGTGTTACTTATGTTGAAAAGCTTCAAAAATTGTTTGGGGAAAAGTTTAGGCTCGAGGAGGTGCTTACAAGCGCTTATGGAGCCGCCCTTTATCTTAAAGAGAAAAGAGCTAATCGTGTGTTTGTTATCGGTGAATCTGGTCTAAAAGAAGAACTTTCAAAAGTTGGTTTAGAAGTAGTAGATGAAGGGGATAATGATTTTGTTGATTTTGTTGTTGTGGGCTTGGATAGAGATTTTAATTATTCAAAATTGTTCACAGCTTTAAAACATCTTCATTATGGTGCAGAGCTCCTTGCTACCAACGATGATCCATTTTTAGTTACAGAAAAAGTTCCTATCCCAGGAGCGGGTGCTTTAGTTTCCGCTGTTGAAATATGTTCAGGAAAAAAAGCTTTAACAGTCATTGGAAAGCCAAACCCGTTCCTAATCCGTTTAGGTTTAGAAAAAACAGGTGTAAAACCTGAAGAAGCGGTTTGTGTTGGAGATAGAATAACAACAGACATAAAAGCAGGTAAAGAGGCTGGAATTTTCACAGTTTTTGTTAAAACAGGCACAGGCAAGAATGAAGAACATTTAATAAATGAAACAAAACCTAACCTTGTGCTAAATTCCATAGGAGACCTTATCAAGGATTAAAAGGGCTCTTCTTTTGTTTTTAATTTTAAAGGTACTTTATGCCTTTCTTCTTTAGTTTTTATTTTTATGTAGTTTTCTTGTTGTTTTTCCCTTTCTCTTGCAAAGGCTAATCCCTTAAAAAAGGCAGAATAGCTTTTTAAATCAATTATTCTATATCTCTTATCCTCAATTTCCCCCGTTTCTTGGTTTATCCGTGGTATTTTTTCCATCATGAGATTTATAACGTTTTCATCGCGTTCTTTAACCACTTCAAAGATCTTTTTGAAATTTTCATCCAGATCTTCCATCGAGTTTTTTCCTTCTGCCTTTTCTAGAACTTTAACGAAACCTCCTTCTTGGCTTAACAGTTTTTCTTCTCGTTCTTTAGCAATTTTAAGCGCTCTATAGAACACAAGATAATCCTTCTCCTCCCGAAGTTTTGCAACACGCTTTTTTACTTTTTTGAAACTGTTCCAAACGAACTCACTGTTCATCTCATCAGGCATGAGTATACCCCATGATACACCCTTAAAACGTTTTTGTCTTGATGTTGAAAGTAAACAGTATCTTTTTAAAATTATATTATCTTTCTTTTTATTAATAAGTATCTTTTTAAGGATATTGCTCTTTTTTTAGATATTTGTGTATTGGTAGGCTTTAAGATTGAGTTTCAGCGATCTTGAAAACAGTATAGGCGTAAAAGAAAAAGAAACAGGAAACCTAGAATACAAGCTCAAGCTAACTCCCATACGCTACATTAGTGAGGAAAGGCTTGAAAGCCTTGCCACCCAAATGAATTACAGGATAAATGAAGGGGAAGGTGAAGCTGTTTACGTCCTAGGTATTACTAACGATGGAGAACCTTTGGGAATATCTGAAGAAGACCTTGAAAAAAGTCTCGAAGTACTTAAAGTGATAGCTGAAAAAATAAACGCCCACCTAACCGTAATCAGGGTAGGGGAAGGACGTAAAGGAAAAATCGCTGAAATTCTAGTCAGACGTTTCCACGAAGAAAGCTTTCCAATAGATATAAATATTGCTCAAATCGGCAACGTAGATTCTGGTAAATCCACCCTTGCAGGAGTCCTGATAAGCGGGCAACTTGACGACGGCAATGGATCTGCAAGAACCCTCCTATTCAGGCATAAACACGAACTCCTATCCGGGAGAACATCTTCAATCTCCACAAGAATTCTAGGCTTTGACGAAGGAGGAGAGATTGTAAACTACCTACCCCCATCTCCTCCAGGAGAAGCTGAAATCCTTGCCCTTTCATCAAAAATAATAAACTTTATCGATCTTGCAGGCCATGAAAAATACTTAAGAACAACTATTTTTGGTTTAGTAGGCTATTCGTCAGACTATGCTATGCTTGTGGTGGCAGGAAACGCGGGAATCCTCCCCATGACCAAGGAACACTTAGGCGTAGCCCTTGCTTTAGGGTACCCAATATTCGCCGTAATCACAAAGATAGATCTTGCACCAAACCCGATTCTTAATAAAGTTATTGAAGATTTACAACATCTCTTAAAGTTACCAGGTGTGGATAAGATACCTGTAATAGTCAGGGATATGGATGACGCAATTGTTTGCGCTAAAAGCATGTTTACCGGAGCAAGACATAGAATTGTTCCCGTTTTCCTCGTAAGCAATACAAAAGGAGAAGGATTAGCCCTCCTAAAATCTTTTTTTAATCTCCTCCCTAAGGTAAGAGACTTCAAGGAGAAGATGGATCAACCCTTTTCAACCTTTATTGATGAAGTATTTTCTGTAACCGGTGTAGGGACGGTTGTGGCTGGCACAGTGCTTTCAGGAGGTCTAGAAGTAAACCAACAGATACTTCTCGGACCCTTTGATGACGGCTCTTTTAGGAAAGTACGCATCAAATCAATCCACTACAAACGCACCCCAGTAAGACGGGTGATTGCGGGTCAAACCGCTGCCTTTGCCCTCCACAGAGTTAAAAGAGAAGATGTTAGGAAGGGACAAGTAATACTAAGCCAAGAATATGGTCCGGAAGCGGTTAGTGAATTTGAGGCAAACTGCATGATACTCTACCATAAAACCACGATCAAGCGGGGCTATCAAGCAGTTATTCACTGTAACACGATAAAGCAAACAGCCCGCATTTTGTGGATGAATAAGAAATATTTAAGAACAGGAGATCGAGCTACGATACTTTTCCAGTTCATATGCAGGCCAGAATATATCGTTCCTGATATGCGATTTGTCTTCCGTGAAGGGCGAACTAAAGGAATCGGTGTTATAACTCATATTAAGCGTAAAGCTTAAAAAACATGTAATTTCAAAAAATAACGGAGGTAAACCGAGTTTGAGGCTTTGGAAAACCCAAACATGGTATGATCTTGAAAAAATCGAGTCTAAGATAGCTATATTGCCTGTAGGCTCGATCGAGCAACACGGACCCCATCTACCCCTCGCTACAGACCTAATAATCGCTGAAGAGATAGCGAAAAAAGTTAGCGAACAAGTAGACGCCTACATTTTGCCCACTCTTCCCTATAGTTGCTCTAAGGAGCATTTAGGCGTTCCAGGAACCATCTCTCTTAGGTCTACAACTTTGCTTATTTTGCTTGTTGATATCGTTCAATCCCTTGAACAAAGTGGTGTAAAATATCTCGGAGTCATTTACTGGCACGGCGGCAACTTCCAAGTTTTCAAAAAATACGAAGCTACCACAAAGTCCATTAGAAAGCATGTTTTAGAAGAAAGCGGAATAGAAGAAAGAGAAAAGCTTGAAGTTGAGTTTCTTAACCCCTGGAAACTCCTCAAAAAACAGTTTGTAGAACTTTTCGGTAAAAAAGATCTTCATGCTGGCGCTATTGAAACCTCCCTCTTATTACATCTTCGACCAGAATTGGTACACTTGAACTTAGCTGTAAACGAGTGGGATGACCGAGTTATAGACAATTTAGACGACCTACCTTGGACATTACTAAGTGAAAGTGGCGTACTTGCATCAAACATAGAAAAATCATCAGCAGAAAAAGGTGAACTCCTCCTAGAACTATCTGTAGAAGCTATTATCAACCATATCACTTCAAAATTTCAAGCCCCAAACATGTTCTAAACCCTAATTGTTGATAAAACTGTTTTATACTCGTTTATATGTTAGAATCACGTAATCTCTATCTTTTTTAACATCTATTAAAGAAAAATTTGGAGCTTCCTCTATCATTTGAAATCCTATACCCCTAACCAAGCTTACTGCTTCATTTCCTCCGAGAATTCTTGGGGAAATAGTTAACCTTATCTCATCTACTAAACCCTTCTTAATCATGCTCCAATTAAGTTCTCCACCTCCCTCAAGCATCAAACTATTAATACCCATATCATAGAGCTTTTCCATCAATATTTTTAAATCCACCCTCTTATCGCTACCACATAAAAGGATATGCGCTCCATCCTCTTTTAATGCTTCAATTTTATCTTTTGGAGCGTTTTCTGTTACAGCAATTATTGTGGGTACTTCAGGTTTATAGGTTAAAACCAACGCGTTTTTCGGGGTTCTAGCATTACTGTCGACAACGATACGTGTTGGGGTTTTTGGATTTTCTATATATTTAACCGTGAGTTTCGGATCGTCTGCAAGCACCGTTCCCACCCCCACCATGATGCCATCAACCTCAGACCTAAGCTTATGAACCCTCATAAAATCCCGTTCATCAGAAAGCCTAGAATCACCCGTAATTGTAGCTATTTTACCGTCAATAGACATACAGGCACTCAAAATCACGTAAGGTCTCTTCCTAGCTTCCCTCAAACCCATAATCCTCCTAGAAATCTTTTACCTCACTTCCCGATATAAAAACCTGTTTCACATTTTTCGGGTTCGCACGCAAAGTTAAACCCCTATAAATATCGCTAGAATGCTTAATATTCGGTGCTTTTAAGTCTATTAAAATAAAATCTGCCCAAGCTCTTTCCCTAATAACACCCACATCCTTCCTTAAAACCGTACCCCCGTAAACCGTGGTCATCTTTAAAACTTCTTTAGGATCCAAAATCTTTTTTCTAAAAAGGCGGGAACCCCTTATTAAAAACTCCATCTCACTAAACATATTTGCTGAACAGCTTATCTGGTTATCAGTTCCTATACTAGGTTTTATACCCGTCTTTAACATCTCTACTATAGGGGGAAAACCTAGCCCAAAATAAGCATTTCCTCGAGGACAACAAACAACACCAATACCAAGCTCTGCAACCCTTCTTAATTGCTTGGGATTTGCGTGTGTTAAATGAACCAAAAAACTTGGCCTTTTTAAATACCTTAAAACTTTTTCTAACTCATCTCCAGACGTTGCTTTTAAATTATTACAATTTTTATTAGTTTCTAAGACATGTATAGCTAATAATTTTCCCTTCTTTAAGCACATTTCTGAAAAGATTTGAAGCTCCTCCTCAGTATACTGATCAACAGAAGGAAGACCAAACCCATCACCCGCATCTAAAACTTTCGCACTATCGACAAAACCTTTTGATGGCCTTCCTAAAGCGATGGTTTTAATCGGAAGACCACTAACAGCCTCTTTTAAAACTTCAAGACCATAAAATCCTGACTCTCGGAAATCTGCAAAAGCAGTGATCCCGCTAAGAAGCATCTCAGAAACAGCATCCCTCATAGCCTCAACCAAATCTTTCCTATCAATTTTTTCAAAAACTTTAAACTTCATTCCTTGAGGACCTACAACATCCTCGATCTCCGCCCCATATCCCAGATCTTTAGCTGCACTATCCCCTATGTGTGTGTGACCATTAACAAACCCAGGCATCAATAAAACATCATAAAACTCTTCCTTAACCGATGTCTTAGGTTTCTCTTCCGTCACACTCTTAATTAATCCTGGAGTATTGGAAAAATCAGTAGTGGTGATAATGTAAACATTTTCCTTAAGGTTTAAGTCGCTTCCAACCAACGCATTTTCGGCGAAAAAAACAGGCATTTATTCTCTCACTCTTTTAATCCATAACTAGCTTGCTGATGTTCTTAATCTTTTTTTTATATGGGTGATACAAGTATTCCTTTAGCTTTTCCTCCCCGGGAGAGATGTAGGCCCCGGTTAGCCATTTTGAGGGCTTCAAGGGCTGTTTTACCACGACCGAAGGCTCCTATTATGGCAAATCCTAAATCTTCACTAACATCCCTTAAAATCTCCTCTATCTCCTTATTAGAAATGCCGTTACAAACGATGAGAAAATTGTCGCCTCCTGTGAAAAATACAAGGGCTTTTTTCTTCATGAACCTCTTAGATAACTCTAAAAAGATCTCATTGACCTTAAGAAAAGCCTCATAAGCTGAAACAGAATCTGTAAGATTTTTCGTGAAATCATCTATATCCGCATGCACCATATGCACCATACCCTCTCCAGCCGAAAGAAACCCGTTATGGGCTAGTATACTTTTCCTTTTCCTTGACCTTGCGCTCCCCTTTTCTTGCAAAAGTTTACTCGCTTTATTTTGGGCTGAAAGCGGGTTTTTCCCTATACCTACACCCATAGAAATGGTTATAGGATACCTGTTCTGAATACTTTTTATTATGCCGTTATGATGGCTGTACCCTATTCCATTGGTCACTGCTATCATGTTGTCAAATCTACTATAAAATAGCAATCCGCCTTTAACAGAGAACAAACGTTGAAGATCCGTATAAAGCTCTCCCTGTAAAATTTGAAGATCTGCTTCCCTGTTAACACCTAAAGATTCAGTCCAAGGACCATAATTATCTATTTGAACTAAGGTCATTTGTATAGGCAAAAAACACCACCCAAAAAAGAAAACAAAAAATTATTTTTTGATTTGGTTTTTTATTCTTCTTTCATTTTAATCTTTTCACCATTTTAACTGCGGCTTCCACGCTTCTTTTAGCGTAGCCATCAATTCTTTGTTTTGCTTGCAGATAGGTTTCACCAGGACCAGAAACCCCTAAAGCCACAGGTTTCCCGTATTGCAAAGAAAGATCCATAATCTTTCGAGCGGAATGCTGGGCAACTACTTCATCATGTTTAGTTTCTCCTTGAATAACGCATCCCAAAGTAACAACAGCATCCACATCATCTCTTTTAAGCAGTTTTTCAATGGCGAGAGGCATGTCAAAAGCACCTGGAGTCCAGATAACATCGACAACTTCTGCTCCTAAAAATTCCGCATGGCTTTTAGCCCTTTGAAGCATCATGTGAGTTATGTCATAATTAAATTCTGCTACTACAAAACCTAACTTAACCTTTTCTTTACCATCATCCTCTTCTCTACTCATCTTTACCATCATCCTTTCTTTATTTTTTAACCTCGTGTTTTCTAAAAGATTTTACGCTTTTAGGGGGCCAACGTCTGGTTTACCTTGTCTTAAGCCTTTACCCGCATGTCTTATAAGCGCGTTTCTGTCGGTCACAAGTTTTAAAGCGTTTAAAGCGTGTTTTCTTGCCCTATCCTCGCATATAGAAATTA
>JBHLKN010000056.1:2646-12293 GCA_048886645.1 Candidatus Hodarchaeota archaeon | reverse complement strand
TGTTCTATTAAAATGAAGCACTCGAATACTATCATTAGCACACTCATCTTGACTAAACTTTAGCTGGATATCTATTGGAGCAAAACTTCTATTCATAATCCCTGGTTCTGTTACAGTAGCCTTTCTACGCGTATCATATTCCCATTGTGCTCCTTCATCCCACCATTCAGTCCCTGCATCTGCATGTGATTCTGAAATCCTTTGACTACCCATAACTTCCTCGATATCAGAACTAGATTCATTCCCTGAAAATAGGTCTCCTAAGGGTGACCAGTAAGGCAGACAGAGAAGGGTTATGGACATTATAGCTATCAGAAAAAAGGCCCTTGACTTAGCCTTAACGCCTTTAAAATTCACCTTCATTATATCTCCTTTATTCTGGTAAAATCTTCTTCAAATATCTCCTTTATTTTCTCACCTCTTCCAGGCAAGTTTCTGAGAGGTGGTATTTTCCCCCTACTTATTCGCTTAGTGTTGGCATTAATTTGCCTTATTATTAGGGGAGTTTTAAAATGATGATAGATAAATCCACCCAAGACAAATACTCCTACCCCTATCATAACCACTGTTAAGAAATTTGAAGTTGTAATCGCCCCCCCTTCTTCACTCTTTTCATTTATAACTAAGGTTAATTGAAACTCTTCACTCTCATGTTCAAAATCAATAAAATACTTAGCATTTATATAATATTGTTTCCCGAAAGAGAGCCCCAAAGTGGATATATTTAAGCCATAAACCCCCCCTCCCAAATGAAGGAACTCTCCATGCCCCCTATCCCACTGATAAGTAATCCTTGCAGAAGTTATCCCTATCCCTGTCACTTTCTCCTTTAAAGAAACTGTAAAAGTGACATTTTCCCCAAGATCTACAGCAACCGTTGGATTCTCTATGTCCATTAAGATTCCTATCTTCTTGACGGTTACAGTGTAAGTAATCGTATCACTACCATATCCTGCTTTTGTCGCGGTAATTTTTAACTCTATAGGCACAGTAATATTACTATAACAAGATATATTATAATAACCTGGTAAAGCTGGGTAAAGGTTCTCCCAAGTCGCATTTTGAGACTCTTCTAAACCAGTTATTGTGAGATCAGCGTCGCTTATATTTGCATTATGATCAGGATCTACAAACTTTAATGTGAACCATGTATGCTCTTTTGCGGCCACAGGAATAGGACCGTTAAACTCTCCAAGTATAAGCTCAAAATTAGTATTTTGTTGAATTACAACTGCAATACTTTCAAACCCTTTATCTTTTTCAACAGAAACTTGAGAAGGAATGATAATCGGGTTTAAACCGAGATAAGTAACGTTAACTGTGTATGTTTTTGGATAAAAAAGGATAAAACTACAATCCCCCCCAACATCAGTTTCTTTAACGACTGAATTCCCATTATCAGGATCAATAAGCTCTACAATAGCTTTATGAAGTTTATTAGCTGGATTAGCCCAATCATGTAAGCTGACTGTAAAATGTCTAAGAGTGACATTTAAAGGTAAATAATGCACCCTTTCCACAACCCCTCCCTCACCAAATGGCAAATATTGTAAATCAATAACCGTTTGATTCACAACATAAACCCCTCCCCCTATTTCATAAGTAGCATTAACATTATAGGTTCCATTAGACAAGGGGTAAAAATAACAATTCCCCACACCATCAGTAAGCTTCCAAACCGCATAAGTCGAATTATATAAAGTCAAGTTAACCCCTCCAAGCATCGACCCATCAGCATCAAAAGCGTTGCATAAAAGCGTTATATCGAAAATGTTCTCCCTATCCTCCACTTGAGGTTTAAGAGGGTTGTTCAAAATAGAGCTCATACTCCGAATATCCGAATAATTTGTACCGTTACCGCTAGTATAAACATAATACTGATATACAAGGTGAGTACCATTCATCAAAACATTATAATCCCCCCAGTTGGGGTCTTGGCGTAAAATCTCCTGAAGCATCATGAGATACCCTGCATTCTGTACGGCAAGGCTTGAAATCTCCCACCCAAAAAGATCATTAATCGCTATAACCCCAATACTAGCATTACCTGAGGAAGCTTCATCATACCACGCCCCCCACGGTTCAACAGGAAAATCTGCAGCCTTATAATCGTAAGAAACGTTGTAAAGACCGTTCAAAACATCATACCAAGCCTTACGATCCTGAACAGGCAACGTATTATCTCCAGTCTGAAGGGCAAAAATCTGCGGCCAATCTCCAAAATTCTTTATATAAACATCAGGATCCCCGACCCACATAGAATTAGACTGAATATCCTCATCTACATGCACAAGTAAATTACCTCCATGATAATAAAACGTATAATAAAACGTATAATTTAAATAACCATACCCTCCATCTGATCGAGAGGATATTGAATCAATACTACTATATCCCCCATCACTCGTCACTATCTTTATTCTGGCAAAAACAGGTCCAACATCAGTTATCCAAATCCCTGCTCCCGGAACCCAGCTTTTGTTAACCTCTATAGGATTATCCGGGGATATATGATGTCTAACCGTACCAGAACCAGGATCATCATGAGCGCTATTTTGAACATCAACTGCAAACTGTCCAAGCGTAAAATATTGCCCTACTTCATTTGCTGTTGGCAGTACGAGACACTCTTGGATGCCCCCTTCTGGAGTAATATAATTAGCCCTTATTAACCCGCAACAAGGGCCACCCCAATTACTCCCTATACGATAAACATCGATCAAATAAATTTGAGCAATAGTTATATTCTTTCCTCCAAGAGTTATATTAACAAGTATCGAGTTCCCAGTTTGATTGGTATTAGTAAAGTTGTTTATAACCCAAGGGTTCACAATATCGTTCGGTAATGCTGTATCATTGAAAGCTTCGGCCCATAACCTATTTTGGAATTTTTGTGGTTCATTTAGCTCGTCATCATAATAGAGATAGTATACGAGATCTCCTTCTCCAACTGTATAATTTGAGAGAAAAACTAGGTTACAAGAAGCAATAAAAGTCTCCCCTTCATCCCAATAGGTTAAATTATATAACTGATATGTTTCATTCATCCACGTTGATGTGGATCCGTTATAATACATAAGCCGTGTACTGTTTTTTCTACACGTTTCATTCTCAAAAGTCAAAAAGGTATCTATAGGCTCTAGTGTCCTGTTAGAAGTTAAAGGGGTTAAACTTGAAGGTGGATCAGGTTCCTTTAAAACGATTTTTTTCCTATAAGTAAAACTGCTGTTCCACCAATCATATTCTGCCTCTGTCCGCGTTTCAGAAAAAGTTCTATCGGTGTTTTCTCCAATTTGAGGCACATTTTTTTCAACCCCTTCTCCCCCTGTTTTTAAGAGTGGAAAAGGACTAACAACAAGTAAAGATACGATAATAAATACTAAAACTATGCTTGACCAAACCTGCTTTCTGCAACTTTTCCACAAATACAAGAGCCATTCCGATCCTAAAAAATTCAATAATCAACAATATCTTATATTATATTATATCAAACTAAATTATTTATCTTTCTCGCCTTCACCCAGTAAAATGGATATTATACCCTTCCCCATGATATACTTTTAACTAAAATCTGCTTCTGTTAAGAATGGCTCTTAAAAATCAAACTAATTGATAAAAAATCAAGATAAAAAATAAAAAAATAGGTTGATAGAATTATTTTATCGCTTTTACTGTCCCACTTTTGGTATGTCTTTCCTCGCTCTTTCAATCTCTTTTTCTGGCAATTCAAAATCCGTCAGATTTCCTTCAAGGTACTCTTCAAACCCTTTAAGATCCAACAATCCATGTCCACTGCAATTGAAAAGTATCACCTTTTCCTCACCGGTTTCTTTACACTTCAAAGCCTCATCAATAGCAGCCCTTACAGCATGGCTTGTTTCAGGAGCAGTAATAATTCCTTCGGACATTGCAAACATCTTCGCTGCTTCAAACACCGGGTTCTGATGATAAGCAATAGCATCCATTATCTTCTCCTTAACAAGAAGAGAAAGAAGTGGAGCATCTCCGTGATACCTAAGACCTCCTGCATGAATGCCGTCCGGAACAAAAGTATGCCCCAGAGTATACATCTTGACGAGCGGAGTAAGTTTCGCAGTATCCCCAAAATCGTACTCATAAAGTCCTCTGGTTAGTGTAGGGACAGCCGTAGGTTCCACTGCAATCGCTTTCAAATCAGGAGCTTTCCCCGTAAGCTTATCGTAGAGGAAAGGAAAGCTTAAACCTGAAAAATTCGAACCGCCACCAACACAACCGATCACCATATCCGGATATTCATCAATGGCTTCTAACGCAATTTTTGCCTCCTGACCAACGATGGTTTGATGCAAAAGAACATGATTAAGAACACTGCCCAAACTGTACTTAGTATCATCATGCTTAACCGCATCCTCAACAGCCTCACTTATCGCTACACCCAAAGAGCCCGGATGGTCCGGATTTTCCGCTAAAATTTTCTTGCCAGACTCAGTATTCTCGCTTGGACTTGCAAACACTTCAGCACCGTAAACCTCCATCATAGTACGCCTATAAGGCTTCTGATAATAACTAACCTTAACCATGTAAACCGTACATTCCAACTCAAAGAACGCACAAGCAAGAGCAAGAGCGCTACCCCACTGACCCGCTCCTGTCTCCGTTGTAAGCCTTTCCTGTCCTTCCTTCATGTTATAGTACGCTTGAGCCACTGAAGTGTTAGGCTTATGGCTCCCCGGTGGGCTTACACCCTCATATTTATACCATATGTGCGCTGGCGTACCTAACGCTTTTTCTAGCCGTTTTGCTCGAATTAACGGCGTAGGTCTCCAAAGCTTATAAATCTCCAGAACCTCCTCCGGAATATCTATATATCGGTCACTAGCAACCTCCTGTTTTATCAGCTCCATAGGAAAAATCGGAGCTAAATCCTCAGGTCCCAAAGGTTCACCAGTACCCGGATTCAACGGCGGAGGCAAAGGCACTGGAAGATCTGCCAAAATGTTGTACCATTTTTTAGGCATTTCCTCTGCTTCTAAGAATATTTTCGTTCCATCATCAAACATTTTACACATCACCTCTGATAGTAGATTACCATGAAAAAAGAAAAAAACAAAAAACAAAACAAAAAGCCTGAAAAACAGGCGATACCTTAAAAATGCTTAAAATACAATTTCCAATGTTTTATTGCCAAGGCCCTCGCCAAGGCCAACCATCAAAACAAGGAAAAGACAAAAACAAATCTTTCTTACGTTTAAAGTCTACAATAACGTTCTCCCCATTCCCCTCAAGAGCTTCATCCTCATTGTAAATATTATAATCCAAGTAATTCACTAAAATAATTTCAACAATGGCTTCTTTGAAAAGTTCCAAACTAAAAGCCATTACCAGTCCAATCGATGCACTTCCTTAACACCGTAAAGCCAATCAATCTGAAAAAATGACAGGCTGTTCTTAAAGTTTATAAGTTTGGGCTATTTAAACATTACGTGCGTCAAAATACCCACCCGATTTTATGAAGCCGAGAGTTAACTTTTGTTTCTTTTATTAACTTGAAAAGCCGTTATCTTTTAAATGAAAGGAGGAAATTAAATGGTTTATGAAACTTTAAAAACTCTTGTTGAAGTTCCAGGAGTTTCAGGTTTTGAAGAAGAAATAATGAATAAAATAAAGGATATAGTAAAAGTAAGAACCCTTGCTGATAAATGGTTTTTTGACAATATAGGGAACTTTTACTGTATCCGTGAAGGATCCGATAAATCCGAACCAGTACTTTTAACTGCCCACGTAGATGAGGTAGGAGGAGCAGTAAAATATATCGACGAAGATGGGATGATCTACTTCACCCCCCAAGGAGGCGTAGAAGCAAAAATTTTCCCGGGCCAATGGGTCAAAATAATAACAAAAGACAAAAAAAAGATTCTAGGCGCTGTTGGAACTATACCCCCACACC
This sequence comes from Candidatus Hodarchaeota archaeon, assembly GCA_048886645.1. GTDB lineage: Archaea > Asgardarchaeota > Wukongarchaeia > Wukongarchaeales > Wukongarchaeaceae > Wukongarchaeum. Next base: position 6,367 of record JBHLKN010000056.1, on the reverse strand, counting down.
TAAAAAAAGGAAAAAATAGTGAAAAAGAACCCAAAATAAGCGAATTATGGATCGACACAGGTGCATCCTCAAAAGAAGAAGTGGAAAAAATCGGCATCAAGAAATTTAACCAAATCATCATAGACCGCGGAATTGAAAAACTCGACAGCCCAAACCGCATAATAGGAAGATGTTTCGACAACCGCATTGGATGCACAGTTTTAATCCACATCCTCCAAACTCTGGTTGAAAACAATTGGAAAGATAGCACTATAATAGGCGCGTTTACAATACAGGAGGAAATAGGTCTAAAAGGGGCAACAGTCGCCGGAAGAATAGCTGCAACAAAACACAAAACAAAAACCGCCATAGTAATCGACACAACAAGTATAGGCGATTTTCCAGGTATTAAAAAACAAGATGCCCAAGCCAGTCTCGGCAAAGGCCCAGTTGTCAGGGTAGCAGACACACGAATGGTCGCAACCCCATGGCTACGAAACCTGATAATAGAAACCGCAGAAAAACACAAAGTCCCCTATCAAGTCGGCATTATGGGGGGCACAACCGACGCTATGGCTATACAACTTGTACATGAAGGTTATGCTGTCTGTTCTATCTGTCCTCCAGTACGATATTCACATTCCGCTGCCCAAGTTGCCGATTTAACTGACATTGAAAACACTATAAAACTTGCGTATTTAAGCGTAAAAGAGCTGACTTCTCAATAAAACGCAATTAACCCTCCTACAAAGTAACCAAAACCATCTTTTGATAAATTTGCTTTAATTTTTGTCCAAACAAAATAGAAGCTATCTCTCAAAAAAGGTTTCTACCACTCGTAGCACTGTGGAAAATGGCATATTTTTTGATACGTAAAGCAGCCTCCTCTTTATCCATTCTGTGATCCTGTTTCTATTTGAGGGCCAATAATACCTGCTGTCTAAAAGGAAACCCATGGCATAATCGTCTTTATGGCGCCATGCCCTTCCTAGGGATTGATTAACGGTTTGTATCGCGTCGTCTTGATACCATTGGCTTCCCATACGCTTCTCCTTTCTTTCATAGTATTCTCTTTGTGCCATGATTTTTGGATCAGTAAGGGAAGCATAAGGCACTCCTATCATGATAACGGCTCTTGCTGTTTCATCAGGGAAGTCTGCTCCCTCGCTTAAAGTTCCTCTACATACTGCGAAAAGGATCGCTTTTTCTTTTTTAGCAATTTTTTTATAAGTCTCTAAAAGAACTTTTTTCGTTAACCCTCTCTCAATAAAAATCGTCGAGTTTTTATCTATTTTCTGGAATATGCCCTCTTGTCTCCATATTTTGAGGAGATGTTCCTGATATCTGTAAGAAGGTGTAAAAACTAAAACTCCATTAGGAACTCTCAACGATATTTCTAAAATCGTTTCCCCATATTCTCTCACGATCTCTGGCTCATATCTTCTATCATATTTTGTAGTAAGTTCAACATCATCTGGTCCCCTCTTTAAGGCTATAACTTGGACATTTTCCTCCCTGATTATGGTGTCATAAGATTTAAGCACGCCTTCCTGCCCCATACCAAGTCTTTTAGCAGTGCCTTCTAAAGGGGAAAGGGTGCCGCTTGTTAAAAGGGTAAAATGTGGTTTTTGTTCCAAAATCAGATTAAAACCGATTGCAGGTTCTAAACAAATCCACGAGAGCTTTTTTCTACCCTCTTCAACTTCAATACATGCTACATATTTTTCCGGAGGATTTTCCAAAAATGATTCTAAAAAACTATGAACAGTGTTAATTCTTAAATGCTCTAGGGGAAACACTCTCCCCTGCGCTTTCATTATATCTGCATGTAAGTCAACAATTTCTGGCCAGGAACCCACAAATTCTACCATAAAGCTCTCAGTAATCCCAAAATCTTCAAAAATCTCAAGCATTGCACGTTTATCAAATATTTGTGAGGGCTTTCCTCCTTCAGGCTTTACCTCCTCCAAAAATCTTTGTAATCTCAAAAGTCTCTCTTCTAACTTGTGAGAGGCTGCTCCTGCCCCCAAACGGGTCTCCTCCAAAGCTCTTTCCAAAGTACGGCTTGTTATCGTTACGGATAAAGCACCTTTTAAAACATCTTCCATGTTATGAGCCTCATCCAAAACAAGTATCTCCTCCTCTGCCCCAAGTTCGCCTAAAAACAAGTATTGATAAGATCCTATAGCAACCTTTCTCTCCAAAAAAAGTGCACGTGCAAGAAAATAAGGGCAAACCTTCTTCTTTTTCCCATACTCTAAAAGAGTCTCTACATCCGCTACCTCGGGAACATCTTTAGGAGCTACATCAACAATTCTCAACCCCCCCCTCAAATCACAAATCAGTCGCTCCCCGCTCTTCACTTTTGCAATATCTCCCACTATAGAAACTTTGCCCTTCGAGACAAGATCTAAAAGATCCTCCCCCCTAGCAGTCTTAACATGGGCAAAGCATGCTTCAACAGCCAACTGGTTACTCCCCAAACCCCTTATTCCCTCATCCAAACACAGATGAAGTCTCGAACCCTTTACAACACAATCAAAATTAAAACCCTTAGCGTTAATTCTTCGAAGCTCTTCCGTAACTTGCCGCATCTGGTTGTGAGTTCTGCTTAAATAAACAACCCTTTGCCCCGTACACAATGCTGCAGATAAAATAGCAATAGTCTTACCAAATCCAGTAGGAGCTTCAAATAAACCAATAAGCCCATCTCTTTCACAAATCAGCCCTTTAAAATCTTCCATAAAAACTCTCTGCTCTCCATAAGGATCATAAGGAAACAAATCCATAAACGAATTCTGAGCTCCACCATCAAGCTTCTCAGTCCTTTTACCCATAAACCAAACCAGCCCTAAAAAACAAAATTAATACTGAAGATAAAAGTGCAAGAAAAATACAAAAAATAAACGGATAAAAAACAACTCAAAGAAGCAAAAACACAAGGAAAAACATCAAGACAAAAATTGGTTTGTTTAAGAACAAATCACCTCAACTTATTTCCACAATAGGGGCAAAACCGTTGATGGGGACTCACACTTGCCCCGCAAGACCAACAATAAACCACAGGAGGTCCGGCATAATAGTATTCCTTTCCTCTCCTTCTTCTTCTGATCATCCACACAAACCCAAAAAACAAGACCAAAACTATCAAAACACCTAAAATATCCTCCAAACTAACTTCGTCTTCCCCGTCTCCTGTCCACCACTCCACTCTCTCCATTCCCATAGACCTTCTAACCGAATTATAAGCATCAAGCTTCCCGTAACCCCAATAATCGTTAGGGATACTTCCCTTATTTTCTACATATTTATCAACTATCGTGTTGTTTATCAAAATCTTGTAAACATCCAAAGGGCGTCCTTTCAAAGTACTGTTTCCTTCCAACATAAGCGCTATAGTTCCTGCAACATGAGGTGTAGCCTGACTAGTCCCCGCCAAACCAACCCAACCAATAAGTCCACTACCTTCTCCATAATCTGCATCATTAGAAACAGAGGCAAAAACAAACATGCCAGGCGCAGCTATAGTAACAGTTTTACCACCATCTATCCTCGGCCCCAAACTACTAAAAAAGGAAATATTTCCCACATCCCCCGGATAATCTTCAGGAAGATACGTGTTATAAGAAGCCACTGTTATCGCGTGATCTGCCGTGGCAGGAGTTGTCAAAGTATAATGTGGCGTAACATGATCAAGCATCGTAACATTATAAGTCCTATAGTCATACGCAACTGCATGAAC
>JBHLKN010000056.1:0-2546 GCA_048886645.1 Candidatus Hodarchaeota archaeon | reverse complement strand
ACCCCCATACTATAGGCCCATTCTACTGCTCTATCTACTTCATCTGATCCATCCCAAAACTGCCACGTCTCAAAACCCAAACTTATAGATATAACATCTGCTCCTGCATTCACGCAATACTTTATACCATCTATAACATCTTTTATAGTGTCATCCCACGTATATGAGCCCGGTCTACCGAGTTTAACAAAGATTATTTCAGCATCAGGAGCCACGCCAACATACTCCCTTCTTACAGGCGATATTTGGCCACCACATACGATACTTGCAACATGCGTTCCATGACCATCATAATCTGTCTCATTTGAAGTGCCAAAATCATCTTCATAAGTGAGATTAACACCACGATGCCAGTAGCATCCAGTAGACTGGTCCCAAATCTTCCACACTTTACAAGTTCCCAGCCTTGTAACAACGCTACTACTTCCATCCCAAAGAAAAACATCTTCTACCCCTAAAGTCCAATCCAAATCTTCATTCTCATCCCTCACGAGCCAGTCCTTTTCTGGGGCGTATTTTGATTCAAAAGAAAGCCAAAGTAGAGATTCTCCAAAATCCTTCATCCCATTATCATTCATATCAACATAATAATACTGTTCACTGCCTATGGTATGAGTTTTTAAATCGTATGTGCCACCATCAGGCTTATAAAAGTCAGGTATCTTCCAATCAATCCCAGTATCAATTATCCCCACCTTTACATCTCTCCCCGTAATGTCCAAATTTTCCCAACACATATCAGCACCAATCGCTGGAACACTATCATCCAATCCTTTAACATTCACCGGAATAGTAAAAGCAGACAAAATAACCACTGAAAACAAAAGACCAGAAAAAAGAAAAGAAAAAACCCTTCTTTCTCTCAAAAAACCAACTCCAAACCCTCAAAAACAAAAAATAACTAACACAAAAACAAATTCAAACTAATAAAATCTCTAAACTTTAATCTCTAATATTCTTATTAACATTTTATTAATATTATATTATTGCCTCCGAAAGTTTTTCTCTTTTTCTCTTTTCTCATGTTATAATTTGATCAATAGTATATCGCTTAATAGTAAGAGTGCTTTTTAATAATTCACTTATATTGTCGCAAAACCCACCATTCAACGACCCATTTCAAAATTCCAGGGAATAGACCGGTAATGACAAGTCTTCTAAACGTCATGATGCCCGTCCAGTCACCTAGACTGATGAGCAATGGTCCATTCCTAGGTTTATAAGCTATTAACGGGCTATTTTTTATTAGTCGGTCCAAATTTTTTACAATCAAATGAGCGTGTTGCTCAGCGTTCTGCGCAGTTTTTTCCTCCGGAATATTATTAATATCGCCCCCTACAAATATATTTGGGTAACCTTTCAACTGCAAATATTTATTCACTTTTAACGCCTTTTTATCGGTAAAAACCGCCTTAGGAAACCCCTTCATAAAAAACGGATTCCATTTAATACCAGCGCACCAAATGCCAACATCTGCTTCAATAATCCTGCCTTTGTTCGTTATAAAACCCCCATCTTTGTTATCGATAACCTTTTCATCAAAAATAATCTGAACTCCATGTTTTTCTAAAAATTTTTTAGCATAATGTGAAGCTTTTACCGGATTTCGCTCGATTAAACGATGATGTGGATGCACGATAATTACACGCTTATCCTCTGTTTTTGTCGCTAATTCCCCCGCTATTTCAGTACCAATCAAACCACCACCAATGATCAAAACACGTTCGGCATTCAACACCTTAGCGCTCATTTTGGCAGCTTCAATACCAGACTTTAATGTGAAAACGTTTTTCTTGTCTTCAAGAAAGATGGGATATTCGATGCCTGTTGAAATAACCAAATAGTCAAAATCGATTCTTTCTTTCTCAGTTTCAACAAATTCAGGAGTAACTTGCAATAAACTACTCTTTAATATTCGAGTGCGCTTCAAAAAATAAGAAAAAGGAATAGTTATTTTCTGACGATAACACGGGTCAAAGATGACCTTGTGAATACTCGGCGTGTATTCAAAATAGGTTTTCTTATCAATTAGAGTGATTTCTATTTCTTTACGCTTATCCAATGTTCTAGCGATCAAAGAGCCACAGAAACCGCCGCCAAGAATAACTAATTTCATACAAAGAGAAATCATAATATTGTTTAAAAATCTATCATGCTTGTCCCTAAAATCGAAGATATTTCTTCAATCCTCAAATATGGTTTTAATATACGTTTCATCTTATTTCTTAATCCCCAGTCAACTTTACTTCTCCCTAAAAGAAACTTCGAAATATTTTTCGCTAAATTTTGTCCTTTTTTGTCAAAATCCGTTAGTATCAAAACTCGCTTATACTCCTTAGAAATCTCATCTGCAACCCTTACCAAAGGTTTTCCCTCTAAAGTAACTATTTCAACCCCCCAGTTCAAACTTTTAATTGCTTCAGCATCTTTTACCCCCTCACAAACCACTAAATCAACTCTCCCTATAACCTCATCTCCAAAAGACTTAATCCGCTCAGTCACCTCCTCTATCATCTTCTTCTTTTTTTGATTTTTCAACAAAAAAC
>JBHLKN010000055.1:3075-12322 GCA_048886645.1 Candidatus Hodarchaeota archaeon | reverse complement strand
GCCAGGTTATAACCTCGTTTCTCACAGAAGCCATAATCCTCGGCATAATCGGAGCCCTCATAGGCGTCATCATCGGAATGATCATAGGCTACCTCCTAGCATGGTACCTCACACAAACCTTCACCGAATCAATATTCGGAGGAGAAGACTTCACAATAACCCTCATACTAGAACCAAGCGTCATAATAGTCTCAGTTATTGCCGGTATCATCCTATCCATAATAGGCGGCGTATACCCTGCTATACGAGCCAGCAGAGTAGACATCGTAGAAACTCTGAGAGGAATAGAAAAACCGAAAAGAAAGAAAGCAGGAAAAAGATCCCTCATCCTAGGCATCCTCCTCCTAGCCTTAGGCCTCCCCAGTCTTAGAGGAGAAACAAACGAAATGCCGTTCCTCCTGGGCTCCATTTTTACAGTCCTGGGAATAGGCATAGCTGCAAGCACCTACATCCCGAAAACAAAAGCATGGGACTTCATAGGAGCAACCCTTATCGCAGTAGGCGCCATCCTAATGCTCACCCAACTAGAAGAAGTCATCATGGATGCAGGCTTCTTCATGGGCACTATATTCACCGTAATGATGGGAGGTATAATCCTCATAGGCATAAACCTTGAAATCATAACAGGAGCCCTAAACAAATTTCTCATGAGGTTCAAAAAAGCTAGAGGTGTAAGCCTCTTCTCAACAAAATATATTGGCAGGCAAAAAACAAGAAGCGCCCTAACCTTCGCCATTTTCGTCATAATCCTAAGTATGAACATAGGCATGGTAATCTTCGCAACCTCCACCAGCAAAGGCTTCGACCGCTACGCAGAAAAAGTCTCAGGAGGAGCAGACATCTTCGCCGCATCCCATGTACCCATGCCTCAAAACACCAACAACAGCATTAAAAACCTAGACCCCAGCATAGAACACGTAGAAGCCTTCCAAGGCAAACAAAACGGATTCTTCTATGAAGAAGAAGACTTAAGACAAGAAGACATCTTTCCAACACCCATCTACGCCGTAAACAAAGACCTCCAACAAAACTTCGACTTCGAATGGATGAAAAAAGACGAAAAAGCCCTCGCCCGATACGGAGCAAGCAGCCCTTGGCAACTCCTAGCCATGAACGCGACAAACTCTGACGGGAAACCCTATGCAATACTATCCCGCTGGGTACAATTCGGCGGCGCTGGAACAGTAAGCGCCTCCGAAGCAAAAAGCCTAGGTAGCAGCATATGGCTCAGAATGGAAGACGGAACAGGACAAGAATTCATAATAGTAGCAATCCTCTCAACCCCACCCTTCGATGTCGGAGTCTTCACAAGCGCAAAAATGCCCGTTGAAGCCTACGCTTCCCAAGTACAAAATAACGAACAATCAGCTTTCATCATAAAAACCACAGAAAAAATAGACTCGCCCCAAAACGAAGAAATAGCGCAAAAAATCGAAGCCTACGGCAACAAAGCAACAGGACCACCAAACAACCCAGAAGGTAAAGTATACGGAATAGAAGCAACGACCGCCTACGAAATCTACGAAGAACTCTTCAACTTCAGTAGCAAATTCATGACCTACCTTAACGCCTTCGTCTTCACAGGATTCTTCGTAGGCGTCATCGGACTAGTAGTAGTAGCAATAAGAAGCGTAAGTGAAAGAAGAAGAGAAATCGGCATGATGAGAAGCATAGGATTCCGCCAAAAAACAGTAGTAAGAGCAGTCCTCCTGGAAATCCTCATACTAGCCCTACTCGGACTAATTCTAGCCATAATAAACAGCATCCTAGTAAACTACGCAATGTTCAACACATTTTTCGAAGACTTCAACTTCATAATACCATGGACACAACTCGCCTTTTTCATTGGAATAACCCTAGCCTTCGCCCTCATAGCCGCATGGTACCCAGGGAGAAAAGCAGCACAAATAAAACCAAGTGAAGCCCTAAGATACGTAGGATAACCTTCCCCCTTCCCCCTGCTAAAAACACCAAAACAAAGAAAAGAAAAAAAAGTCACCCTCGCCTGTAAAGAACGCTTCATAGCGATGTTAAAAGTCGAGGGGGCATAAAAGGAAGGTTGGTGCCGCGGAGGGGATTTTCGCCATTTCTTCGTTAGAAAGGTTTTAGTGATTACGGTTTCGAACCCCTGTCGCGAGGGCGAAAGCCTCGAATGCTTGGCTTAACCCTCTCCAAAACTGCTAGTTGAGAGTCTGGCTACACTACCGCGGCACTAGGGATTAATTAGGTTTTGAAATGTTTTGCGTAACATATTTATTATATTTTCTTTTTTATAAATCTTCACAAAGGATAAAGGATAAAAAGTAGGTGATCCTACTTATTTTTTGAATTACGTTTGTTGAGCTTTTTCGAGGGCCCGTAGCTCAGCTTGGTAGAGCGACAGGCTCATAATTCCAAGCGATATGAGATACCTGTTTAGGTTTAAGGGTTCAAATCCTTAAAACTAAGGAAAGTCAAGGGTTCAAATCCCTTCGGGCCCACCAATTTTTAAAAGTGAAAAGAGGGAGAAAATTAGTTTTTCACCGTTCTCTTTGAAGATTGAAATACCAACAATAGGAATTCTTTCTAACCGCATTTCTACACATTTATATAGCATAATTATCTCAAATCCACCATTTATAAGGGGATTTCTAGTTGAGGTATATCTGTACTAATTGCAATATTTTTGTTTATGACGAAGACTTAGGAGATGAAAAAACCGGTTTAAAAGCCGGGACTAAGCTAGGGGATTTCCCAGAAGAATGGTTTTGCCCTGCATGTGGGGCGCCGAAAAGCTATTTGAAACCAATAAGCGATGAGGAATTTAAAGAAAAAAAAGCACGATACGACGACATGGTCAGTAAAAAAGCGATTTGAAACCAATAATTGAAGAGTCTTTTCTTGACTATAAGAATTTATAAAAGAAGAGAAGGTTAGTCATTTTTCGTTTTTTTGATTGTTTTTTGAAATTGGCAGAAATAGGGAGCCTAAAAAGGCTGCTAAAATCTCTATGAGTATGCGAGCCATTACGGCTAATAATACTCCTGCAGTGGCTGCTACAGCATCTATTTCTCCAATATAGTTTAGTACAAAGATTGCCGTGACCGCGCCTCCCCCAAGTTCTCCTGGTCCTAAAGAGACGCCTACGAAATTACTTAGGCCTATGGCAAATATTAGAATTTGGAGGGGTGGTTGGATGTCGAAAGCTAAAAGGGCAAAGTATAGTACGAGTATTTCTATTGCCCATCTGATTGCGGTTAGGAACGTTGCTGTTATCAAGGGCTTTCTATCAAGATGTATATATTGTTTTATTGCGCGGTAATATCTTTCAGCCACGTTCAGGATTTTTTCGGCTATTTTTTTTCCTATTTTTCCTAGTTTACTGAAGACTTTAGCTAGTTTTTCAAAGAACGGCTTCCCTACTCTTTCCCACAAGAGAGCGAGGAGGATGAAGGTCCATATTGCGAAAGCGATTGCTGCTGCGACTGTGAATAAACCCCACTGGGCAGCATGTTCTTTACCAGCGGTTAGGAAGAAAAATATGACCATTAATCCTATCGCTATGCAGTCTAAAAGACGGTAGATGAAAATGGCTGCGCCTACGTCTCCAAACCTCATTTTTAGAAGTCTGCGTTTGACTTCAACCTTTCCTACTTCTCCTAGTGTTGGAGGGGATGCGACAGTCAAACTATAGCAGAAAAAATACACAGGCAGGAAGTTATTTAGGTTGAGATCTTTGTTTATTGCATGGAAAAGTTTGTAAGATCGGTAACCTTTTGTTAGAATTCTTAGGGTTGCAAACGTGAGGACTAAGACTACAAATTTTATTTCCGATTCTTTAAAGATGTCAATTAGTTTCGATGGACCAACATGCCAAATGACGAGGGAGAGAAGCAAGACAGTTATGAAAATAGCCATTTTACGATAGCTCTTCGGTTCTTCGTAAGTGTTTTCGTTCAGAAGGTTCATAATTTACGCTCCATTTCAAAAGTTTAAAATATCTTTTTCCTAGAGTCGAAAAGATTAGTGGTCGATGTCATTTGATTTATAATAGGATATTGTAAGTAATAAGTTTTTGAGAAATGATGGAAAAAGTGGAATGTTTTTTAATGTTTATTATTTTTATTTTTTTAGGTGATTAGGGGAAATGTTGAGGCGTCGGCAGGAGCTTGAGATATTTTTGGAAAAGCTTAAGGGTTATCCGGATCCCAAGCTTGTTTTTGAGCAGTATATTACGCCTGCGAGGGTTGTGGCTAATGTTGTTTGGGAGATGGTTTCGAGGGGGGATTTGCCTTGTTATTCTGTTGTTGATTTGGGTTGTGGTACTGGGAGGTTTGGTATTGCTTGTGCTTTAATGGGGGCTGAAAAAGTCGTGGGCGTCGACGTAGATAGAGATGCGGTTTTTTTAGCGGTTGAAAATAGTAAGATAGCAGGGATAGAAAGAAAGGTTAAGTGGGTTGTGGGGGATATTGATGCGCTAAGTGGAAAGTTTGATTTAGCGGTCATGAATCCTCCTTTTGGGATAAAGGGGGTTGAACGGGATAGGCGTTTTGTTTTGAAGGGTTTGGAATTGGCTCCGGTTGTTTATTCTTTGCATTTAGCCGGTGAAAAAACCCGAAAGTTTTTGAATAAACTTGTTAAATCTTATAATGCAGTTGTAACAGAGATATTAAGAATGGAGTTTGAAATCCCAAAGACATATAAGTTTCATCGTAAAAAATGGCACATAATAAATGTGGATATGTTCAGAATTCAAAGAATTGAAACATTAAAAAACATTTAAAGCTTTAACTTTGAAATGAGAATTTCTGTGGACGGGATTGTTTAAGGATTTATTGTAACGATGAGGAGGTTTCTTTATCCATGAAGAAAAAGAAAAACAATGGAAAAAAAGGAAAACGAGGAAAAATAGAGAGATTTGTTTTACCTGGCGATTTACTAGGAGTTATTGAAGAGTTTGTTCCTGGAAATAACTGTTATGTAGAAGATGGAAAAATCTATTCTAACATCGCTGGATATTTATTAGTTGATAAGGTTAAACATAGAGCAGACATTATTCCTGGAAATCCAAGACAAAAACTTCCTAAAGTAGGAGACAAGGTTGCAGGCATAATTACATCCACCATGAGAGATTCAGCAACTATAGAGTTTTCTATGATAAATGACGAAAATATAGGGCTACCTTTTACAGGGCTGGTGCATGTAAGTCAAATTTCTAAAAAGTTTGTTGAAGATGTTTTTGCAGCAATGCGACGAGGGGACATTATAAGGGCAAGAATAATCGATGTAAAGTTTTTACCTTTTCAATTAGCTACTAACGAGGGAGATTTAGGCGTGATAAGGGCGCATTGTATCAAGTGTGGTGAACCCCTAGTTAAGATGGGAAGAGACCTGCTTGAGTGTCCCGCTTGCGGTTTAAAGGAGAGAAGGAAGCTAGCGAAAGATTATATCCAGCCTCGCTTTTCCACCAAAAATAAGAGTCACAATTAACTCTATATTCTTTTTTCTTCAAAGCTTTTTATAGAAGGGTATCTTTTAATGGGGCACCTTGGAAAAAAACATTTAACTATCTCGATAAAGAGCCAGAAAGAGTTAGAGATGTTTATTGATTTTGTAACTAAAGCGATTAAATACTGTGATATTTCCATTAAAACTAAAGGTTTTAATTGCAAAACATCGATCCTGGGGGACAAAGCTGCCCAAAAATTGGCTATAACAATGATTAGAAAGATTCATTCAAGCATCAAAAAAGCACTATATCCTTCAGCAGACGGTACTTATTCTTATAGTAGTCAGTTGTTGGCTAAGGTAGCCGGTTTCCCAGTTTCTCAGGAAATGCTGGCAGAGGTTTTAAAAAGGAAAGGTTTCAGAACCCACCTCGAAAAAAATATTCTGGTCACTGATTTAGATTTAAACGGCGTAAAAGAAGAAGCAAAAACCCTATGGACTAACATGAACTTCTTCGCTAATCTAAATATGGCCAGATCCTTAAAACATACTCTGGCGATCGCCGCCACCATTATGGAATTATCGCCCCAATTTACGGTTGAAATGGCTACAGAAAAAAGTTTAATAAAAACTTTAAACGGAAAATATTATTTGAAAGTAAACCCCCAACAAGCTTTAGAAGAACTTTTAGCTGAAAAAAACGAAAAGGAAGCAAAAATCAGGCAAAGAAGTGAAAAAACATGATGATAAAACAGCTAAGACTCGAAGAAAAAATGATCGAAATCGTGATCGAAGGAGAAGGCCACACCTTCCTCAATATTCTAACCCAAACACTCCAAGAAAATCCAAACGTAAACTTCGCAGCCTACAAAATAGACCATCCTCAAATAAGCCAACCACGGCTAGCAATTACCGTAAGCGACGGAACCCCCATTGAAGCTATAATAGAAGCTACTAAAAAATTGGAAGAAAAAAGCAAAGAATTTATCGAAAAATTTACAGAAGCATTCAAAAAATACAAAGCAAAAAAGGAATAAAAAAACAAGAAAAGGGAGTAAAGATTTCTGAGAGGGACTTGTTTTGCCTGAAACTTCAAAGGGGGACGATGATAAAAGCGGGGATTACTTAACTTCAGGCTGGAAAAATTACCTCAAAAAATTTAGATCTTTCCGCAAAATTCTTACAAATAAAAACTTAGCACGATTAGGAGACGCCCTAATCAACTTTGCATACTCCCTAGCCAAATCAAGAATAGAAGGAACCCCCACAGGAGCAAAAGTACAAGACAAAGCCCTAGCAGAAGCAATAAGAAAAACAAAAATAAAGAAAGTTCTACCTCTAAGAAGCAAAGAAGACACACTAGGAGACGCCGTAGAAGCCCTATGCGCCTACACCTGGCTAAACCAAACCATAACCATTGAAGAAATGGTAGAAACAATACAAAACGCCCTCCAAGGAGAAGACATAACACACCCAAGACTCGAAAAAAAAGCTTGTACAAAAGCCTTCGCCGAACTACTAAACAAAATAATCAACAGACACGAAAATCTGGAAAAAAAGATTAAACAACCACAACAACAAAAATCATAAAAAAAAAGAAAGAGATTCCAGGGGGAGAAACCATGAACCTTGAACTACCCACCATACACCTAGATAAAAAAGGATTAAGAGTCTTAGGAATCGCTGAAAGCTTCTATAAAGAAAAGGGAGGAAAATCCGTTCTCGCAGGAGTTGTGATGCGAGCAGACAAAAACATCATAGACGGCATTACATTCACCACCATAACAGTAGGAGGCATGGACGCAACCGAGGGAGTTTTAAAAATCTGGAAACAATTAAAAAGACCAGACATAAACGTGATACTTTTAAACGGCTGCGTTATAGCCATGTTCAACATAATCGACTTAGGGGAGATCTGGAAGAAAACTGAAAGACCGATAATTTGCGTTACTTACGAGGAAAGCGAAGGATTAGAAAAATACCTAGAAGAACTAGAGAACAAAAAAGAAAGAGAAGAAATCTATGAAAAAAACGGACCAAGAGAGAAAATAACAGTCCACACAGGACACGAAATCTACATAAGAGCCCTCGGCATAAACACCAACCAAGCAGTAGAGCTTCTAAATAAATTCATTATCCAAGGCTCAAAAGCAGAACCAATAAGAGTGGCAAGAATACTAGCAAGAGAAATACTAAAATTCCTCCATAACTCAAACGAGTAATAGAAAGAAGACTTAGCATAACATAAAAGAAAGAGAGGGGGAGAGAGCACGCAATCAAGGAAAAAATGAGATGCGCGCAGATTATTTATTCTTTTTCAAGCTGAGGCACGATAGGTTCAGTACGATAAGCAGGATGCCACTTCTGAATTGTATCAGGCTTACACCGCTTCAACTCACGCTCAGGCAAAATAGCAAGCAAATCCCACATAATCGACAAAGTATCTTCGATGTTACGATCCTCAAAACCTTGATTAATCATCTTCTGCTCAAAAGCGTCGGCAAACTCCAAGTACTTCCTGTCACGCGGGGTTAAAGCCTCTTCGCCAACCACTGCGACTAAATCTCTAATATTACGACCCTCAGCATAACCAGCATAATTAGAATCAGAAGCCTCTCTATGACTCTCATGAGTATAACCTTTACCGATTGCTTCTTTCATTAATCTGGACAAGGAAGGCAACGGATCAAGAGGCGGGTATAAGCCTTTACGATGTAGTCCTCTGTCGAGAATCATCTGACCTTCAGTAATATAACCTGTTAGGTCAGGCACTGGGTGCGTTTTATCATCAGAAGGCATTGTTAAGATAGGCATCTGCGTGATAGAGCCTCTTCTGCCTTGTATTCTGCCAGCACGCTCATAGATAGTAGCTAAATCCGAATACAAATAGCCCGGATATCCCCGCCGACCAGGTACCTCCTCACGAGCAGCGCTGATTTCTCGTAATGCTTCTGCGTAGTTTGTTAAATCAGTTAATATTACAAGCATTTGGTAATCATGTTCGTATGCTAAGTATTCGGCCGCTGTTAGTGCGAATCTTGGGGTGATTAGTCGTTCTACTGCTGGGTCGTCTGCTAGGTTGAGGAATAGGACTACTCTTTCTAGGGCTCCTGAGCGTTCGAAGTCGTTTCTGAAGAATCTTGCTTCTTCTGCTGTTATTCCCATGGCGCAGAATATTACTGCGAATTCTTCTTCTTCTCCGAGTACTTTTGCTTGTCGTGCTATTTGTGCTGCGCAGAGGTTGTGGGGTAGTCCGCTTCCTGAGAAGAGGGGTAGTTTTTGTCCTCTGACTAGGGTGTTCATTCCGTCGATTACGCTTATTCCTGTTTGGATGAATTCTCTTGGGTATTGTCTTGCGTAGGGGTTTATTGGTGATCCTGTTATGTCCCAGTATTCGTCTGGTACTATGGGGGGTCCGCCGTCTATGGGGTCTCCTTTTCCTGAGAATACTCTTCCGAGTATGTCGTTGCTTAGGGCGATTTTTATGGTTTCTCCGAGGAATCTTACTCTTGTGGCTTGGCTTACGTCTAGGCCTCTTGTGCCTTCGAATACTTGTATTACTGCCATGTTTTCTGTTATTTCTAGGACTTGTCCTGTTCGGTCTGTGCCGTCTGATCCGGTTATTTTCACGATTTCTGCGTAGCCTACGTCTCTTGTTTTTTCGACGAAGACTAGGGGGCCTTGTATGTCTGAGGCTGTCTGGTATGTGCGGGCGCTTGATAGTTTGGATGATTCTACCATTTGTTTTTCACCACGTTTAAGTTTTCAAATGTATGGATTAAATTGATGATTGAAAGTTTCATGTTGTTGTTTTTTTTTT
>JBHLKN010000055.1:0-2975 GCA_048886645.1 Candidatus Hodarchaeota archaeon | reverse complement strand
TTTTTTTTATTCTTTTTACGTTTGGGTGTTTCTATTTTTTAATTTTTTTGTGGTTTTGTTTTTTTCAAAGTTTTAGTTTGATTTAAATCTTTAAAAATTTTTATCTTTGTCTTGGTGAGTTATACATTGTCGCGTTAAATTTTTAATGTTTAGTTTGGGATGTTTCTTTGAGGATTTTTGTAATTTGTTATTGGAGTTTTTTTTGTTGGTGGTTCATTTAGAGACTTTGAGGAAGCGTATTAGGTCTGTGGAAGTGCTTCGTTTATTGAAGAAGGAGAAGGGTTTGACTTATGCTGAGCTTTCGAAGCTTATGGGGTTGCCTATCACGGTTTTGAATAGGTATGTTAAGGGTCATGTTTTGCCGCGGGATGATAGGGCGCAGGAGTTTTTGAGTACGGCTCAGCGTTTGTTGAATGTTAGGGAGGAGGTGAAGGGTAAGGTTAGGTTTGATGCTAGGGGTTATTTTGATAATAGTGAGCTTGTGAGTGATACGCTTCTTCTTAGGTGGATTGCTCAGACGTTTATTGATGAGGTTATTGAGCTTAAGCTTCCTCATATTAATAAGGTTTTGACGGCGGCTGCGGATGGTATTCCTGTAGCGGTGCATATTGCGGATGTTTTGGGTGTTGATGTGGCTATTGCGAAGAAGGCGCGGGAGGTTGGTGTGGCTAGTTTTTATGAGGTGGAGTATATTCCGAGTGGTTCTGGGACGGTTTCTACTTTTTATTTGCCGCGGAATCTTCTTTCTGCTAAGGATAGGGTTTTAGTTGTGGATGATATTGTGCGTAGTGGGGAGACTCAGAGGGCTCTTATTAAGTTGGTTGAGAAAGCGGGGGCTTCTTTAGTTAGTGTGTTTATTTTGGTGGGGATAGGGGATAGGTGGCGAAAAGAGTTGGAGGGGGTTGATGTATCTATTGAGATTTTGGTAGAGCTTGAAGAGCCTTAGCTTTTATTTTTAAGAATTGGGAAAAGGAGGAAGGGAGGGGGGTTGTTGTTTTCTTTTTGTTATTTTTTGTTGTGTTTTTTTAGTTTTTTATGGTTTTTTTTATTGTTTTTTCGAAAGGGGGTTTTATTAGGCTTTTTTCTGTTATGAATGTGGTTATGTATTTTGCGGGGGTTATGTCGAAGGCTGGGTTTTTTGCGGGGGAGTTTTTGGGGGTTATTCTTGTTTTTTCGATTTTTTTGTTTTTTTCTGAGAGGCCCCAGATGTGGGTTATTTCTGTTTCGGATCGTTGTTCTATGGGTATTGTTTTTCCGTTGGGTGTTTCTAGGTCGAAGGTGCTTATGGGGGCTGCTACGTAGAAGGGTGTGTTGTTTTCTTTTGCTAGGATTGCGAGGGTGTATGTTCCGATTTTGTTTGCGGTGTCTCCGTTTGCTGCGATGCGGTCGGCGCCTACTATTATTAGGTCTATTTCTTTTTGGGATATGTAGTAGCCTGCTGCGGTGTCCGGAATTATTACGTGGGGTATGTCTTCTTGTAGGAGTTCCCATGCGGTTAGTTTGGCTCCTTGGCTTCTTGGTCTTGTTTCGTTGACGTAGACGAGGATGTTTTTTTTGTTTCTGTGGGCGAGTCTTATTGGGGCGAGGGCGCTTCCCCAGTCAACGAAGGCGAGGGCCCCGGCGTTACAGTGGGTCATTATTCTTGCCCCGTTTTCTATCAGAGGTTCGCCGTTTTCTCCGATTTTCTTACCTGTCATGATGTATTCTTCTGCTATTTTTTTTGCTTCTTCAACCATTATTTTTTCGTTTTTTTTAGGAGATATGTTAGGGTTTAATTTGCTTAGAACGCGGTCTATGTCGTGGAAAAGATTTACGGCGGTGGGTCTTGTGTTTTTTAATGTTTTTTCCGCCATTCTAACATGGCTTAAAAAGGAGTTTATGTCTTTTTTAGGAGCGGTTAAGCATGCTTGTGCGATTCCGTAAGCTCCTGCTACGCCTATGGCTCCTGCTCCTCTTACGGTCATGTCTTTTATTGCTTTGGCGGTGTCTTGGTAGGTTTTTGTTGTGTAGATTTCAAACTTGTGGGGGAGCAGTTTTTGATTGATCATTTTTACGTTGGAGCCTTCCATCCAAAGGGTTAGAATTTCTTTAGTTTCGTTGTTTGGTAGTTTAACAAGCATCTTATAACTGCCCTCTTTTTTCTTTCCTTTTTTCGGTTGTTGTTTTTTTCTTGTTATTCTGTGCCAGTTTTTTCTTCAGTTTTTTTAACCTTTTTATTTTTGTTTAGTTCCAGTTCTGAGGCGAGGTAGTATGTGACGTCGCCTACTTCGTCTACTACTGCAAGTGCCAATTTTTTTCTTGATGCTAGTGCTTGTTTTATCATGTAGTCTAGGTCTTCTATTTTGACTTTTTTTCCTTCTATTAAGGTTGCTATTAGGACTTTTGAGGCTGTTTTTCCTGGGGCTCCACCGCGGGGGTAGAGTCTGTATATTGGTCCGAGGCTTGTTTGGGCACCGTATCCTTGTTTTACGATGTAGCCTCGTGATCTCAGATCGCGGTAAACTAGGTAGTTTGTCCATAGGTTTTCCATTTCTTTTCCAAAAATTGTTACTATTTCACTTAGAAACAAGGGTTTTTCGTTTTCTTGGAAAACTTGTAATTTTTTTCTTTCGACAAGGAATATTGCTTCTACTGGGGATAAGTGTAGTTCTTCTGGGTCTTTGAGGTCGCCGAAATAGCCCTTTTCATGTAGAGTTTGTGCAAGGGGGCTTTTGATTATTACTTTCTGTCCTTCTATATACCCTGAAGGTATCTCTTCAAGTTCTGGTTTCTCGGTTTTTTCTTCCTCTTCTTGTTCTTCTGAAGTCTCTTCGACTTTCGTTATTGAAGAGTTGTCAGTATCGTTTAGTGAGGATAAAGTTTTGTTTTTTTCTTGTTCGTTGTTGTAGCTCACCAAAAATCACCAAGATTCATAAGATCTTTTGGGGGTGTGGAGGTTGAAGTTAATAATAATTTATAAATAGGTTGTATAAAAA
>JBHLKN010000054.1:0-13274 GCA_048886645.1 Candidatus Hodarchaeota archaeon | reverse complement strand
TCCATTTCACGACAAAAATAAGAAAATGTGGAATAGAGAATTAGAAAAAGGGATAGGGGAACAAAATAAAAGCCAATATTGCTACTCTATCAGCATCCAGTAAGGATCTTCTAGGTATTTGATCACGTCGTTCATGAACCTTGCAGCTTCTGCTCCATCAAATATGTTATGATTAAAGGAAAGTGATAATCCCAGTATTTTTCTGATTACTATTTCTCCATCTTTTACTACAGGTTTGTCATGTATCTTTCCAACACCTAGGATGGCTGCTTCTGGATAGTTTACTATGGGTGTGGCGTATGTGCCTCCGATTACTCCTATGTTGGTTATCGTGAAGGTTCCTCCTTTCAAATCTGCTAGGTCTATCTTTCTTGTTGCTGCTAGTTCGGCTAAATTTTGGATTTCTTCGGCGATCTTTAGTAAGCTTTTTTTGTCTGCTATTTTTACAACGGGTACCATGAGACCTTCTTCAGTGTCTACGGCGATGCCTATGTTGTAGTATTGTTTTAGAACTATCTCTTGTGTTTCTTCGTCTATTGTAGAGTTGACATATGGGTGTTCTTTTAATGCAGCTATTACTGCCTTAACTATGAAGGGTAGATAGGTTAACTTAATGCCTTTCTCTAGGGCGTTGGCTTTCTCTTTTTGCCGAATTTTTACCAGTTCAGTTACATCGGCTTCGTCTGCGTGCGTAACATGGGGAACTTTTGCCCAAGATTCTGTCATCTTTTTTGCAGTAGCTCTTCTAATTCCTTTAAATGGTACTCTTTGTATGTGACCATACATGTCGTAAGTCAGGCCTGCTTTGCGTGTTATCTTGACGGCTACTGGTTTTTCAACTTTCGGTTTCTTCGAAAACGCTTCTACATCTTCTTTTGTTATACGTCCTTCGGGGCCTGTACCCTCAACTAGGGCAAGGTCAACTCCAAGGTCTTTGGCGAGTTTTCTCACAGCAGGAGTAGCAAGAATCTTCTTCTCAGTCGGTTTTACAACTTTTGTTTCTACGGCTGGTTTTTCAACTTTTACCTCTTCTTCTGGGGGGGCTTCTTCTAGTTCTCCTACTACGGCTACGGCGGCAGGTTTCATTTCTGGTACTTTAACCTCTTCGCCAGGTTCTGCTATGGTTATCAGAACTTCTCCAACTTTTACGATGTCTCCCTCCTTAAAATGGAGTTTTGCCACGGTTCCTGAATACGGTGATGGTAGTTCTACCACGGCTTTATCGGTTTCAACTTCAACTAAGGCTTGGTCTTCTTTGACGTTTTCTCCTTCTTTTATTAGCCAGTTTTTTACTTCGCCTTCTTCTATCCCTTCGCCAACGTCTGGAAATTTGAATTCGTTCACCATTTTTCATATCCTCCTCAAAAACTCACCACTTTTTGGATTCCCCTCAAAACTCTTTTTTCACTTGGAATATACCAGTGTTCGGTTTTCGGTAATGGAACAGTGATATCAAAACCAGTCACTCTTTCTACGGGGGCTTCTAGGGACAATAAAGCTTTTTCGTTTATTAAGGCTACGATTTCTGCTCCAACACCGAGGGTTTTTGGAGCTTCGTGAACCACTAAGACTTTACCGGTTTTTTCAACTGATTTAATTATGACTTCTGCGTCTATGGGCTGTACTGTTCGGAGATCTATTATTTCTGCGCTTATGTTCTTTTCTTTAGCTAGTTCTGCAGCTCTTTGACATGTTCTCACCATAGCTCCCCAAGCTATGAGGGTGATGTCATCTCCTTCTTGAACTATTTTGGCCTTTCCGAGGGGTACTGTATAATCGCCTTCAGGAACTTCTTCTCTTATAGCTCTGTATATTCTTTTTGGCTCTAGGAATATCACAGGGTCAGGGTCCCTTATCGAAGAGAGCAAAAGCCCTTTGGCATCATAGGGGGATGCAGGAATAACTGTCTTCAGGCCAGGAATATGAACGAATAATGATTCTATACTTTCAGAGTGATGTTCTAGAGCTTTTATTCCTCCACAGTAAGGCATACGTACAACTAATGGTACAGTAAACCTTCCTCTTGAGCGGTTCCTTATCCTAGCAGCGTGGAGAATTATCTGATGGTATCCCAGAGGCATGAAACCCATGAACTGTATCTCGGCAATGGGTTTTAAACCGTAAACCGCCATACCTATAGCGGTGCCCACGATCCCTGATTCTGCAAGGGGTGTATCTATAACCCTGTTCTCGCCAAATTTTTCATAGAGTCCATCAGTTACCCTGAAAACGCCTCCGTCTCTCCCAACATCTTCACCTAAGATGACTACGTGCTCATCTCTTTCCATTTCTTCCCTTAAAGCCAGATTTAATGCCTCTACAATTGTCAACTTTGCCACTTTCATTCCTCCTCCTTCAAGAATTCCTTTAAATCTTCAAGCTGTTCCTCAAGGTTCCAAGGCATTTCAGCGTAGGTGTATTTGAAAATCTCTTCCGGTTCTGGTATTGGCACCGCTTCTGCATCCTTGACTGCTTTATCCACAAGTTCAGTAAGTTCCTTCTGCACTTCTTCTTCGAACTTTTCGTCCCAAATCCCCTTATTCTTAAGGTATATCTGGAATCTCTTTATGGGATCCTTTTCTTCCCACTCTTTTACCTCTTCTTCTGTACGATACCTTGACGCATCATCTGAAGTCGTATGATCAGTCATTCTGTAGGTATACGATTCTATTAGTGTAGGTCCTCCGCCGTTTCTAGCCTTGTCCAGAGCCTCCTTAACCGCTACATAGACTGCAAGAACATCGTTTCCATCTAGCAATATTCCATCGAACCCATAAGCTATCGCTTTTTGAGCAAGAGTCTTTGAAGCTGACTGCCTTTTCCTAGGGACAGAGATAGCATACTGATTGTTTTGACAAACGAAAACAACTGGCAGTTGAAAAACTCCAGCAAAGTTTAACCCCTCATGAAAGTCACCCTCAGAAGTACCGCCGTCGCCGAATGTAGTCAGGACAGCTATCTTATCGCCTTTTATCTTTGCTGCCCAAGCTGCACCAGCTGCGTGAGGAACTTGAGTACCAACAGGAACCGATATGGTGAAATTGTTAACGTCATCAGGAAGTCTTTGACCCTTCTCATTGCCCATCCAGTAGAGGTAATGATCGTTTAGGGGCCATCCTCTCATAAGGTGAATACCGAGGTCGCGAAAATAGGGAAAGAACCAGTCTTCTTTTTCCATGGCGTGAGCTATCCCTATCTGAGTAGCTTCCTGCCCTTTTGACTGAGCGTATGTTCCTATCCTTCCTTGGCGTTGTAATTTGAAAGCTTTATCATCGGCTGCTCTTGTAAGAACCATGAACTTGTATATTTTCTTTAATTCTTCATCGGTTAATTTAGGCTCGTATTCCTCTTTAACTATGTTACCATCTTTGTCTAGAATCTGAAACATTTCCTCTTTAAGAGGATTAAAAACACCTATTACTCCCAAATTTAAAACACCTCAAAAAATATGTTACCATCTTTGTCTAGAATCTGAAACATTTCCTCTTTAAGAGGATTAAAAACACCTATTACTCCCAAATTTAAAACACCTCAAAAAATATGTTACTTATAATTTACATCTAGAGAGGTTATTCACAACTTTAGAAAAAGAAAGACAATAGGGGAATGCTTTTCTTATTTTTCTCCTAAGGCCCACTTTTTAAACTTCTCATAGCTGGTTTTACCGCAAATCCATTTACCTGTTTTTCTGTTATAGAAAAACGGTATTCCACCACAAGTGCCTTGATCAATTTCCATAAATAAATTGGCGTTTTCTTGGTTATGCCAAATTTCTAACTTATGAATTTTAACACCTTCTTCATCCATTAATCTTTGAACCAAAGGTTCCATCTCTTCACATATTGTACATTCAGTACCCATAAACTCAACCAAATCTCCTGGTAGTTTATCTTCTGGTTTCATGATTTTTTCATCTCTTTTTTAATTTACAGCATCACAGAAAATGAATAATAAATATAAAATATTTATTATTTGATAATTTGTCAACTATTTAGAGTAGAAAAACGTAAACTTTTGGCAGATTTAACTTTATTTTACAATGGTAAAAAATAGGCTGTATCTATAAAAATAGCAGGTGGATAAGGGAAAAATCCGACTCTGAATCTTTTAATCTTCGCCTACTTGTAGAAGTTCGGCTTTTTCAAGGATCTCGATTTTTCTTTCATTTTTTCCCATGTATTCCACGTGTATTTTTCCCTCGATCTCTAAGGATAGGAGGGTAGTATTTATGTCGGCTCCACTGATCTCTTTATTTCTGCTTGTAAGGACCCTTATAAGGTCATTTTCCCCCATGGTACCACGTCTTTCCTGTAAAACATCTATTACTTCCTGTCTTAGCGGAGTCTCACGCCATGTTGTCAAAAATTTATCACCACCAATCCTAGGCGTTTTGCCCACATAACGGTTTGTTTAAAGGTCCCCCTTTTACTTTTATATAATTTCGTTAGGGAACAATTCTCCAATTTTAACGTTTAAAAGCGACAAAGGAAAAATTACAGAGAAAAAAAAGGTAAACAACTAAGAACATAACCGTTTTTTATAAGATTATTGAATTTTATAAAAATGAGGGGGTAATAGTTTATCGCCAACCCTCTTTCTTGCCATTCTTCTTTTTTACTCTTTTATTATTTAATGTTTTTTAAGCTTTAGACGTAACTCTTGGTGTACCCTAGCTGTATGGGGGCAATTTTTCGTTTTGAAGACTCTTCGAAATCTTCGTATCGTTTCTCAATCTCTTCAGTTATTGATGAATGCACATACTTCATTGATTCTTCGAAGTGGTCCATTCGCACCTCTTTAATGTTGATGTCTTCCCTTAGGGCGAGAATTCCTGCTTCTTTCGCAATGGCTTCAAGGTCTGCTCCTGAAAACCCTTCGCTCTCCACCGCTATCTTTTCTAAATTAACATCTCCTGCAAGAGGCATTTTTTGCGTGTAAATTTTAAGAATTTCAAGCTTTCCTTCGAGATTTGGCGCTTTCACACGAATGAAACGGTCCATTCTTCCATGACGTAGAAGAGCTCTGTCGACAAGCCAAGGCACGTTAGTCGCAGCGAGTACCACTACGTCTCTGAGGATTTCAACACCGTCAAGCTCGGTGAGAAGCTGGCTTATCACTCTTTCGGTAACCCTTGAATCTCCGAAATCGCTACCTCTTTGGGGGGCTATAGCGTCTATTTCGTCGAAGAATATGATGCATGGAGCGGCTGTTCTTGCTTTTCTGAAGACTTCTCTTATTGCTTTTTCTGACTCGCCTACCCATTTTGAAAGGACTTCAGGGCCTTTTACTGCGATAAAGTTTGCTTCGCTTTCATGGGCTACGGCTTTAGCGAGGAGTGTTTTCCCGCAACCAGGTGGACCGTAGAGGATGATGCCTTTCGGAGGATCTATTCCTAGTCTTGTAAAAGCTTCCCTATGTTTTAGAGGCCACTCTATAACTTCTATTAGTCGTTGTTTTGCTTCTTCTAATCCTCCTATGTCGTCCCATGTTATTGATGGTATCTCTATTAGGACTTCCCGTATGGCTGAGGGTTGAACTTCATGCATTGCACCGAGGAAGTCTTCCATGTTTACTTCCATTTTTTCAAGGATTTCTTGGGGTATTACTTCATCGTCAAGGTTTATCTCTGGGAGGTATCTTCTAAGGGCTTTCATCGCGGCTTCCCGGGCTAGGGCTGCTATATCTGCTCCCACGAAGCCGTGGCACATGTCTGAGACTTTTTCTAGGTCTACGTCGGTTGATAGGGGCATGCCCCTTGTGTGTATGTGAAGGACCTCTAAACGGCCTTTTCTATCAGGCACCCCAATCTCTATCTCTCTGTCAAAACGACCAGGACGTCTTAATGCAGGGTCTACAGCGTTTGGACGGTTTGTTGCCCCTATTACTATAACTTGTTTTCTTGAAACTAATCCATCCATAAGGGCGAGAAGTTGGGCTACAACTCTTCTTTCCACCTCTCCTGTAACTTCTTCTCTTTTTGGAGCTATGGCGTCTATTTCATCTATGAAGATTATGGTTGGAGAGTTTTCTTCAGCTTCTTTAAAGATTTGCCTGAGACGTTGTTCTGATTCGCCGTAAAACTTGCTCATAATTTCTGGCCCGTTTATGGATATGAAGTGGGCTTCACTCTCATTGGCCACAGCTTTAGCTATGAGAGTTTTACCGCAACCCGGAGGACCGTGGAGGAGGACGCCTTTTGGCGGATCGATTCCAAGCCTTGTGAAGAGTTCTGGGTGGCGTAAGGGTAGTTCAATCATCTCCCTTACTCTTTGTATTTCTTCGTCAAGCCCTCCTATGTCTTCATAGGTTACACGGGCTGCTTTTACCCCTGCCTCTGGGACAGGTTTATCTGTGACTTTTAACTGGGTTGTTTCGGTTATTAGGATTATTCCTCTTGGGAATCCGGCGGTAACCACGAAGGGTATAGCTCTACCGAGAATGGGTATGAGGACTTGGTCGCCTCGGGTTACTGGAAAGCCTAAGAGTTTGCGTTTCACGAAATTTTCAAAGCCAAGGTCTATGGATACTGAGTATTGGCTTGGAGCGAGGGTGACGTTTTGAGCAGCTTTTACGTCAGCTTTTCTTACGAAAATTTTGTCTCCGAGGGAAACACCGGAGTTACGCCTTATTATGCCATCCATCCTGCAAATTCCGCCTCCTTGATCTTCGGGGTAAGCAGGCCAAGCGATGGCTGCGGTGACTTTTTTCCCTCTGATTTCGACAACATCTCCCGTTGTAACACCTATAGTCCGCATGGATAAGCTATCAAGCCGGATTTTTCCTCGACCAACATCTCTTTGTTTTGCTTCGGCTACCCTTAATTGAGCCTCTTTTACCACTTAAAACAGACCTCCGTTTGTGAACATCACTTCTTTGCCGCCAGTTCCCCCTCAAAAAGAAAACCCCTATAGTATATCAAGATGAGTAATATTTGACTAATAAAAGAAAACTTATACGCGTATATCAATGTTCCCATATTTTTCTCAGCTTTAAATTTATTTTTATTGATTTAAATTTTCAAAGTTAAAAACCTTTGAAGAAGAAATGATAAACCCTCCGCCTACTCAACCCCTCAAAATAAAATAGTTAAACTTTGATTAAAATCTTTCTGTTTAAAGCAAATTTATGCATTTTTCCAGTTTATTTCTTGAGGAGGGTTCTGAGGGTTTGTAGGTTTTTTTTGAAATCTTCTTCGCTTCCCGGAGTTTCTAAGCAGCCTGGGATACTTTTCAATCGTTCATCGTTTACCAAAAAGCTGAAGGCTTCAAGGCCTATTTTTCCTTTCCCTATGTGTTCATGCCTGTCAACACGTTTTCCTAGATCTATCTTTGAATCATTTAGATGAACTGCCTTTAATAAGGATAAGCCTATGATTTCGTCAAAGGTTTCCATGGTTTTTTCGTAAGCATCTTTTGTTCTTATATCATATCCTGCAGCAAAGATGTGGGAAGTATCAAGACAAACACCTACCCTCTCCTTCTCCTCTAAAAGATCCCTAATTGCTACAAGTTCCTCAAACTTATAACCTAAATTTGTGCCTTGACCTGCTGTGGTCTCAAGGAGGGGCATCACCTTATATCCTCGCCGTGCAGAGAGGGAGATATTAAGTCCTTCTGCTATCAACTCTATACCCTTTTTCTCTCCTACATCTAAGTGGGCTCCTGGGTGATGAACGAGGTATGGAATGCCCAAAGTTTCCGCCCTATCCATCTCTTCAAGAAAAGCTTTTTGAGATTTTTCGAGAGTATCCTTTTTTGGACTGGCAAGATTAATGAGGTAGGCAGTATGGACTACTACAGCCTTAATTCTTGACCTCGAAAGAGCTTTTTTAAACAGTTTTACTTGACTTTCATCGATTTTTTTAGCGCTCCACTGTCGTTGACTCTTTGTAAAAATTTGAATAGAGTCACAACCAATATTCTCCCCTCGAATCACCGCTTTATCAAAACCACCTGCAATTGAAACATGAGCACCGAGCAACATATCAACCACTAAAAAACAAAAGAACAAAAGCAAGTTTAAATATTTTTATTAATTTATTTTGTTGATATTTATTAGGTTTCATGGTGAGATTGATTGGCTGTTAGGAGGTAAAGTTATGGTAAAAGTTGAAGTGGATCCGCGCTCCCATTTTATTACTTATCCTTCTAAGGTTACTCTTGTGACTTGTTTGGATAAAGAGGGTAAGAGCAATATTATCACGTTGGCTTGGGCGACTTTCCTCTCATTTGATCCGCCTTATTTCGGGATCTCTATTGCTCCTTCAAGGTATAGTCATAAACTGATTAAGGATACAGGGGAGTTTGTTGCAAACTTTTGTGATTACGAAAAAGCAAGGGATATCCTTTTCTGCGGTAGGAAAAGTGGTCGAGATGTCGACAAGTTTGAAGAAACATCTTTTACGGAGCTTCCTGCTTTAAAAGTTAAACCGCCAAGGATCAGAGAGTGTTATGCACATCTTGAGTGCAAAGTTGTTGATGAAGTAATTGTGGGAGATCACACACTTTTCGTAGGGGAAATTGTATCAATAACCGTTGATGGAGACGTATTAAGCGAAGGTAAGAACATCATAAACCTAGAGAAGGTAAATCCTGCCTTATATCTTTCATCAGACACATTTTGCGCAGCAGATCCTAAAACAACGATCATGCCAAAAATATAATAAAGCACCTTCAAGATAGAATGCTTAACAAAGTGAAGCTAAGTTCCCTATTAGCCGCCAAAGTTTTATTTTATCTTATCCCTCATTAATCCTAATAGGAAGATGAAAGTTTTTGAGTGAGTGTGATTTTTTATGGGCATAATTGATCCTCAAGATATTGTTTCACGGGAAACTGTGAAGGGTGTGCAGTATAAGATTCTTGTTAAGGGAGAGAATGTTATGGTTGTGTTGTTTGAACTTGAGCCTTATGCTAGTGTCCCACTTCATGATCATGTTGAGGAGCAGGCGGGCATAGTTTTGAAGGGAGATGGTGATTTTGAGATAGGGGAGAACGTTTACCGTGTTAGGGAGGGGATGGCTTACCACGTACCTTCTGGTGTTTCTCACCGTGTAGAGGTAGGAGAGGATGGAGGAATTTTCCTTGATATTTTTAGTCCCCCTCGTAAAGATTTATAGAAAATAGAGGATGAGGAGACATTAATTATTATGTTTTAAGTTTTAGGATGCATTCGAAGAGGCAGTATTTGTCTTCTTTGGCTTTGCATTTTGTTTCTGTTACGGTTATTTCTTGGTAGTCGTATTGTTGTAAGTATCCCAAGTTTTTCCATATTTTTATTAGATCTTCTATTATTCCTTGGAGGAAGCCTGCTATGGGGATGCATATTCCCCAAGGTATGAAGCTTGGTATCACTTTTATTTCTTCGCAGATTGGGCATTTTTCGTCGATGATTGTTAGGATGTGTTTTCGGTCTTTTAGAGTTGTTTCGTGTTTTAGGTGGTGACCGGTTATGCTTGCCCATATGCTGTTAATGAAGGGTCCTATTTCTTCGAAGGATTTGGGGATGTTTTCTACTCCGAAATGTTCGAGAGCTCCGGCGAAGGCTTCTTGGCCCCATTTTTTAGATGCTGAGAATAGGATTGCTTGGGAAATTGTGGGTTTTTGACTTATTTCGCCTGCTTCTATCAGGGCTTTTAGGTATGCCTTATAGAGGCCTCCGTAGAAGTTTGCGGAAATTTTATCTTGGGCTTTAACCCACCGGGAGCGGGTCTTTAGCTTTAGTTTTAGAGCCCAAAGAAGTTTTTCTAGACCTTTTCTTTTTATGGGGGTTACAGGTTCTTGTAGAGGTTTTGATAAGATTTTTTGGGCGGTATCTGTGTCTGCGAGGAATAGTTTATGTTTGATAAGGCCTGCTTTTTGGAGTTTGAGGGTGAAGGCATAGACGCCGGAGAATGGGAGGTTTAGTCTATTTGCGATTGTTTGGATGGATGTTTTTCCATCTATTTGGTCAAGGATTTTGATCGCGAATTCTTGTAAAGGTTTTGGTAGAAGGGTTGCGTATTTAGTTTTATCTATGGGGGTTAATGGTATTGGTATAATTTCATCTTCTAACCTTTGTACGGGCTTTTCAACATGTTTTTCTGCCATTATTATTTCTTTTGTTGGTTCTATTTTATGGCTAGGTTTTTGTAAAATTTCTTTTTGCTCTTCTAACGCGCTTAGATCTTTAAGGAAGGTTTGGAGGCCTGATCCTGCTTTTCCCAACTCTGATCCAAGTCTCAAAGCTATGGCTGCTTCTCTTAGACCTTCTCTTAGGTAGGAAATTATCGGTTGTACTTCCTCTAAATCCTTCCTTTTCATCACGGCTGTGAGGATTATGTGTTTTTTATCTAAGTTGTTTAGGGTACCTCCTGGAACGAAGACGCCGAAATGCACGACAGTTTCTGTGGGATCGGTTCTTATTGTGAAGACGTCGTCTATGTTTCCCTCTGTGAAGGTTCCTATTTCGCCTAATGCTCTCACCGATAGTTCTTCATATTCTTCTAAAATTTTTTTATTTTTAACTACTTTTGACTTTGTGATGAGAAGTTCTGGTATAGGACCTATGGCTGGGTCCATTACTGTGACTAGTATAAAGATAGGGGGGAGACTATCGTTCAGCGTTTTTTTAATACGCGGCAAATGATCATTCACCTTCATTAAAAACTTCCAGAAGGATTTGCGTTTTCGGCTTATGAATGAGGCATATAATTTTTGCCTGACATCTTGACATATATCAGGATAATATTTTTACTACCCCGCAATTTTAAAATGTTTTGAGGGCAAGAGAGAGATTACAGGGATTTTGGTGGGGGGGAGTGCTGGTGTTACTTGCGTGATATGGGGGTGGTGATGAGGTTGTTATGAGTTTTTTTTAACTTTCTCCTTTTTAAAGAGGGCTTAAGATGCGAGAGAGGCGCGGTTTTTTTGATGAGGATTGAGTTACCGTGGCTGGATCTCCTAACAGGAGATCCTTCAGATCTTGTTGAGTCTATGTCCCAGCTTTTTAATCATGAAAATTTCCTTAAAATTGCTTTAATAATTGAAGAAATATTGGATAAAAAGGGGAAAAAAGGGAAGTCGGTTTCATTTTCTGATATTATGAGGGAGGTTCAAAATAAAGGTTTGGGAATAAAGTCTTCAACTTTGAGACACATAATAGAAAAGGAATTGCTACCACAAGGTTTAATTGTTTTAAAGAATCGGGAGCAGGAGATATATGAGATGCCTGAAGAGGGCTTTTATTTGGTTAACCGTTTACTACAGGTTATCGATTTTGCAAAAAATATGGAAGATAAATTTGCATTATTATCCACAAATATTTTAGAAACTTTCCCCCCTGAAAGAGAGAAAACTGTTTTGAATTATGTTTTTAAAGTTTGCGTTATTGGCCCTTTTAAGGCAGGTAAAACGAGTTTGCTTCGGAAACTTTTAGGCCGTGAAATTTTACAGGAATATATTTCAACTTTAGGAGCAGATTTTGCGATTAAAACTGTTCAACATAAAAATAGCACGACAAAGCTGAGGATCTGGGATGTCGGTGGACAAAAATTGACCATCAAGATGATACATAACTTCTTTTCTAATACACACGGAGCACTTGTCGTTTTCGATCTTGCGGATCGAAATAGTTTTTCAAGCATTGGTTGGTGGATAAATCAAGTGGTTAATTCTTGTGGTAAAATACCCATGGTTCTTGTAGGTAATAAGAAGGATCTTTTGTGCGAAAGAAGCGTGCAATTTGAAGAGGTTATAGATATAGCCGACAGGTATGCCATGCCATATATTGAAACCTCAGCTTTAACGGGAGATAATGTGGTTGAAGCCTTTGAGCTCATAGAGGAGATTATTACCCATAAAATAGAGAGGGAAAAGGAAAAAGTTCATAAGGAACTTGCCAAAAAAACATGATTTTAAACATTTAGGTCCCAAAAAAAATTTAGAGACTTAAAGATATTTGTGAGTAAAAGCTTTATTACTAAGGTTTGGGACGCTCATTTGAGTATTATAAACTACATTTTTGGCCCGGTACATTCACGTAGGCTTGGACGTTCTTTAGGTATTTGTACTTTGCCTAGACGTCGAAAAATTTGCACTTATGACTGTATTTATTGCGAAGTTGGACGAACTACGGATCTTGTACCTCCAAGCTTCCGGCTTATGGGAGTTAATCGGGCAGAGACTTTTTTCCTGTTAGAATCTGTTATGGAGAAGCTTAAAACAGACGAACATATTGAAACGCTTACCATGGTTGGTCATAGAGGTGAACCTACTTTAAACCCTAGAATAGTTGAAATCACAGAAGGCTTGAAAAAAATTAGAGATAAGTATAGACCAGAAGCATCGATAGTAATTTTGACCAATAGCAGTACAATTACACAACAAAGTGTTCAAGAAGCTTTGACCCTTTTTGATAAAGTAATAGCTAAACTTGACACGGCATCACAGAAAAAGTTTGAAGCGATAAATCGCCCCCATGAGAAAGTTCCATCAATTGAAGAAATTAAAGATGCTTTGGTTTGTTTCTCAAAAAACCATCCGGGAAAACTGGTGATACAGACCCTTGTTTTAAAATCTCCAATAGAAGAGGCAAATAACTCGACAAGAAAAGACGCTGAAGAACTAGCAAAAGCCTATAGAAAGATAAAGCCAGAAAGCGTGCAAATTTACGGACTTGATCGCTGCCCTCCTGAGGATTATGTTTTTCCGTTATCCACAGAAGAAATTTACAATTTTTCAAAGGAGATAAAAAAACAATGCCCAAATATAACGCTTAAAACATACCCTTAAAAAATAACGATAAATAAATAAACATGTGTTGACTATCTCTCCATAGAAAAATGTAAAAGCAAAGGTAATCAGGGATCATAGAAAATAGATCTAAAGACGGTCAGCGGGGTGGGGTAGAATCTGCGGGGACTCATAACCCGTGGATTTGCCCAACCAGGATATCCCGCGGGGCTCATACGGTTGGTGGTTGTCCAATGATCTCTAAAAGAGAAGGTTTGATGTTATACTGGTGTGAAGGAGATAAGTTTGCTGAGAATCGAACCTATAAGGTTGCAGTAACGATAACAGATGCTACACTTCTAAAACTATTTGTAGACTGGCTCGAGCAATACTATGGGGTTGATAGAGAAAAAATCAGGCTAAGGCTCCACCTATGGAATGGAGCCCATGAAGATGAAGCAAAGAGGTATTGGTCAGATAGGCTGAACATTCCCATTAGAAACTTCACAAAAACTTGGATAAAAGGCAAAGGAGGTAGGAAGAAGTCCCACCCCTACGGGGTCT
>JBHLKN010000053.1:0-13330 GCA_048886645.1 Candidatus Hodarchaeota archaeon | reverse complement strand
GCGAGCTCTGAGTATCCACACCTCTCAAACGCCATCTTGGTGTCAGCTCCGCCTGAGCCTTCGGCGATGGTCACATCTAACGGGTTCACGCGTCTGCACAATTCTACGATAGCTTGGACAACCCGTGGATCGGTAGTTACCCCCGTATCAGAGGGCAGAGCTGTAACCAGGTTCGGTTTGATTATTACTTTGTCATGAGGACGTACAAAGCTCTCAATCCCTCCAACGAGACTGATCGCCTCTTGAACCGCGAGTTTAACGTCCGCGTTCTGTATAACAGACACAACCGTCAACGTCTCGCACCATCAACGCATCATCAACAACAAATCATCTATATCCCTTTTATAATTTTCCGGTCTATCAGCGTCAACCCGGTTTACGGCTAGATCTGACTCCGGAGATGGAGCAGGCTGTATGGAAGCAGTGTATGGCTATTCCAACAGCTTGCTCTTGCACGCTTGCTTCTTTCGAGGAAATAGACTTGAATATGGCTTCTAGCCTAGGCTCAGAAAGTTACCTTATAGAATCCAGAATCTCTGCTCGTAGTTCAAAGAAATAAAAGGCTCTAATAATTTAATTTTTTAATATTGAACCATTTTTTGCCATTTTTTTAGCTTTGGAAACCGAAACGCACCTGCTTCTATGTCAAGGGCTATAGCTTCAAGATTGCCTATATCTACTAGTTTTTTATCACGCAGGATCGGGGATAAAAACTCGTTCTGAGGTTGTATGTTTACCTCTACGCCTACGGCGATAGGGGATAAAGCGGGTTGAACCACTATTTTCTTCCCCACTTTAGTCTCCCCGAAAATTACTGCAGGAACCTTTATCTTCACATAGACATCATCTCTTAACCCTAAAGCAGGATGCTCATGCGCAATTACTATGCATTCTACTTTTGTTGAAAAAAGATCCAAAGAAAGTTCATGACCGTGAGCAAATCCGTATTTGCCCATCGTTAAATAGGGGGATACAAGCTCTACATTTTCAAATTTCCGAATAGTATTAATGATATAGTTATCATGGTTTCCTCGCACGATAACGATCTTCTTAAAGCGTGTTAAAAGTTCTTTTAAAAGGGTTTCTATTTCTTTTCTCTCTTGGAAAGAGAATCGTCCAAATTCGTGTTTTAAGTCACCGTTTATAATCAGAAGATCAGACCTCGTTTTTTCAAAACCTTCCAATAAGAGTTTTAAAATGATGTTGAACTGGCTTTTAGGGTAAAGAATTCCTTTATGAGCTAAAGCCTCTTCGTATCCTAGATGTAGGTCTGCTACAGTAATCGCGTTTATGCTTGGTATGTGGAGTATTGGCAGTCCGTTAATTGTTTTAATATCGAGGTTTTCAAATAACTTCAAAGGCGTATATCCCCCTACCCCAAAATATGCCTTCTTTTATTAAAAATTGACGTTATTGGTTTTTATTTTTTATTTTGATGGTTTTTCTGCAAGGATCACGAAATTTTCTAAGATGGCAATGTTTTCAAAACCAGCCTTTTCTAGTTGTTGTAAAAGACTTTCTTGAGAAGGAAATCCTCGGAAATCTTGTTTCACCAAGAGAAGTACTTCATAGGAAAAGGGTTCGTGAGGCTCCAGTCTTGAAGGCTGTATCGCTATGAATTTTCCCTCCTCTTCAAGGGACTCAAAACAAAGTTTTAGGAGATTTTCATAGTCTTCAGGATCTATACGCTGGAAAAGTTCTAAACCAAAAACCAGCCCCGCCTTTGTTTTCGGTAACTCTTCCCAAGGATTTGTTTCAACAAACTCTATATTTACCTCATCTGTTATGCCTAAGTTTGAAAGATTTTCTTTCGCAACAGCTAAACTTTGAGCATCAGGCTCAACGAAAAAAATTTGCTCAATTTCTTGAAAAGTATCTGCCATAGTTATACTACCCCAACCGGTGTAGCCATATAAGTCGAAAATCGTGTTGTTAGGTAGTTCTTGGGCCTTTTCTAAAGCAGCACCTATCAAAGTCGTGTAAAACTGGCTTGAGTAGATGGCATCCATGATTGCAAGAAAACCCTCTTCACGCCGTATCCTTGCCCCTTTCAAAGCCTTTGGTAAAATTTCCGCATATTCTGACAGTTTAGGAGCAAAAGGCGTGCTTTTTTCTAAAAACAGACGCTCAAAAGTCGAAATTCTTAAATCGTGACCTTTCCAAACGAACTTGTGAGGTTCAGGTTCCTCAAGCACCCCCAAAATAGCCAAGGTGCGGAGGTAATAGTCGAGAATCCCTAAGTCCGTATATCCCTTCTCTTTGGCTATTTCAGCCACATTGACCGGGTCTTTCAGGACAATGTTAAGATCTTCCTTAACCGCAATTTGTGCCAAAGAACGTGTTAAAAAATGCTGAAGACCTTTAAACAGATCTTTAACCTCTGTGGGAAGAGAACCCCACTTAATCTTCGTCTTTACTTTTTTGAACATGAGCACTCCATCCAATACCTTAAATATAAAACTTTAAACCCTTTCATTGAAATTTATCCTAGATTATGGGCTTGTGGGTAGACCTTCAGAACTTAAAGTTGTCACCATATCACGCATAGCAAGATGGTGTAAAAGTTTTATCATGGTTTTTTTATCTATAGAAAACTCTTCTGAGATCTCATGTAAAGTGTGTGATTTTTTGTTCAAAGCTTCCATTATTTCATCCACTGTAGAAAGCGGTATTTTCAGACTAGAGAGAGACATGTGAAAACTCTTAGATTGTGAATAAAATCTTTCATAGGCATTTAAGGCTTCATCACTTACTATATATCTGTAAAGATCTTGACTAGTAAGCATCGTTCTCATCGCTGGATTTGGAACCTTCTTATATAATATGGGTTCAAGCCACTTAAAAACCAGTTCTCTTGCAGGATGAAAAGAAGTTAAATCGCCTAAATCTTCACTTTCATCCAATTTCTCAATATAGTCGTAAAAAAGTATTTCAAACTCTTCAGCCAACGAAGCCAACGCTCTTCTAATCTGAACAACCTGAGAAAACTCTAACGGTTTAGCTTTACATATCGCTATAACCTGTAAACGCTCAAAACGCTCCGCAATAACGTTTTTATCCTGAGCATCTAATAAACGCAAGGGTTCAGAAGATGTTAAAGCCTCTTCCAAAAAAGCCTCAGCTGCGCTAAGTAAACGACTAATAGTCGCTGGATCACTCTTCTCCTTACCAAAAGCATAATGAAAAACCCTAAGACCGTCATCACGAACAATGAAAAGCTCTTCCAAGATGTTTTCCGTACTTTCACTCAAAAACGACGCCTCTCCAAAAACCTTAGAATCACAGAAACCCTTAAAGAAAAATTACTATTTTTTAAAACCTTTAGAAAAAAACTTCTATAATTAATAATAAATTAAAGATTTATAAAATATTGTTAGAGCTTTTCAACCTTCTTCCCCCTCTTCTCCCTCATTTAAGCTCTTCTGGCTAGGAGAAACCCCTACCACTACTTGAGCAGGTTTCAACACCTTAGAATAAAGCATATACCCCTTATTAACCTCCTCCACAATAGTGTTCTCAGGGACTTCAGAAGTAAAAACACGAGAAACCGCCTCATGCCTCGACAAATCAAAAACCGTTCCAACAGTCTCAATCCTTGAAACCCCCTCACTCTTCAAAAAGCCCCAAAGTTTATCCAGAACCATCTGCATACCTTTAACAACATTCCCAGAATTCTTTTGATCACTACTTACCTCCACTATACGCTCAAAATCTTCAAAAATCTCGATCAAACCTAAAATAACCCTTTCCTTTACCAAACCTGAGAGATTTTCCTGCTCCTTATGCATTCTTTTCAAAAGATTTTCATAATCTGCCTGAGCTCTCTGCCAATTTTTAAGATATCTCTCAGCGAGTTTAGACTTCTCCTCAACCAAAGCCTCAAGCTCAGAAATCCTCTCATCTTTTTCAAGAAGGATCTCTTCTAATCCCTCTCTTTCAACGACCTCTTTTTCCAATTCCTTTTTTTGTTTCTTCTCCTCAAGAGGCATCTCTTTTCCCGTTTCATTCATTTCATCAGACATGGAGACACCTCCAAAACCATAATAAAGTATATCAAAAAAAGGTTAAAAGAAGTTTTTTATCTATTCCCTTTTCAACTCTCTCCGTCATTTCTTTTACAAGCTTCTCATTGTGATTTCTCAGCTTCTTCCACCATCTCTTTTGCAAGTATCGTAAAACACTTAGTCACAAGTTCCCCAGTTTTAGCGGAAGTCTCAAAGAAAGGAATACCAAGCTTCTCAGCAAAACCTTTCCCTTCCTTAGAACTTACTTCCCGTTGATCCTCCAAGTCACTCTTATTCCCCACAAGGATTATTGGGATCTTCTCACAGTGTTTATTAACCTCCTCAAGCCAATGGCTTACATTTTCAAAACTTTTCCTATTAGTAACATCAAAAACGATAAGACCCCCACGTGCTCCCCTAAAATACATCGGACGAATATGACTAAAACGCTCCTGACCCGCAGTATCCCAAACGCTTAATTTAACCTTTTTACCATCCGCCTCTACTATCTTAACAGCGAAATCTACGCCAATTGTCATTTTGTAATGGTCACTGAATGTACCAGTTGCCCACCTCATAGTTACCGCTGTTTTTCCTGTTGCGGCATCTCCTACCACGATTACTTTGAAGAGAAAAGCTACGTCGTTTTTTGCCTTGCTCATTTGTTTTACTCCTCTTTTTGTTTTGAAGTGTTTCTGTTGTTTTTGTAAAAAGTATTACAATGAAGGTATTATGTTTTTTTTTGTTTCTTCCCCCTTTTTTGCTTTTTGGTTTTAAGATCAAAATCGTTAAATCTTAATTTTGGATGTTTTTTTAATGTAATTTTTTTATGGGTATTATATTTTGCAATTTTAATGAGGGTGTAAAAACTTTTTATTTGGTATAAAGTAGTGGTAATTAGATCAAAGTGGTCTTTATAACTCTACATGTTATGTGTAATCTTTTTTCAAGAGGGATGCATGATTATGGGGGCATCCAATAATTCATTTAAGGGGAAAATAGATATCTCGAAGAAAGTTGAAATTCTTATTAAGGATTTAAAGGATGAAGATCCTCTTTATCGGGAGAGAGCAGCGAAGATTCTTGGCGAAATAGGAGATGTGAGGGCTGTTGAGCCTCTTATCGAAGTTCTAAAAGATTGGTATGATAGATCTCAAGAAGAAGCAATACGGGCTCTTGGAAAAATAGGCGATACAAGGTCTGTAGAAGCTCTAACACAAGCTCTGAAAGATGAAGATGAAGAGGTTCGTAAAGCTGCGAAAAAAGCTTTAGAGAAAAGTAAGGCGAAGAAAAGCTAAATACCAGTTGTAAAACTTTCTTAAAGATAATTGAGGATATAACTTTTTTGAAAACCAGTATATTTTCTACTCCGATATATACAGGGTAAAAACATACTCGACCTAAAAATATTTAACTCATTTAAAAAAAGAAATTAAAAGTGTTTTAAATTTTAAAAAATCTTTTTTACTAACTTTGTGTGTGTGAAGGTTGAGTGGATCATGTTTGCTAAGGATGATTCTTTGACAAAGGTTGTTGAACTGCTTAAAGAACTTGAGAATAAGGCTAATTTGTATATAGCTTTTTTGGTAACTGTAGAGGGTTTAAGGATAGCTACTTCTTCTGATACGAGGATTGAGGCTGATGAACTTTCCGCTTTAGCCGCTTCCCTACTAAATTCAAGCATGATGGCTGTTGAACAGCTTAATCAGGGAGATCTTGAAGAGGTTATTATACGGGGTACTCATGGTTTTAGCATAGTTCGCAGGATAGATGAAGACAAACTCCTTATTGTTGCAGGATTTGAACCTGAAAAAATCGGATTAACTCTACATTTAATCGCTAGATATGTTGAAATGTTTTTGAAAATTTTTAATGAACCCCTCGAAGAATTAAAATAATTTTAAGTGACTAAAAACCGGGTTTCACCCACGTTAAATCCCTTTTTTATCGCTTCTTTTGTGAAATTACCTGCTTTTTCAACTGCTTTTATTAAAGGTTCTTTTTTTGCTATTAATGCTGTCAATGCTGCAGAAAAAAAGCATCCTGTTCCATGGGTTTTTTTCACTTCAATTTTTTCCCTTGAATAATGGTAAATTTTTCCCTGAAACAATAAGGTGTCTACCACTTTTTCTCCTGGAAAGTGACCCCCTTTAATCATAACATTTCCACACCCATAATCCCTAATCTTTTTTGCCGCTTCTTCAGCATCTTTTTGATCTTTTATTTTTATCTTAGAAAGAATTTCAGCTTCAAAAATGTTGGGCGTAACTATTAGCGTGACAGGTAAAAGTTCCTCTTTTAATGCTTCTACAGCCTCTTTTTCTTTTAAAACGCCCCCACTAGTAGCCCCCATCACGGGATCTACTATTAAAGGAACATTATTTTTTTTGAAAATATTTGCAACAACCTTCGTCATCCCCTTAGAAAATAGCATCCCTACTTTCGCTGCACAAACATTAAAATCTTCCATTATGGCTTGGATTTGTTTTTTAACGGTTTTTCCCGGTATTTCTTCTACTGATGAAACACCCTTAGTATTTTGGACAGTTACTGCAGTTATTGCAACCAAGCCGTGCAATTTAAAAAAGTTGAACACTTTTAAATCCGCAGCAATTCCTGCACCGCCTGTAGGATCCAACCCTGCCACAGTTAAAACAGCGTCGTAGCTGCCCAAATTTATCCCCTTTCAAAAGAAAAAATGCCTTTTAATAGGTCTTATTAGGTGTTTATCTTTTTTTGAAAAACCCCAAAGTTTATTTCTTAATCTGTCTATATAATATATTAGATGTGTTTTTTATCTATATTTGTTTTTTAGGAGGATATTCTGCAATGGAAGGAATTGGGGAAAACCATAGCGAAATGGAGGAAGAAACAATTCCAGAGCCAGAAGAAGCAGCATCGAGGGAGGAAACAACGCCGAAGCCAGAAGAACCAGTGCCAGTAGCGCCGAGTGAGGAAATAACGAAAACAATGCCGAAGCCAGAAGAAACAATGCCGAAAGATATTGCTTCAGCATGTAAAAAAGTTTTGATAGACAAAACCTCGCGGGGAGTAGTTCTAAAATTCAATGAATACGAAGAACTAGTAGTAGACGATGTTACAAATGAAAAGTTAAGCAAATTTGCCTTCAATTTACCGGAAAAAGAACCCAGATACGCCGTTTTTCGCATTTCACATACAAACAGGGCAGGATTGGAACAAGAATATAATGTATTTGTGTACTGGGTTCCTGACGAGACTGCTGTAAAGCAAAGACGGCAATACTATCATAACAAGGCAATTGTTCGTGAGAAATTTGACAGTATAGTGCTTGACATCACGGCATCTATGCCTTCTGACCTATCGGAGGAAAGATTAAAATGCCGTATTGGAGTTGCGATGACGTGAAAAGAATAGTCTTTTAGACTATCGGCTTTTTTCTAAGTATTAGCCTAAAAAACCTCCCTGCCTTTATTTATTTTTTAAAAATTTAAACTGAGCTTATTTTTTAGCATACATTCTTTCTTTTTCATTTTTTCTTCATCTATTTTTTTAAAAGATTAGGTAAAAGGCTCTGAAACCAAAAAATATTCTTTTAGCTCTAAAAATAAAGAAATGAAAAATAATAATAGTTCTCTGGAAAATGTTTTTTGATAGATTAGGGAATTGTGTGAAAATGGAATCAGTAGAAAAACGAAAAGATGTATTTGAAGTAGTTTCTATTCCCCCTATTAAGGGAAGATTTGCTGCTTTTTTTGATATGGATGGTACTTTACTTTCAGGAAGAAGTATTTTTGTTATTGGCCAAAATTTGGGGTTTGAAAAAGAGCTTTTAAAGATTTTAAACGGTAAACAGGACGATGTTCCAAGCTATGTTAGAAGTGGGCAAGTTGCAAAACTTTTGAAAGGTTTTCAAATAAGGGAGGTCGAAGAAATTTTTGACACAATACCATTAATTAAAGGAGTAGAAGAAGTAGTATTGTGGTTAAAAAACCACGAATTTATATCTGCGATAGTTACAGATTCTTACACCCAATTAGCTTCTCGTCTTGCTAAAAGGTTAGGAATTGACATTGTGGCAGGTAATCGGTTAGAAGTTAATGAAAAAGGGATTGTTACGGGTAAAATTTACGCGCCTTTAGGTTGGGAAAATCATAATAAGCCAGGCTGTTCTAAACATTCTGTTTGCAAGTTAAACGCTTTGAAAACCATTGCTAAAACTTATAAAATACCCCTTGAACGAACCATCGCAGTAGGGGATAGGAACCCTGATGCTTGTATGGTAAGAGCAGTGGGTCTTGGTTTTGCTTTCGAACCCAAGGGGGAAAAGCTGGAAAAAGCCGCAGATTTGGTGATTTACGGAGATATGCGAAAAATGATCCCCCACTTAGAACAGTTTTTATTAAAGTTCTAGTCATAGTTTTTTTGTTTTGGGATGGATTTCTGTTGTTTGGGAAGAGAATTGGCGATCTTTCAAAAGGGGTGTTTTTCGCTGCTAAAGTACTTTCAAAGGTCGAAAAAACCAGATCTTCGATTAGAAACATTTTGTACAAGGAGTATTTTAAGAGGAGGGTGGAAGATTATAAACTTCTGAATCAAGCTCTTCATTTTGCTTTAGAAACTACAAGAAGGCTCAACTTCGTTGATCATATAATAAAAACAGTCTTACCAAAGGTCTTTGATGAAGATTTTTCATCCGTTATAAAGAACCTACTACGCATAGCAACTTATCAAATAGTTTTTCTTGAAGAGAAACCGGAAGATGTTGCAGACATTATAAAACCCTTAATCTTGAAAAAAATACAGAAAAGCGATAAAATCCGTAAAGAAGAGATTTTTACTTATCTTTTCAAAGTAGAAAGCTTTGTTAAAAAGGAAAAAATGATTCCCAAGGCAGATGACATAGAGAGGTTAGCTTTTACCACCTTTCATCCCCAATGGATGTGCGAATACTTTATCGATCTACTTGGCTTAGAAGACGCTGAAAAACTATTACGAAATAACAATTTGCCAAAACCTTCATGGGTAAGGGTTAATACCCTGCTTACAAATAGAGAAAATGTAGCCTTCTTTTTAAGAGAAGAAGAGATTCTTGTCAAATTTGATGAGGCTTTTCCCGATGTTTTACGCATAATTAATGAGGAAAAAAAGCCAATAACCCTTACAAACCCCTATAAGGAGGGCCTTGTTTTTATTCAAGACAAGGCAAGTTGTGCCGTAGCCCACATTCTCGACGCTAAACCCAAAGATTTCGTTATAGATTTATGCGCAGCACCTGGAATGAAAACAACACACATAGCCCAAACCATGAAAAATAAGGGATTATTACTTGCAACAGATATAAACTGTTATAGAGCAAAAATGATTAAAACAAACATGAAAAGAAGCGGGATTAAAAACGTCGAAATTTTATGCACAGATGGCAAAATATTAAAACTCCAACCGGGAAAAAAAGCTGATAAAATCCTTGTTGATGCCCCTTGTAGCGGTAGTGGAACATTCCAAACACATCCCGAAGAAAAATGGCGCCTAACCCCTAATAAAATCAAAAAATATACACTATTACAGAAAAGCCTTCTTTCATCTGCAGTAGATCTTGTTAAAGTCGGGGGCGAAATAGTCTTTTCCACCTGTAGCCTATTCCCAGAGGAAGGAGAAGAAATCGTGACAAAAATCTGCAATAAATACCCCGTAGAAGTTGTCGAAAAAGAGGTGGGAGGCGGAAAAGCTGTTAAAAACGGTTGGCGATTTTACCCCCCCGAAACTAAAGGCTTTTTCATATCAAAAATGCGAAAATATGCAGAACAAAAATCCTAGGATTATCGTTTTAGTTTCTTGACTGCCTCTTTGATTTTTTCCTGAGTTCCAACCTTTTCTTTCAACTCTTTTTTCAGCTTGTCTATAGTGATAATAGTTGCAGGATCCTTTTCATAAAGAATAGCAAGGTAAATAGAGGCAAAATCTCCGACAAAAGTTGTAGAAAACATTCTTGCAAGGAGGGACTCTCCCTCCCCAAAAACCTCTATCAGACTCCCTGTTTTTTCCTCTATAGCTATACGCTTCGTAGTTTCTATTCGAGTCTTTATCTCCAAAGGCTCATCATGATCTCTTAAAAGAATCGTTGTAAAAATTTTGGTTAAGGCATCTTTCGCTTCAAACCCCACTATAGTATTATGGTTAATCTCTGGGAAAACATCATTCATCGCCAAAACTTTACTGTTTTCATTAAATTCACACTTAATCCTTTTCGCAACAGGAGAATAATGCCTAAAACCATAAACAAGAGGTATACGTCCATAAACTTCCATAGCTATCTTTTTCGCCAGATTCTCTTCAACAGGCGTATCAACCATTAAACGATCCCTATTCTTTTTTAGTATTTCAGCAGCTTCCTCTGCTTCCTTTCTCCAATCACTTGATAAAAGACCCACCTTTTCAAGAACGACCGGCATAGGAAAGAACAGATAAGGAAGGGCAAACCGCGGCTGTTTTGGTTTAGGTATTAGGACTAAAGGAACACCTAACTCCCCGCAAAATGTTTCAAGGAAACCATTACTCGTTATGGCTAAAACCCTACACCTCCTCCTCATCCCTTCATAAAAAGCAGACAAAGTCTCTTCAGTGTTTCCCGAAGCAGAAACACAAATCACCAAATCCTCCTCTCCAACAAAAGCTGGAAGTACATAATCCTGAGAAACTATTACAGGAACCTTGAGCTTGTTTAAAAGCCAAAATTTAAGATAATCACCACCTATCGCGCTACCGCCCATACCACAAACTATAATCCTCGAAGGATCCTCATAACTACCAGGAAGATCAACCTTATCCCCCACCTTTATAGCATCTAAACAACGAGCAGGCCAATCCGCCTCCTCATCAATAAGATCCATACTATCAAAAGAAGAAACCAACGAAACATCATCAAGATCCAGAATCTCGCCAAAACCTTCCATACGAAAAACCTTCCAAAAACCTATGAACTATTAACATCTACAGTTTTTTATTACTTTTACTGCTATTTTTTTTAGAGAAAAGAGTAGAAGTATTTTTTAAATTGAATCACGATTTTTTATTTATAGAGCACTTTCAAACTTTAATTATTCTTGTTTTTTAAGTTCAAAACTAGGAAGTTTATCTATGGGGGTCCCAAAGGAAAACAAAGAAAGTTATGATGAACTTTTAGAAGATTATGGCCGCGTCCTTGGTAATGAAGTTCGCCGAAAAATTCTAAAACTATTAGGCAGCCAAGGGACAGTTTGCTTTGTTGAATTAAGAGAAGCTTTAGGATTAGAAGTTGGCAGTATATACCACCACTTAAAGAAAATGGGAGCTTTCATCACACAAGACGAAGAGAAAAGATATTTACTCACACTCCTTGGAATAAAAGCTTATGAAATGCTTCAAAAGGATGAAGAATTTTTATCAGATGCCTATGAAATAATAGACACAGAAGAAAGAGCTTTTTCCGAGCTTTCGAAGTTTTTACTTGGCGGTTTCATATTCTCATATATCAAAGAGAATCCAAAGAGATATATCTTAGAAGCCTTTCTCGCCATCACTATTATTGGATGGGCTTCTTTCCATGCCGATCTTATACCTATTTTAATCTTTTTTGTCGACAACTCAGGATTTGAATCCATTGCCATAATGATTGAAGCTATAGCATCATGGATCGCGATTTGGATACTTTTTGAACTCGTTTATCATTTCACAACAGGGAAACCAGGATGGAATTTAGATTTAGGATTTCTTATATCAATTCCTTTCGCTTTATTACCCTTGACCCTCTTCCCAACCGTAGTAATTATCACCGAACAATTTGACATAGAGTTCATCTTAACCAGCATTACTGCCACCATTCTCTTAGTAACACTTCAAGTCTGGACCATCGGAATGCTCTACAAAGCACTAGAAATCAACAAAGAAATAAAAAGCGAAACAGCGACAAGAATAACGCTCAAAGTCACCTACATCTGTATCGCCATAATACTAATATTCATACTCTAAAACCACAAAATAAAACAAAAATAAGGGGAGGAAATAAGCCCATATTTCTCCATATAACTTTTGCCTATCGCCTTAACCCACTACTTTCCAAAATGTTTTTCCTTCCTTCTCATACTTCTCAAGCATTCCTTTCCTTTCCAAGCTTTCTACGCCTTCTATGAACTCGTTCTTTTCAAACGGCTTTTTACCCGCTTGCGACACAGCGAAAACATGCTTGATGTAAAGCTCATCGACAAACATAAAAGAACTTGAACCAAAAGCGTCCAAAACAGCAGCCTCCACATCAGAAATTTCCGCCTTTTTTACCGAAGATGCTTTTTCAACCACACGCGCCGATA
The DNA here is from genome assembly GCA_048886645.1 of Candidatus Hodarchaeota archaeon. Taxonomy (GTDB): domain Archaea; phylum Asgardarchaeota; class Wukongarchaeia; order Wukongarchaeales; family Wukongarchaeaceae; genus Wukongarchaeum. The sequence continues at coordinate 1,002 of JBHLKN010000053.1, read as the reverse complement.
CCGGAGAAGGCGTTACTTCAACAGGTTTTTCCGCAATTTTAGCTGTTACAGGCTCTAAAGTTTTAACTTTACCTCCAATAAAGCCAGAAAACCCATATTGATCCGCCATACTACGAGTCGCATAAGCTATAAACTCTTCAGCAGAAACAACAATCTCTTTTTCCACAAGATCTCTTATAAAACGAGCCAAAGCTTTCGGTAACGAAACCCTAAATTCAGCGATCCCCTCTCTACTCATTAACAAAACCTCAAAATACTCAATTTTCAAATTTTCTAAAAATACTAAATCACAGTTTATATGGTCCTTTATAATAATAACAATAACTAAGTAAAAATTCTTACGCCTCAAATAACATACAAAAAAAACCAACTGTTTGAAAAAAAGAAAAAGGAAAAAAATGAACGCTTCTTTTTAATTTTGAAAATATATTTAAAGATTAGACTCCGAAAAACGCAGGTTTTTTAATTAGAATTTATGCTTTATTATAGAGAAAAATCGTCCATCATTTTTATAACAGGTTTTATTAGGTGAAGGGGTGTGAAAAAAGGATATCCGCGTTTTTTTGTTGATGGTTATTTAGTTTTTCCACTTGATAAAACTACTATTGTTAATGAATTAAAAATGAAAAAGTGTTTGAAAGACATCTTGGATTTTTATGAAAAATCTAAAGAAGAAGAAAAAGAAAAAGAAAGATATGGAGGGTTTTATGACGAAGATGATCCTGCTCTCATTGATTTTACTGAGAATGATAATTTCCCTGATCCCAATGTAGAAATACACGGTTCTATTACGCTAGAAGAGAGGGAAGACGGTAGGCTAAAAATTAGTTTTGAGGGGAGGTTTGTATGGTTTGGTCAGTTTATGGAGGAAGACTTGAAAATACTCGCAAGAGTTCCTGGAGTGGAAGCTGATCTTTCGGTAAGACCTTTTGATATCGTAACAAAGAAGCACTTTTCACTTAAGAATGGAAATTTAGTAGTTTCAATATGTTAACATTATAA
>JBHLKN010000052.1:4350-13409 GCA_048886645.1 Candidatus Hodarchaeota archaeon | reverse complement strand
CATGCAAGGTAGATATAGTTGGCAAAACCTATGTATTGGGTGGGATGTTTTACCCATAAACCGTTTTCAGCCTCGATAAAAACTATGTTTTCAAGGTTAGGATCAACCAAGCATAAATCTATTCTGACCACAGAAGAGCAGGCTCCTTTTGTGATCTCTTTTATGTTGAGAACCTTACGTGTAAGCTGCAACTCTTTTACAGCATAATACCCGACAGATTTATAGTAATGGTAGAGGGCTTCTACAACATCCCTTTCATCCTTGATCATGATAACTGATTGAGAAAAACGATTCGACATATTCCTATTCACCACTAAGAAAAGCAAACCTCAAAAAATTATAGCGAGAAAAACCTGTTTTAAAAAAGTCCCTTTCCAACTTTGTTTAGGTATAAAATAAGATCAAAAATTAGCACATAATTACCTAAACAAAAAAAGAAGAGAGAAACAGTCTTACAACCTTTTACTTCTATTGAATTCTCAGCCTTAAAAGAAAGAAGTTAAAATCTCTACACGTTTTTTTCCGTTTTTTTATCATGATTTTCTTACTTTTTTTCTTTAATGCGGGGGGGGAGAGAAAAGGTTGACAAAAAAAAGTGGTGAAAAGTGAACAATTTCCAGCAAACTAATAGTTATATCTATTTATAATAGTTTAAATCGGGTTTTTATGGGTTGTATCGCGTTTTAAATCCGATTTTCTGATTATATTTGTCTTAGAAATAGAAATTATTAGCTTTTTGTCTTGTTTTTTTGAAAATGTCTCTTTTTAATCGTTTTTTCAAGAGTAAGGGTACTTATTTATATTGTCGGTTTTGCTGGTGGGGTAAAACGGGTTAAAATCCAGAGAATTAGAAGGATTGTAGGAGTAACTTACATTGTACTCCGAATCACAGATACAAAACAACAAGATGAATGACAGATATCAGAAAAGCTTTAGGCGGGGAAGTAGCAAATATTGGAAGGGAGTATATAAAACGCTTAATATCAGTTCAAAAACTTCTTTCAAATTTGAAGATTTAGAATTTCAAGCTGCCTGTATAAATGCTGAACTTTCAGGCAGCATGATTGGCAGTAATGGCTCCCAGTGGAGCGGAAAAAATGGATCAAGTGTTAAAACCAAAGTAAAATACAAAAAACTAGGCCGCTTACACAACCTAATTACAAAAGACCACCAAATAAAATCTAGAAAAAAGCTAAAGAAACTTAGCAAAACCTATATTAAAATCGCTAGAAAGATGAGGATGTTCTTCCCAAAAGGCATCATAGAACGGGCCCTTTACGAATGTTTGTCTAGTGAAGTAGTAAGGGGAACAAATTCAAAACAAAAAATTGTTGCTGTTTTTCTTGTAAAAATAGAAGAAAATTTGTCCCATATAAAGAGGAGTTTAAGGATTCACGATGAAAAATGGTGGAAAGAGATTTCAGAATACTTCGGATGTCCCCTAAACTATAACATCGTTATGAAACAGATGGACAAGATTCCCAGTAGTTCTAATGAGATGAAATTTGTCCTTACACGCAAACGGTTCAAAGAAATCTTCAACAAGTTTAAACATGAATACGAGTTAACTGGAAACGTTTTACATTTTGCAGAAAACCTAAAAGACATCTTCTTAGAAAATTACGGAAAACCAGGATTTATCTGTAGGAATGGGGTGGTTGAGGAAAAAGTGAAGGGCTTACTTGCCCTTGCTATGAAATTGACAGGTGAAAAAAGATCATACATAAAACATTTTGCCAACACACATAATCAAAAAACGGCTTTGAAAAAAACCGTTAAAAGACTTCACAAAACCTTAAAACCATTCCTTTCAGAAGAACAAGAAATTGTTTCAAAAAAGAAAAAAATATGCGACAAACGGGAGGAAAAAGAAAAATTAGCTAAAGAGCTAAAAAAAGACCTCATCAGAAAAGCGGGGAGAACAAGAATTCTTCTCAAAAAAACAGAACTTGTCAATAAAAGCATAGACACTGTCTACGAATTAATGGATAAAATAACGGGGAAGGAAAACGTTAGAAACGTGCATAAAAAAGCGTTATCCATCCTCGCTTTAACCTTAAAAGAAGCAGGGATGGAATACGGCGAAATTTCAAACATAACAGGTGTAGATAAGAAAAAGCTATACCAAAGAATATTCTACCTTAGAAAACAGCTAGGGCGACCCATCAAAGCTAGAAAAAGGCATTATTGCTACTTTTGTAAAACCGTGATAGAAGCAGGAGAAACATACTGCTACGATTATGAAAACGTAAAAGTTCACGCAGATTGTAGGAAGAAACGAGAAAAACGAGAAACGGAAAAAGAACTAGAACCATTATCCTACTCTTATTTTGAAAAAGAACTAGAAAAGGTTGAAAGAGAAAAGAAGGAGAAAGGGGAGTATAGCCCGTTAATCTATGCATACCAAAAATAGAAAATTTTTTGCTTTTTCAAAATCTAAATCTTCCGCACACAAAAGTGATATTACGTTTTTTTGTTGAAGATTACCTTCTTTATAAAAGGAAAATAGAGTATAGTTGGATAGGTTGGTTTGTATGGTTTCGAAGGTTGAAAAGGAAGTAGAAAGTCTTTTGCTTGAAAATATTAATCGTGTTAAAAAAGTTGTAATTGGTGGAGAAGGAGGGGTAGGCAAGACATCCCTTTTTAGATATTTAAAAAATGAAGCAGACTCCATAGATTTATCCATAACGATTGGAGTGGAATTCCATGTTCTCAATGTTTCTCTCCCGTCGGGAAGACCTGTGAAGCTGCAAGTGTGGGATCTTGCAGGACAGGATCAGTTTAAATCAATGTGTATTTACAGCAACTTTTTCGCAGGATCACGGATTTTCATCCTTGTTTTTGATATAACAGACCATCGAACTTTTACAAACCTTTCTTGGTGGTTAGAAAACGTTTACCAAAACTCGAAAAAAGAAAATATTCCCTTAATTGTTGTCGGGAATAAGATGGATCTAAAAGATGAGAAAACCGTTTTTAAGAAAGATGTTGAAGTTTTCAAAAAGAGAACTGGGAGAAACTTTCCTTATATTGAGGTTAGTGCAAAAACAGGAGAAAACATAGGCACCCTTTTTCAAGAGCTTTTAAATATCCTAGACCACGAAACTTCCTACTTTGAAGAAAGAACAGTTGCTTCTTCTTGACAAATCCGACAATACGAATTCTCCTTTTCTTCTTCTCCATGTTTTCTTCAAAAAAAGGCTGTACCTCTTTTTTAAAGGGATTTGTAAGTATAACCCTTTGAAAATCACTTTGAAGGTATGGCGATTTTAATTATTTTTCTTTCATGGGGAAGATTTTGATGAAGAAGTTGAAAAAAATAAAAAGTAAGGTGTTTTTTTCCTGTTTCTTTGTAAGTATGCTTTTTATAGGGAGTGTGGGGCTTGTTTCTGCTTATACAGCTCCCACTACAACCACGCTTACAATGGATAAAAATACAGCATATTATTTGGAAACAGTAACTTTCACAGCACACGTAGAGAAGGTAGGGGGATCTGCGTGGCCTATAGAAGGAGTTGTTTGGTTTCACGATGTGACCACAGGGCAAAACCTTTCAAATTCACCCCTGCCTTTAGACATTTATAGCGAAGCCACCCTTGATTGGGTAGTGCCTTTAGGCTATCCTTTAGGGTATCATTCGATTAACGCGACCTTTATACCAGATAATCCCCAGGACTACAAGTCGAGCAGTGATGTAGCGATACTAGACGTGCTTGGATCCGGTTTTACGGCAAACTTAGCAGCTAATCCAGAAAAAGCTTACAGAGAAGAGACCGCGGTAAACCTTACAACCACGCTTACAGGGGCGAACGTTTCTAACAAGATCGCCAAATACTACTACGAGGATTCAATAGGTCTAAACTATATCGGTCAAAGCGACTTAATAGACAATGTAAGCGTTTATCTTTGGACTCCAGAATGGGTTATGGAGTTAGGATGGACAACTGTATGGGTTAAGATCTATAACGATTTAGACGAATACACAGGGATAAACGATTCAACCCTTGTTGAGATATGGGATAAAACAGAGGCCTCTGTTTCTTATCACCAAGAGCCGTACTATCCTCAAGGGGTTGTGGAGGCAGATGTCAGAGTTTTCCTTGCTTCAAACATAGGAGTTGATGTGAAAAACACTACGGTAGAAGTTTATGATTTGTTAGATGATCAGCTTGTCGGGGTCTATGAGACGGATGAGAATGGTGTTTTCACCTTTACCTACAATCGCCAACAAGTTGGACAGCACACGTTAAACCTCACTGTTTATCCTGAAGATCCCTTCGTAGAAGGAGGCAACCACTACTCAACCTATATCGTGCATGGTGAAACATTGATCGTTACAGAGGTTCCAGGAGAAGCCCAAAGAGACACGATGATCTACTTAAATGCAACCGTTTACTGTTATGGAGAAATCGTAACAGAAGGTACCCTTTTTTTGAAATACACCAATGGAACTATTATTGAGACATTTCAAGTAAATGGGAAGGTGATTTACGGATACTATGTTTATCCGAGCCACGAACTTGGAGAAATGGTCTTCTCCTGGGAGTATGAAGGTACAACAATTTATGATCCTTCGAACTCCACAACAGAAGTGGTTACTTTTTGGTCTATTCCGAATTTTGCTCAAGGATCTGTTAGTGCTAGTCCGCAATCGGCGATAACTGGGCAAAATGTAGAGATAAAAGGACAACTAATAGATGAAGTAGGAGAAGGGGTGGAAAATGCCCTCATAACCCTTTACGAAGGGGGTAGTTTGAGGGGTACTGCTGTTACAGGGTTTGACGGTTGGTTTTACTATAACTACAGCATAACAAGTAGCATGCCCGTAGGTTGGCATACAATCCTTGTAAAGTTTGAAGGAGATGGATCTATCTACTGTTATCCAGCACAAAGCAGTCCCATGGCACAGTTCTTTGTCAGAACACCTATTACCTTGACAATGGAGACAACGCTTTACGCAGAGGAAGATGTAGATATCCAAGTGGAAGGAACACCAAACCACATAATCAATCTTTACTGGCAACAAGGTTCAGGAGGTCCTGCTAACTGGATAGGAAACCTTCCTTTAGATCAAAACGGGCAAGGCTCCACAACATGGAACGTTCCCTACCATAAAGGGATAATCGTCGTTTTTGCAAACAACAGTTATGGCGACACTGATTCAAAAACTTGCGAACTATGGATCAAACCCACAGGAAGCTTTACTAACCTACCAGCAAACGTTACTGTTGGTGAAGTTGTCAGTTTTTCCGTGCAATGTAGTGAGAGATACAGGGTTTTAGCAAATCAATTGCCCGTAACTGGTTGGTTTGCAGGAGGAACACAAAACCAGATAAGTTTGAGCTTTACTTCAAGGGGAGAACACATGGTTGCCATCGAGGCCAACGATACTTACGTGGTTCATACGTTTATCGAAGAAGTTGTAGAAGCTTGGGATCAAGTGCAGGTGACGCTTTCCTGTCCAAGTAGCGCAGATGTTGGAGCTCAAATTACTGCAACAGTATATGTTCATGGAGTTAATACTGGTCCTGTTTCAGGAGCCACCGTGCATCTTTATGCTGATAGTGTTATGGTTTCAAGCAGCATAACGGATTCTTACGGTGAAGCCACGTTCACGTTTTCTATGAGTGAAAAGGGAACGCATAGTATAAAGGTTTTAAGCCTTGCTTCAGACTATTGCCATCAAGGAGTTTCAAACATAGAAACATTAACAGTGGGTGATGGTTCGCCAGATCCTAATAACGATCCGCCAAGCATAGATCAAGTATGGTATACTGACTACCCGAACAGTTTAGTAGTGCTTTATGAAAATGATGAGATGGAGTTTGAAATTTCTGTTAGTGATGATGGGACTGTTTCAGCTGTCTATCTCCTAATTAGTGGTACGAGAGTGGATTTAGCACAGTTTAGCGATAATCTCTGGAAGGGTTCATTCAATTTTACAGAAAACGGAGATTATTCAATAACATTGGTTGCAGAAGATGATAAAGAAGCAAAAACAAGCACGTTTTTATGCAGTGTTAAAGTTTTGCAACCAGATGGTTCAGATCCGCCCAGTGATGGGTCGGGTGATGGATCTGATAGTCAAGGAGAATCAAATACAGCAAATCTCTTAACTATTTCTTTGGTCGGGGTGACGATATTAGGAGTTTATTTCTTAACAAACAGGAAACAACAATAGACATATTGCTCGATAGTTGATAACCAAAAAATAGCAACTGTTTAAACTTGGTTACAAACATAACCTCTCCTTTTTATGTTTTGTTTGTAGAGCTTTTTCTTTATGGATCTTAGAAGGGGGACTTTTATAAAAAGAAAATTGGGCGGGAATATAGTTTGAGGTGTGTTTTTTATGAGCGATCTTTTCAGTATTGGAAACTATGCTTTTGATCTGAAACCAGATCCAGACAAGATAAAAATAATTGCAGTTCTTATTGCAATTCTTGTTATGGTAATAGCCCTTTACGAAAATACTAGTTTTATGAGATAAAGCCTTTAGCCTATTACGGGGTGAAAAATCGTGCAACTCAACCAAGTAGTAGTAAGAAGTAGAAAAGAGGAACCTATTGAAAGTATGTTCCATGATAAAGATGAAGCTCTTTCTGTTTTTCGGGAGAAAATTCACACCCTATCCTCATACTGGTTAGAAAAGGTGGGTAAGAAAAAGGAGAAAGGTTGGAGGATTAAACCAGCACGTAATTTTGATTTAATGTTTTGAAAGATAAAATCAAGATTTTCTTTTTTCTTTTTAAAAACAAGTAAAGGTTATATAAGCTACATTAAAACCCGTTTTAGGGTGTACCTAGATTAACATCCCTCATAAGTTTGAATCTGGCTGGTTTAAAACCAGTTAGGTACACTCTCTTCTTCCCGAAAAATATATCCCTTATAAAATCTATTTTTTTTATTAAAATGAACTTTATCTTATTTTTATTGACTTTGAAGCTGTAAAGGTGGGAGGTGAGTATAATTTCAAATTTCTTAAGGATATATTACACTTACATTCAAAAAAATAACAGAGGGGGCAAGTAGAATTGTTTTACTCTCTTTTTGCTTTAAAGTAGTCAGCTTTTTCCGAATCAGTTTTTGGTTCCCATCCTAGTTTTTCTAGGGCTTGTGCTGCTCCCTCTCGGACAAGAATATCATCATCTTTTAAAGCTTCTATCAATGGTTTTATCGCTCTTTTGTCGCCAATTTTTTCAAGGGTCCATACCGCTACTTTTCTCATTTCTAGACTTTCATGTTTTAGGGCTTCTATTATACGTTTTGTTTCGTTTTTATATTTTAAGATCACAAGAATTGACGCTGCTGCAATTCTTATAAGACTATCCTCATCTTTTAGGGCTTGTTCGAGGGGCTCTATTGCGTTTTCACCGCCTATCCTATCAAGAACTTCTACAACCATCCCCCGAACATTCACATCCTCATCTTTCAAAGCTTCTATCAAGGGTTTTAAGGCTTTTATATCGCCTATTTCTCCAAGAGCCCACACAACCTCTTCTCTAACCTCACTATCTTCATCTTTTAAAGCTTTTATCAACGGGTTTACTGCCCTTTTATCCTTTATCTCCCCCAATGCATACGCGGCTTCACTACGAATTTCAGCATCTTCATCTTTTAAGGCTTTAATAAGTGATTTAATCCCTCCCTCTTTTTTTGTTTTCGACGAGTTTTCGGGTATCATTGTGGCCGCCAACCCTCCTTTGTATAATATTATAATGTTAGTATTATAATGGTATATTATTATTTATAATACGGTATTGTTGTATGTCCTGTGATCCTATTTACATCTTTTGTAATTTTTAAAGAAAGATAGTGTTCTCTTCCTAGTCTATAGAGGAAATTAAAAAGGTGGGGTGACGCACCCGTTTTATAAAATACTATCAAAAGCCCGTCTACAGGTATTACTATACGCGTGTAGACACCCCGTCCACACCCTTTACGCGAAACAGGCGCGTCAAATAATAATGATACTATGTGGTTTATATAACGGTTTTAGTCAGGGGGGAGTTCATATACCCCATCTTCAATCTTTGATTTCTCACGCTATCTAAGAGAGAGAAACGAAAAAAAATCTTAATAGGGTTAAAAAACTATTCTCAAAAAGGGAAATTTACCAAAGTCATCTGTTAAATTTGGATTTTTGAAACAAACAATCCTCTAACCACTTTTACCCTTTTCACTTTTAAAATATATTGTGGATAAGGTTAAGAAAGTAGTTTTATTGCAATGATAACTGTGATTGATATAATTAAAATATGAACACCCTTGTTTTATTATTATAACAACCTCGCAAACCAAGAAGAACTATATAAAAGACTCTTAAAACGACTAAAAAAAGAGTATCCGTAAAAAGTTTGAATTGATTAAAACAAGTAAAAAACGCTATTATAAGAAAACGATAGTCCTGTCGTATAATTAATTAAAATTTTATATCATTTTCGCTTTTTCTTCTTTGGTTTGATCTTTTTTAAAGCATTTTCTGCAACTTTCTGAAGATCCTTATCTTTATCGTTTAAGGTTTGAATTAACGGTTCTGTTGCTCTTACGTCCCCGATTTTGCCTAGGGTTGTTATTGTTCTTTTTTTGATATGTTTGTCTTCGTCTTTTAGAGCTAGGATTAATGGTTCTATTGCTCTTGCGTCTCTTATTTTTCCCAAGGTTGATATTGCTCTCCTTCGAACTTCTTTGTCTTCGTCTTTTAGAGCTAGGATTAATGGTTCTATTGCTCTTGCGTCTCTTATTTTTCCCAAGGTTGATATTGCTCTCCTTCTAATATCTTCGTCTTCATCTTTCAGACTTTGAATTAGAGGTTCTACTGCCGGTTTTCCTATCTTTTCAAGAACCCATACTACTTCCTTTCGAATATACTTATTTTTATCTTTTAGAGCTTTAAAGAGCGGTTTTACCGCTGGTTCGCCTATCTTTTCAAGAGCTATCGACGCTCTCCTTCGAACGTATTCATCTTCATCTTTTAAGGCGTTTATAAGCGGGTTTATTACCCTTTCATCCCCTATCTCTTCAAGGGCCCATACTGCCCTCCATCTAACGTGTTTATC